>CAIYUC010000001.1 GCA_903929315.1 uncultured Bacteroidales bacterium
TCACGCGACTGGTGGAGGGTTTCAAAATGTTTTGAACGGATCAAGCTGGTTAATCTTGGCGGAGGTGCTACCGGTACGGGATTAGCCATCCCCCGGTTTTTCATTATGGAAGTCATCAGCCGGCTTCAGATACTTACCGGATTGCCTGTGACCCGCAGTGAAAATCTTGCGGATGCAACCAGTAATTTGGATGCACTCGTGGAAGTGCATGCCATTCTGAAGGCTCATGCGGTAAATCTTGAAAAGATGGTTTCCGATCTACGCCTTCTCGCATCTGACCTCATGAACCGGAAAGAAATCGGAATCCCGCAAAAACAAGTCGGGAGCTCCATCATGCCTGGCAAGATCAATCCTGTCATACCCGAATTCGTGATCAGCGTAGCTCATAAAATATACGCCAATGATGTTCTCATCACTGCACTCTGTGGAGCAGGTTGCCTGGAATTGAATGCTTATCTTCCCGTTATTGGTTGTGCTATGATCGAAAGTCTTAAACTACTCATTGCCGCCGGTCATACATTGAAGGATAACCTTTTTGAAGGACTGGTCATAAATAGTAAAACCAGTGCGGAGAAGCTTTTCTCAAGTCCCTCCATTACCACAGCTTTGATCCCCTTTATCGGCTATAATAAGGCATCTTTACTGGCTAGAGAAATGAAAGGCACCGGTTTGAATGTTTTTCAGGCCAATGATAAATTACAATTGCTGGATGATCAGAAAATGAAAACGCTTCTTTCACCGGATAATCTTTTAAAATTAGGATATACATTGAATGAACTGATAGATTAATTCCGGCTGACTGCACACGATTTTGTTAACATGTAATAGTTAGTTACCGATGATGACAAAAGGACGAGATACAAAACCGCATATCGGTATTTTCGGAAGAAGGAATAACGGTAAAAGTTCTTTCATCAACACTATGACCGGTCAGGAAATCGCAATCGTTTCAGATGTTCCCGGAACCACCACCGATCCTGTTAAAAAATCCATCGAAATTGCAGGTTTGGGCCCGGTGATCATGATTGACACCGCCGGAATCGACGATTCCGGTGAGCTGGGTAACAAGCGCATGGCAAAATCAAAAGAAACATTGAAGATCATTGACCTGGCTATTCTTCTGATCGCACACAATGTTTTTGATGAAGTGGAGGCAAATCTTATACGGGATTTTCAAAACCAGGATGTCCCTTTTATCATCATTCACAACAAATCCGACGAGCAACCTATAAAATCGAATCTGTCAAAAGTCCTCCGTGACAAATACTCCGTTCCGGTCATTGATTTCAGCGCTCATTATCCTGAGAATATTGAGAAGATCATTTCTGCCATCTATGAACAAATGCCCGAAACCGCTTATACAAAGAGAACGCTCGTCGGCGATCTGATCTCATACGGGGATGTTGTCTTACTGATCACACCCATCGATATCGAAGCGCCGGAAGGCAGGATGATCCTGCCACAGGTCCAGGTGATCCGCGATGTCCTGGATCATGACGGGATTGTCGTCGTATGCAAGGAACGGGAAGTGGATGCTTTCATCCGGAAAATGAATCCGAAACCTGCTCTTGTCATTACTGACAGCCAGGTATTTCCCAAAGCGGATGCATCGGTGCCAAAGGATATTCCGCTTACCAGCTTCAGTATAGTCCTGGCACGGCAGAAAGGAGATTTTGATCATTATCTTAAAGGGACGCCCTATATCTCCAGATTGAAAGACGGCGACCGGGTTCTTATCCTCGAATCATGCACACATCATGTTTCCTGTGATGATATAGGAAGAATCAAGATCCCGCGATGGATTTCGAATTTTACCGGGAAAAAACTAAAATTTGAAGTGGTCGCCGGTTTAAGCGAAATTCCGGGAGAAATGAAAGATTATGCTATGGTGATTCAATGCGGGAGTTGCATGATCACCCGCAAGCAACTCATCAGTCGCCTCAAACCTGCCGTAGATGCCGGGGTGCCGGTATCAAATTATGGAATGACCATCGCATATGTACATGGCATTTACAACCGGGCGATTGCGCCGTTTACCAATGGTTCGCTGAAAAGTGTGGACTATTTATAAAAGTATCCAGTATCGAGTATCGAGTATCGATTTTTACCCTTCACTCTTCACTTTCTAAGGAACTGATGCCGACACCGGCAGGATCTTCCCATTAAAGTATTTTTGTCCCGTCACTGCAAAATCAGCAATAAACTCGGCCATCTGCTGGGGTGTTAACAAGGCTCTTTTTCCCGGAAATGCCTCTTTGAACATCTCTGTCTGAACCGCACCCAAGGCAAGGCAATTAACGCTGATCTCACGTTCCTGCAATTCTTCCGCAAGCGATTCGCTTAAAATAGCAACCGCTCCCTTGCTGGCGCTGTAAGCCGCAAGTCCCCCGAATTTTTTACTTCCCTGGAAACCACCACCACTCCCGATATTAACAATATGTCCCCCTTTGTTAATGATCGGCAATAACAGTTGAGTAAGAAAAAAAACACTTTTTACATTTACGTTAAAAATATCATCATAATCCTGCGGTTCAATTTTTTCAAAGGGTTTGTTCACAAGTTTCCCGGCATTATTGATAAGGACATCAATTGAATGAATGAATTTTTCTATTTTTTGTAGAAGATAAGGGTAAAAGTCAAACTGCGACAGATCAAACTCACAGGGAAGGATCTTTGCATCAGCATGAACCTTCATACTTTCATTGACAAGCTTACGCAAACCTTCTCCATTGCGTGAAATAGCTACAATCTGATTTCCTTTATGTTTGCAAAGAATTTTTATGATTTCCGGTCCGATTCCTTTACTGGCTCCGGTTATAACTATGTTCATAGGGATGGGAATTAAATGAGCAGTTAAAAGTAATGAAAACTGGCTGAATTAATTCATTTCCAGGATAAATTATATTTATTTTGCAAAATTCTTTCAATAAAGAACATAACCAACACTAATTTCCATTAATTTTGTGAAAATTTAACAGGTATCCTATGAAAACATCCATTTACTTTTTTCTTTTTCTTTTATTTAGCATGAATCTCGCTTTTGGACAGAAGGAAGTTTCTAAAGTTACGGTGGTAAAACCAACGTATTTTGATATTTCCCCCCCATTACGGGATATGCCGGTTATACCAGCTTCAAAACTTGATAATTCATGGAAAGATGGTGTAGTGAGAAATTATTTCATGGATCTGAAGAATACGAAAACCCCCGAAGAGCTTGGGCTAATAGATCCAAATTTGCAGAATACGTTTGGTATGAGCCCTATAGATACAACAATAGTGA
>CAIYUC010000002.1 GCA_903929315.1 uncultured Bacteroidales bacterium
TTTATAACAGATTTTATTTTTTCAAAGTTAGCTCTCGACATGAGTTGTGAAAAATACAAAAGCCTCTATAAAGAGTGCTTGAATATCGGGAGGTTAGCTGCATGAATTTTTAACGGAGTATTGATTGAAAGAATATATTCTTGTTAATATACATTTTAAAGAAGCAGAAATTCAAAACAGTAAATCACTGCTACTTTCAAGCATAGAAAACCCCTTATGGAAATAACAGACTTTATTACAACAATTAAGGCGATAGGGTCTAAGAAAGGATTTGAAAACTATTATCGTGGACATTCAGATAATACTTTTAAATTAGTTCCAAAAATTTATCGTCAAGGATTAATTGACAATGAAGATAATATTTTCAAAGAAGCAATTATAAGGACACCTCACGAATTTTTAAATTGTAAATCAACAGTTGAAAAACTAGTAAAAATGCAACATTATGGTGTTCCGACTAGACTTTTAGATATAACATCAAATCCATTAGTTGCACTATATTTTGCTTGTAACAAAGACAAAGACAAAAATGGTGAAGTTGTTTTTCTTCAAATTCCCAATGACCACATTAGATTTTACGATAGTGATACAGTAAGTGTTTTAGCAAATGTTTCCAAGCGACCTGCAAATTTTACGATTGACACTTCTGCAAAATCAATACCTGAATTTAATGAAACAAGTTCAATACAATATTTGATTCACGAAATAAAAGAAGAGAAATCTTATTTTCAAAACTTAGTAAACCCAAAGCATTTAGAAGACGTTTTTGTTGTTAAAGTAAAACTTGATAATCCCAGAATTTTACATCAAAGCGGTGCTTTTTTGATTTTTGGTATTTATGCGAAAAAAGAACTACCAGCAGAAGTTTCATGGGATTGGGTTCTAAATAAAACTGAGAAATGTTTACATCTTACGATTCCATTCAACGAGAAAGATAAAATACTTAAGGATCTGTCTTTGATTGGTATTAATCAAAGTTCATTATTCCCCGAAATAGAAAACCAAGGACAACATTTGATTGAAACATACAAAAAGTAAATACGCATATTAAATTAGAAGATAATAGAGAATAGAAAACTATGTTGTTTACCTAAAACAAATGTTATGAAACTGGATTTATCAAAAAAGAATCTTCCCAAAGTATATATTAGAAAAGGGAAACAATACTTTTTATGCCAAATTAGAAAACATTTCGTTCAAGTTACGGAAGAAGAAAAAGTTCGACAAGCACTAATAAAAAAACTGATCAAAGATCTTAATTATCCTGAAGAATTATTTGAAGTCGAAGTACCACTTGAACATTTCAAAAAAGGTATAAAAGGGAGAGCTGATATTGTTGTATTTAAAGAACCTTCTTATCTATCCAAAAAAAGAGATTCTTTGTTATTAATTGAATGCAAAGAGCCAAATGAAATAATTGATTACTATTTCGTCGAAGATCAAATAGAAAGATATAATAAAATTTTTAATTCCGATGTAAAGATAATTACAAATGGGATTGATATAATAATATCACAGAAGGATTTAATGAGTAAAAAATACATTGAGATTAAGAATTTACCTGATTATCGTAAACTTCTGAAAAGCCAGAACATTAAACCAAAAAAAATTGAAAAACCGTTTGATTTATATTCTTTCTCTTATAAAAAAGATGGCAAGTTAAAAAAAACTGAAATAATAATGGGGTACTCTGGTTATTTTTCAAATGTACCCTATGAGCTTCTCAAAGATGACAAATGGGTAAAATGGGCCCAAAAAAAGATTACTGAGATTACTAATTTAACAGGGAAATCAACAACAAAGGAACTTTTCCCCTATATTTTAAAATTGTTTGATATGTTTTATAATATAAATTGGGAATTTGAACCGATGAAATTAGAAGGAATAAAAATCGTTGATGACCCAGGCTTTAGGAGAGATAAATTTGGTTATCCGACCGGTTCTTTATCGGGTATTTACAGATACTTAGTAATAAAAGATTTATCTGGGGAAAATCAAGTAATAAGTTTCTCAATTTATTCAATGTACCAAGGTACATATCTTCTTGTCGGTCTTGACGATTATGATAAAAAGAACCATTCGATAGAAATGCGTTTGGATAAATATTTATCATTTGATACTAAAACAGAAGATTTCTTAATAAATCATGATGGGCGAATGACCATAGGAACACACCCACAAAAAAAAATAGATGTAATGAATTTCATTGAGAAGAAAGCACCTCATTTAATTAAAGATGGAAAGATTTTTCTTGGTAAATTTAATCTAAAAGATAGTACTAATATAACTAATCCTGAAGTTGTGAAGTTTATTGGTCGATTAATTCTATACTCCCTTCTAAGAAATGAATTTAGAAAAGAAAAAGCTAAATAATCGAATTTGATAAATTATTGCATTTGTTTTTAAGATCGACAATATGTTAAATATTGAAGTTGGCCAAGTACGAGGATTTAAGCAAAACCGAAATTCATTAAGGAAAGTTCTGACTCCGGAGTCCGAAACATATGATGCTAAAGGAAATATTATTGATGATGTTTCAGTTGATATTTTACTAGATTCAGTCCCTTATCGTCATTACTTTCCAGTTGAAGAATTTTCTCATAACGCAATAACTTCAGAAAATTATTGTATTGTCAGAATGATTACAAAAGCAAATCGTTATGTTAATTTGAAAATAAAGGAGGATTGACTCTTGAAAAATCAGACTTTATTTGATTTAGAAAATAGCTATCTTACAAGGGATAAATTTATTATTAAAAAGGAAGATATAAATGAAACATCTATTTTTGGCAAATTCAATATGGAATTAATACAAGAAATCCTTAACCTTTAATCATGTGCAAATATGCTATTAATCTATGTGTGGAACAAGGTAGTAGATACTATTAGGTATTTGCTTAGGTATTTTATATAGATAATAGTAGGGAAAATAGATGAAAAACTTCAAACCCTCACTGAGACCGGTGGGGCGATAAACGAAAAACAAATGACTTATCTTTTGATAATAGCCGGAGTATTACTGATCGTCTTGACGATCGCTGCCGGATTGATCTGGGTGGAACGCCGGTTACTGGCCTTATGGCAGGACCGGTACGGCCCCAACCGCGTAGGACCTTTCGGCCTTTTACAGGTGCTGGCTGATATGATCAAGATCTTCTTCAAGGAAGACTGGGTACCGCCGTTTGCAGATAAGCCGGTATTTGTGCTGGCGCCGGGCATCCTGATTGCGACCATCCTACTCACATTTGCCGTCACTCCTTTTGCCCCCGGATTTAACGTCTTTGATTCAAACATCGCCATTCTCTTTTTCCTTGGGAACTCATCTCTGGGAGTTTATAGCGTGGTGCTGGGAGGCTGGGCTTCGAACAATAAGTATTCATTGCTGGGAGCCATGAGAGCTTCCGCCCAGATGCTCACCTATGAAGTGTTCATGGGACTTTCCCTGATGGGTGTGGTGATGATGGCTGATAGTTTTAACCTCCGTGAGATCGTGGAAGCTCAACGGCATGTCTGGTTCGTATTCCCTCAATTCATAGGGTTTGTGATCTTCCTGATTGCAGGCATTGCAGAGACGCACCGGCTTCCGTTCGATATCCCGGAAGCGGAAGGGGAACTGGTAGCAGGGTTCCATTCGGAATATTCCGGGATGAAGTTCGGGATGTTTTTTGTAGGCGAGTACCTTGGAGTAACACTGATCTCAGCCCTTATTACACTGTTATTTTTCGGTGGATGGCTGGGGCCTTCTTTTCTACCGCCTATTTTCTGGTTTTTTCTTAAGACAGGCATATTTATCTGTTTCTTCATATTACTCAGGGCCTCATTGCCAAGGCCACGCTATGATCAATTGATGGGAATAGGATGGAAGGTATTACTCCCGTTAGCATTACTAAATATTTTAGTGACCGGAGCTATTTTGATATATATAAAATGATAAATTCAATTCACCCCTCCCAGATTTGGGAAGGGGTAAGGAGGAGGGGCATTAGTGACAGGTGCAATTTTGATATTTATAAAATGAGGGGGAGGGGCACATGTTCAGCATATTAAGAAGTATCTGGTACACGTTTCTGCATGCTTTTCATAAGCGGGAAACAATTTTATACCCTGAAAAGAAGCCCTATCTTCCGCCCAGGTACCGGGGCAGAATAATACTCAGCCGTGACCCTGACGGAGAGGAACGGTGCGTGGCTTGCTATCTGTGTGCGGCTGCCTGTCCGGTGGACTGTATATCTTTACAGGCTACGGAAGATGAATTGGGCAGGAGATACCCCGAATTTTTCAGGATCAATTTTTCACGCTGTATTTACTGCGGATTTTGCGAGGAAGCATGCCCTACTTATGCCATACAGTTAATCCCTGATTTTGAAATGGGCGAATTTAACAGACAGAATATGGTTTATGAGAAAGAGCATTTACTGATCAACGGACAGGGTAAATACCCCGGTTATAATTTTTACAGGAATGCTGGAGTAGACGTAGGTGTGAAAGGGAAAGGAGAGGGAGCAAATGAAGAACTCCCGGTAGATGTGAGAAGTATAATGCCATAAATAAGAAAATGAATACGATTTTTTATATTGCAGCTTTGGTTGCCCTGGTATCAACTGCGCTGGCCATTTCAGGAAGGAACGCTATTCATGCGCTCCTGTTTCTTATTGTATCGCTTCTTTCAATTTCTGTCATTTTTTTCATCCTGGGGGCTCCGTTCATTGCTGCATTGGAGGTAATCGTCTATGCCGGCGCTATTATGGTTCTCTTTATTTTCGTTATCATGATGCTCAATGTAGGATTGGAAAAAGAAATGGAAAATAAATGGCTCAGGCCAGGGATGTGGATCCTGCCGTCTATTCTGGCTTTCATCCTGTTGATTGATTTTCTTTCTATGCTGAGAAGTATGAATTACCGGGAGATCAGGGGACAGATCATACTCCCCAAACAGGTGGGGATTTCACTTTTTACCACGTATCTGTTAGGAGTAGAGATATCGGCCATGCTTCTGCTTGCGGGAATCGTTGGTGCATATCACCTGGGAAGGCAAAAGAAAAAGGTTATCCATCGATTTCTGGAGAAAATAGAAGAGACACATGCTGAGGCCCCGGATACAAATCTATAGTTAACTGAGAATATGGTTACGATACCAATAGAAATACAGATTTTATTTGCAGCGTCACTATTCCTTTTGGGACTCATTGGGCTATTGGTTCGAAGGAATATTATTTTCATGCTGATGTCGATTGAGGTCATGTTCAACAGCGCCGGACTGGTGTTCATCATCGCCGGTTCGCGGTGGGGTCAGACCGACGGTCAGGTCATGTTCATTTTCATCCTTGCCGTCGCCGCTGCCGAAGTGTCTGTGGGCCTTGCGCTAATCCTTCAGATGTTCCATCATTACAAAACACTGGATGCCGATGAACTTAGTAAACTTAGAGATAGTAAAAATGATAGTTAATAATTTTTTTCTCTGCGCCTCTGCGTCTCTGCGGTGAAAAAAAACTTTTTACTCATATGACCTTACTACTTGCATTAATCCCTATTCTGCCATTATTTGGCTTTCTCGTTCTCTCCATTTTTGGAGGAAGGCTTCCATGGAAAGTAGTTGCAACTATCGGAACAGGATCGGTAGGACTTTCAGCTCTCCTTACCCTCATCATCGGAACGGTATTTTTATCATTGCCATCTCCCGATGGAGTTTATGCCGTTAACCTTTGGGAATGGATCAATACCGGAGGATTGACGGCGAATATTTCGTTCCGGCTTGATGCCCTTTCATTGGTATTCATCTTTGTTGTAACATTCGTTGGATTCCTGATCCATGTGTATTCTGTTGAATTCATGAAAGGTGACGAGGGGTTTTCACGCTTCTTCGCATACATGAACCTGTTTGTATTTTCCATGCTGGTATTGGTACTGGCAGACAACCTGCTGCTTCTGTACCTGGGATGGGAAGGAGTAGGCTTGTGCAGTTACCTCCTTATCGGCTTCTGGTACAAAGAACCGGCTAATGGTTATGCCGCGCGGAAAGCATTCATTATTACCCGTGTAGGCGACACCGCAATGATCATCGGCCTTTTTCTTCTCTTCATTAATTTAGGTACACTGAATATCAACGAACTGATGCAGCAGGCATCACTGAAATGGGCTATGGGTTCACCTCTTGCTTTATTGACAGCGGCCTTATTACTCGGAGGCGCAGTTGGAAAATCTGCACAATTACCATTACAAACCTGGTTGCCTGATGCCATGGCCGGTCCCTCGCCGGTGAGCGCCCTTATACATGCTGCAACAATGGTGACAGCGGGTGTTTACCTGATTGCCCGTACGCATGTTCTCTTTGCACTTGCACCGGCAGTACAGACAGCCGTTGCGGTTATCGGTGCACTCACCCTGCTATTGGCAGGTTTCAGCGCACTGACCCAACACGACCTGAAACGTATCCTGGCATATTCCACCATCAGCCAGATCGGTTATATGTTCCTGGCCCTCGGGGTGGGCGCCTGGTCTGCCGCCATTTTCCATTTCATGGTCCATGCCTTCTTTAAAGCCCTTTTATTCCTTGCAGGAGGCGCCGTGATCCTCTTGCTGCATGAGGAACATGATATTTTTAAAATGGGAGGATTACGAAAAAAAATGCCGGTCATCTTCTGGACCTTCCTCATCGGCTCGGCATCACTGGCAGCTTTACCGTTGATCACGGCAGGATTTTACAGTAAAGACCAGATCCTGTGGTTTGCATGGTCCGCAAGTAATGGTAGTCCATGGCTATGGGCTGCCGGATTTGTAGGCGCATTCCTCACCTCTCTCTATACCTTCCGGATGGTATTCATCACTTTCTTCGGAGAAACAAAAACAGAACCGGATCATCAGCCCGGTAAATTAATAGTCATTCCTATAGTCATCCTTGCCGTTTTTTCTTTACTGGCCGGATTTATTGAATTACCGGGATCCATGGGGTCTTTCCATTTATTCTCTGACGTATTGAATACCCTGCTTCCTTCTGTGATCCTATCACATGAAAATGTTTCCGAAATCGTCTTTCAGGTGCTTGCATCTGTTATATCCCTATCGGGTATTTATCTTGCATATGTACTCTACCTTAAAAAACCGGCTCTTGCCGGATCTTTTAACAAAAGCCGTATCAGCAACTTTTTTTATAGCGGCTGGGGATTTGACCGGGTTTATGATATAGTATTTGTGAAGCCTGTGGTTTGGCTTGCAGATATTGATAAGAATGATTTCATCGATCTGTTCAGCAAAGGCATTGCCATGGTTACAATTTTCTTTAACAAGGCGCTCAGCCTCATGCAAAACGGAAAAGTAAGATGGGCTGTCATGGCACTTGCTATAGGTATTGTATTTATTCTGACAATTATGATGAACTTATGATACTATTAGACCTGATACTGATCTTACTGACTGGCGGACTGCTTGCATGGATCACAGGAAAATGGAGTTCCATCCTGCCACGCATTATATCGTTCATTGCTATTGCCATAGATCTCCTCCTGACGTTATCCATCTTTCTGAAGCAGGAAGGATTTGGTCATACTGCGTGGCTGATAAATTACAGAACCAACTGGATCCCCTCCTTCGGGATCAGCCTGCATCTTGCGCTCGACGGTTTAAGCCTGCTCCTTTTATTGCTTACCTTTTTTCTCGGGTTGTTGTCTGTTTTAATTTCATGGAAAGAGATCCGTGAACGGGTGGGTTTCTTTCACTTCAATATATTGTGGATCCTGGCAGGTATTGCGGGTGTATTTCTGTCGATGGACCTGTTCCTCTTCTATTTCTTCTGGGAATTGATGCTGGTCCCCATGTATTTTCTGATCGGTATCTGGGGGCATGAAAACCGTACCTATGCCTCCTACAAATTCTTTTTATACACCCAGGCGAGCGGCTTACTGATGTTTTTGTCAATACTTGCCCTCTATTTTATCCATGGAAGGAACACAGGGATCTTTACATTCGATTACCAGGAATTACTGGGTACTTCCATGTCAGCGCCCATTGCTTTCCTGCTGATGCTCGGGTTTCTTGCTGCCTTCCTGGTGAAATTGCCTATCGTGCCTTTGCATAACTGGTTACCCGATGCACATACGGAAGCCCCGACGGCCGGCAGTGTTATTCTGGCAGGCCTTATGCTCAAGACAGGCGCTTACGGATTGCTGCGTTTTGTAATCCCCCTGTTTCCTGAAGCATCTGTTCGTTTTGCACCGGCAGGGATGATCCTGGGAGTGATCGGTATCTTATACGGCGCGAAACTTGCCTTTGCACAGACAGACTTGAAACGGCTGGTTGCCTATACCAGTGTCAGCCATATGGGTTTTGTCATGCTCGGTGTGTTTGCTTTCAATACGATCGCATATCAGGGAGTGGTCATGCAGATCATTGCACATGCGATAAGCACAGGGGCTTTGTTCATCCTGGTCGGACAGCTCCAGGAACGAATTCATACCCGTGATTTAAACCTGATGGGCGGATTATGGAAACAAACACCTGTCATGGGGGCCATGGGGCTTATCTTCGCAATGGCCTCGCTCGGTTTGCCGGGATTAGCCAATTTTGTTGCTGAATTTCTTATCCTCACCGGGACTTTCAGGGCAAATATTCTCATGACCTGCCTGGCAAGCATAGGACTGGTTGCTGCCACCATCTATTCGCTGAGGATTGTCCAGAAGGTTTTTCTTGGGAAAGAAGCCACGGTCTGGAAAATGAAGGATCTTTCGATCCGGGAGAAGATCGTCTGCGGCTCGCTGGTGATTGTCGTATTTTGGTTGGGTCTCTTTCCCCAACCAGTGATCAATACTGCAAAGCCATCTGTAATAAAGACCCTGAATTCAATAGAGCAGGTTTCAATTAACCAAAATACTAACCCCATCCCCTAAATGTCACCCTCCGACTTTTTATGTCTTACACCGGTCATGATCATTGCAGGAGCACCCATCCTGATGATGCTCACCATTGCATTTACAAGGAACTATAAAGTAATTTATGGATTCTCGCTGACGGCCTTCAGTATTGCATTTTTGTCCCTCTTTTTCATCTTACCGGCTATCCCTTGCAGGATATCCACATTATTTATATTTGACCAATACAGCATCCTGTTTTCCGGAATAATAATTCTCGCAAGCTTGCTGATCACACTTTTATCGTACGATTACCTTTTGTACCAGGAAAGTGAAAAAGAAGAGTATTTTATTATTCTTTTTATTGCCTCCCTGGGCTCTCTATTATTAGTGGCCGCCAGTAATTTTGTTACATTATTCCTTGGTTTGGAAATGCTCAGTATTTCGCTATATGTCCTGATCGCTTACCGGAGGTCCCGCGATCACTCCATTGAAGCGGGAGTAAAATACCTGATCCTTGCATCCGTCTCATCCGCATTTCTATTATTCGGGATGGGATTGATTTACTTAGACACCGGTTCCCTCGAATTCGACAAAATAGTCCCGGCTTTGTCCTCCGCTGATCATTCCGCAACCCTTCTGTTTACAGGCTTCGGGATGATGATGGTTGGCATCGGGTTTAAACTGGCATTGGTTCCTTTTCATATGTGGACACCCGACGTATACCAGGGAGCACCGGTTCCTGTTACCACGTATATTGCAACTGTTTCAAAAGGCGCTGTCATGGCCCTGTTACTGAGGTTTTTCTTTGCCATCCGGGGATTTCAGAATCCCGGCTTTATTCTGATCATCACGATCCTTGCCATCCTCTCGATGTTTGTCGGGAACTTGCTGGCCCTCAGGCAACAAAACATAAAACGGATACTCGCTTATTCATCCATTGCCAACATGGGGTATCTTCTGGTCACCCTGCTGATCGGTAATGAAACGGGTATCCATGCAGCAATCTTTTATATTGTTTCTTATATTATTACCTCTCTCGGCGCTTTCGGTGTTATCACCCTCCTTTCAGACCGGCAGAACGATGCCGACAAGCTTGAAAATTATAAGGGGTTATTCTGGAAACGCCCATGGGTGGCTATTGTATTTACACTCTCTTTACTGTCACTGGCAGGAATACCTTTAACAACAGGGTTCATAGCAAAATTCTATATCGTGTTCACAGGGATAAATTCCGGCCTGTGGCTGCTTGTGATCAGCCTGATCATAAACAGTGTGATCGGGTTGTATTATTATCTCCGGGTTATAACCGCGCTTTTTTCGCCTGCCAATGAAGAAAAATTGCCTCCTGTTTCTCTCGCGGGTCATCTTGTACTGGGTATTGTCGCTGTCGGGATCGTCTGGCTGGGAGTTAATCCTGAAGGATTTCTCAGTTTAATTGCGCATTTCTCAGTACTATAAGACCAGCGGATTACGAATTAATAACAGATGCTGGATACTCGATGCTGGATACTCGATGTTTTACTATTGCCTGGTGCCTGGTGCCTATTGCCTTGTACTTTACCTGGCATCCGGCATCCAGCATCCCTATTTTATCTCCTCCAAATCATTACCTTTGGTGTTATATATGTTCATAGTTCTTTCTACACCAATCGTCCCAAAGCTCTTAATGAGCTCTACCGCCTTGTCGATCTGAGGAAGTATGATCTTTTCTTCCTCCTTTGTCCACCGGCTTAGAACATAATCCACCTGGTATCCTTTGGCAAATTCATTTCCTATTCCAACACGCAGTCGAGGGAATTCAGTAGTACCAAGAAGTTCAATGATGCTGATCAGACCGTTATGTCCCCCGTCGCTTCCTTTTTTCCGGAGGCGCAATGTGCCTAATGGGAGAGCAAGATCATCGGTAATGACCAGGCAATCCCCGGGAAGTATCTTTTCCTTATTCAGCCAGTATCTCACCGCCTTACCGCTTAAATTCATATAGGTAGACGGCTTGATAACGATGAATGATCTTCCTTTATATGAAATTTCTGCTACCGAGGCATACCGTGCGGGTTTAAATTTTGCCTTGAAATAGTAAGCAAATGCATCCGCAATAATGAAACCGATGTTATGCCGTGTATTCGCATATTCATCACCGATGTTACCAAGGCCGGCTATTAGGAACTTCATATTCTCTTATTCGTAATTCATACCTTATGCCAGGTAACAAAGAAGGCATTAGGCAATAGGCAATAGGCAATAGTAAAACATCGAGTATCCAGCATCGAGTATCGAGCATCCAGCATCTGCCGGCAATTCCCGCACAATATATGCTATTCCTTCTTCCCTTCTTCCTTCTTCTCAGGAGCGCCTTCAACGGGGACAGCGCCTTCTTCAGTAACAACTTCACCGGCAGGTACTTCTTCAATAACCGCACGGGCTGTTCTTACGCCGACAATCACACTGTTCGGGGGGTCAAGGAAGGTCACATCGTCTCTTTTTATATCGCTTACCTTGACAGAATCGCCGATTTCAAGGGTGTCAATACCGATCATTATATAATCCGGAAGATCTTTTGCCATAGCTTTGATCTTCAGCTTACGCATTTTGAAGATAAACCGTCCGCCTTTCAGGACACCGGGGGCGGTGCCTTCGATCTTGACCGGAATGGCGATCGTTACAGGTTTATCGGCCGGGAGTTCGAGAAAGTCAGCATGGAGTATCCGATCCGTCACCGGGTGATACTGCACGTCCTGGATAATTGTGTCGTGCTCTGTTCCTCCGATCCCAAGTTTTACAAGATATACTTCCGGGGTAAAGATGATCTTCCTGAATTGCTTATCATCAACAACAAAGTGAATTTGTTCCTTGCCTCCGTATAATACACAAGGAATTTTGCCTTCAACCCGGTGTTTTTTAGCATCTTTTTTCCCTACGTTCTCTCTCAGAGAACCGCTCAATGATACTGTTTTCATATTATTAATTGTTAAAATATTAAATTATTAAATTGTTGATTTATTGATTGTTGATTATTTTTTTGACTAACTAAGCAAATTCTATCGAGTATCGAGCATCCAGTATCGAGTATCAGCCGGCAAATTGATAATGCTCAGCAAACCGAATCCTACTCATCAAATCTGAATAACGAACTAATCGACTCATGAGATTCTACTCTTTTTATTACTTCTGCAAACAACTCTGCCGTCGACAGCACCTTGATCTTGCTGCTTTCTTTCCGCAACGGAATGGTATCTGTAACAACCAGCTCCAATAACTCCGATTTCTCGATCCGCTCGTAGGAATTCTGTGACAGCAGCGGATGGGTGCAGATCGCCCTGACGCTATTGGCGCCATTTTCCATGATCACTTGTGCGGCTCTTGTAAGCGTTCCTGCTGTGTCAATAATATCGTCAGCAAGAACCACATCGCGGCCCTCCACATCCCCGACCAGCGCCATTTTTTCCACCTCGTTCGGTTTTCCTCTTTGTTTGTAACAGATGACGAAATCCGAATGCAGGAATTTAGCATATGATGCAACTCTCCGGGTTCCGCCGGTATCGGGGGAAGCCATGGTAAGGTTCGGCAGGTTGAGTTTTCTCAGGTAGGGTACAAAGATGGAGGAAGCATAAAGATGATCCACAGGGACATCGAAAAAGCCTTGTATCTGATCAGCGTGAAGATCGAGGGTGATGACACGTTGAACGCCTGCAGTTGATAACAGGTTTGCGATCATCTTGGAGGCGATCGAAACCCTGGGTTTATCCTTTCTATCCTGTCGTGCATACCCGAAATAGGGGATGACTGCTATAATATTTCGTGCAGAAGCCCGCCGTGCCGCGTCGATCAGCATCAGGAGCTCCATCAGGTTATTTGCCGGAGCAAATGTTGATTGAACGATAAAGATGTCATTTCCCCTGATATTTTCTTCAAATGAAGGTTGAAATTCACCATCGCAAAAGTCAACCGTCACTACTCTTCCAAGATCTGTTCCATAGCGCATGGCAATCTTCTCAGCCAGGTAATGAGTAGCTCTGCCTGCGAATATTTTAACATTTTTGGACATATTGGGGATATTTACAATGAGCCTGCGAAATTAAAGTATTCTTTGTTAGTCACCAAATTAATGGAAAGAGATTGTTTTTCGATTGTTATTCAATGGTTATTCAATAGTTATTCATTGTTACTTTAGTTATTGGTAATTATAGTCATTATGGTAATTATGGTTAATTTTCTACCTTTGTGGCCAGCCCCACCCCTGACCCCTCCCCTTCTGGGGAGGGGAAGGAGTTCACACACACACTTCGATCACACTCAAACCCACACCTCCCTGCCCGGGTGGCGGAATAGGTAGACGCGTTGGTCTCAAAAACCAATGAGAGCAATCTCGTATCGGTTCGATTCCGATCCCGGGTACAAGTTCAAGTGCGAAGTGTAAAGTGTGAAGTCCAAAATAATTCGCACTTCACACTTTGGACTTAAGACTTAACATTTAGCACTTCACACTTTCCCGTAGTTTCAATCTTTTCCTTCATTTTTCTTTTAATTGAAGAAAAAAGTCTGACAAGTTGTTCAATTTCGTTTCTCAGTTGTTCAGATTCTTTTTCCTCAAGGACATTGATTCTTATAAGATAATCTATCCAAAACAAGGTTTCATCCGATTCTTCAACGACAATGCAGATTTTCGAATAGAATTCAGCATCCGATCGACCCCGGGTTGCAGACCTGTAATTCGCAGCAACAGAAGAAGAGCTTCGAATGAGTTGATTGATAATGGGCCTGTCGATTGACTTAACCTCTGTTGACATTAACATTTTGCGAACATTCACTGCCATAATTATGGTTCTTTCCCGAATCTGTTCGTTAAATTGTTTCTTCTCTGACTGATCCATAGAATTTTTTTTATTAATCGGTCGAAAACTAAAAGGTAATACTGTTCAAGTAAAAAATATATAAGGTGTGAAGTCCGAAATATTTCGCACTTTACACTTCAGACTTATCAGTCACACTCCAAACCCATTGCTCCAATTGATAAATATCGTTACACAGAGGTTCATTGAGATTACACTGTGAACCACAAAGTTCGTAATTCGTAATTATCCGGCATCCAGCATCCAGCATCTCTTTTTTCATCTGTCATCTTTTCTTTAACTCACCAGTTCACCACCGCACCACTTAAAAGTTATTAACAATCCTATCACCTATTCCTCTGTCGACCGATTAAGTCTAAAAACGACAGATTATGAAAAAACCAAATGACCTTGAACAAGTCGCTTACGACTTCGCGCTTGCGCTATTCAGAATGAGGGATTTATATCCTAAAGAAGAAAAATGTGGACTGGCAATGGAAATGGTTACGGAAGCTGTTTCTGTTTGTGCCTGTATTTCAACGGCAATGCAGTTGAACGATGAAGATGTAAAAAATGAACTTCTTCTAAAAGCATTCAGTGCTACCTTCAGGATTGAGGTTATGCTTGCAATATCCAGGGATTTGAATTGGCCTAAAGCCATTGATAAACCGTTAAATACTTTGGAGAAAATCAGAAACGGACTGGAAGAAATTTTAGGCACTATAACATATGAAATTCCCAAATAACGATCATGGACCGATATATCAAACTACTGATTGGGGATCTTGAAGAGATTTGCCATCAACCGATTCCTCTTCCTTATCTTGAAATTCCACCCGAAATGCAGGATTTTCCAGAGGTGGCTGAATTTGAGATTGGACCAACCAAACCTATCTCAGAATGGATTGGAATGGATACAAAGAAATTTCCCGGAAAGCAATTTCTTAAACATGAGCAGATGGACAAACTCAGCCTGGCAATGTTGAAAGCCTTTCAGACAATTAACGTTGCCATTGATTTACCGGAAAATCTACCCTCAGAAGCAAAATATGATCTGCTCTTATCGTCCTGGAATAACCCTGTGCCATACCTTTCCGGACCCGGCTTCCATCTGGACTTTTGTACCGGTGATTGTGATAGTTGCCAGATCAGTAAGTATTGTAAATGTCACGAAAAGATAGATCCGGAAGATGTTAAGGAAAATGGTACCTAAATTCAAATCAGCAACAATAAGGCGTAATTATCTGACACCCGGCTTCCGGTATCTGATATCTGTTTTTACTGTTCAGTACATTAATCCATCCAACCTTAATATTGTTTACTTTTGTAGAAAAAACAGACATGGCAAGTAAAAGGTCATATACTGCAATAATTGAAAAAACAAACGATGGATGGTATGTTGGACAGGTTCAGGAACATCCCGAAGCTTTAACGCAAGGAAAAACAATGGAAGAATTAGAGTCCAACCTTTCAGATGCATTGAAGGAAGTACTGGAAATGAAGAAGGAAGAGGTTAATAAACAAACCAGAGGGAAGAAGGTTTTCAGAAGAAAGATTCTTGTATAGTGAAACGGAATGAGTTTGTTAAATATCTTGAAGTTCATAATTGTCATCTTTACCGGGAAGGCAGAAAACATCCGGTTTATGTAAATACTACAAACGGAAAAAAAAACAACGGTACCGCGCCATTCTGAAATATCTGACCGGCTTTGTGTGAAAATCTGTATCCAGCTTGATATTCCGAAAATCAAATAGCCAATATAATAAATCAGTTCTGAAATTTTATATGTGCAAATCCTACCCAATAATTGGCAGTCAGCAATAAGGTGGGGTTTGAGTGTGGAGGTTTCGCTTTTTTTATTCACACCCTTACCCAAAACCCAAACACCATACTCACACTTCCACCACACACAAACTTCCCAGCCTCATCCTTGGCCTCTCCCCATTCGGGGAGGGAAATGTTCACACCCACACTACCTCCACACCCAAACTCACACCTGATCGGCGGAATAGGTAGACGCGTTGGTCTCAAAAACCAATGAGAGCAATCTCGTGCCGGTTCGATTCCGGCTCCGGGTACATGCAAAGCAGATTAGTAAGCTGACAATCAGTCAATTATTTAATTACTAATTTGTTACGGTAAGAATAAGGGTAAGAATTTGTACATGAAAGGCTGGTGAAAACCGGCCCTTTGTCTTTTCTGGTATTTCCAAAAATATAACATCCAAACTTCTTCAACCGAAATTTCCATTTCGGAAAATCTAAAGCAAATTACATTTGATCGTTATTGTTTAATAAATTTCTTTACAGCAATTTCTTCTTCATTCTGGACTTTTATTATGTAAATCCCGGATAATAAATTTGATATATCCACTGTAGTATGAATATCTTTTGCATTTAATCTTTTAAATATTTGTCCTTCGATATGTAAAATTTCCACATCGGATTTTGGAACACATTCAATAGTGAGTCTATCACTGGCGGGATTAGGAAAGATAAAGAACTTAAATGAATTTTTAACCTCAATAACACCCGTACTATTACAGCTTCGCATGGGACGACTTACCGTTACAAAATTTGAATCCACGGTTATAATACGGTAAGAACGATTAAACGCTGCCGCAGTTTGAACATAGCGGGGGCCGTTGGGCCAGTTCTCACTAATAGTATCTCCCTTTCTGTTAGCGACAACATTTTGATGTTCATGCCCGGCCAGCACTACATCCACATGATTTGAATCGCAGATATTCAGAAAATTGGTCCTGTTATTTTGGAGAGAGTTGGTAGCCGTGTCTAAAGTAGCAGCAGTAAAGGGAGTCCCATCAGAGTTTGTACCGGCAGCATTAACAGGTGGATGATGCATTACTATAATTTTTCTTTTGTTGCCGTTACTGCTTAGTATGTTTCTGAGCCAACTACATTGTGAATTTGAAAGCCCGGTTCCCATGATGATTGCAGGGTTGGGGGGATATCCATATGGGCTGTCGTGGCCTGAACGGAGAAACACAATAATAGCGATATCAGTATTAATGACATAATCCATATCAGGTGCAATGTATTTCGGATAATAAAAAAGTGTATCATTTGATATGGGTATGTGAATCGAATCGAATCCTGTCCAGTATTCGTGGTTCCCCGGTGTGAAGTAAATGGGGATGGTTTTGGAAGAATCAATAAAATATGCGCCGACAGCAGGGTTTGTAATTGTTGGAGGGAACAAGTGTTGTGTAATCGTTGGATACATTCCATAGGGTTGCTGGTTACCCACATCGGAAATATCCCCGGTTACAATAACAAATGCGGGTTTAGGGTCAAGGGCAGTAAATTCTTTTACCGCACATTGGAAGTATTGTGCATTGGTGTCACTATTCGAGGTAGGGATGTTGGACACGTGCATGTCGCTAATATGAACAAAAGAGAATTGGGCGAAAGCACTCAGCGCTGCCATACAAACTGTTACGAAAAGTAAAATCTTTTTTTTCATGGTCAATATAATGTAAAATGTCGTGGTTTTTATTTGTTTAAGAATTTTCGAATTCTGTTTGCTGCATTTTGTCTGATATTGTAATAGTAAAAAGGATAATCAAAGCTATGGTAAACACCCTTAGGAAACCCACTAAGTGAATCTAATATGGCTATTCTGGATTCATCAGCCGTAGAACAAACCAATACACCCTTTACTGTGTCCACACGGGCATCAGCATACTGCGTTATTTTTACCCAGACTCCTGCTTTATTTGGAAAGAATGACCCCAATCCTTGTATTGTGTCTGCTAAGGTTTCATCTCTCGTCCAAGTGATCGGATTGATAACAAGGCCTACTTCCCCATATAGTACAGGATTCACTCCAGTAAAATCATTGGCTTCGGTGTTATATGAAATAATCACTCCTGTATCATCAGGGCCAGTCGCAAATTTCAGGGGGGGATTCGCTTGAAGAAAGGCTTTTGTAACGGGACCGCCGATAACATATGCAGCAATCATTCTTGAATAAACCCGAGGATTAGATTTCAGGTATCCTGATAATAGATTGCATACTATATTTGCCCCTTGAGAATGTCCGGCTATAATAAACGGGCGTCCCTGATTGAAGTGTTTGATATAGTAATCGAAGGCCGCGGTTGCATCCGTAGTAGGAATACCTGCAATAATATTTAACCGGTTATCCGGCGATGAGTTGTCTTGCCGGTAGTAGGGTGAGTAAACATTAGCAGCGGTGTCAAAAGCAGTTGCCTGTCGGGCAAAAGCCTGAGCTGCACCTGCCATCATCAGGGAGTCGTCGATCGCGCAAATCATGGACTTGGAATTATCCTTTGTCCAAGATGTCGTTGGATACAGGTAAAAGACATCTGCTTTGTAAATTGTCGCAGGCAATGACAGCCAGTGAGCAGCTTGTGAGTAATCAACAGATGTAAAAACAGTGAGTGTATTGTTACTTTTCTTGCAACCATTGATAATAATTACTCCAAATCCCATTATGATTAAAGGGTAAATTAAGGAGCTGATATTTGTTTTCATGTTAGATTTTTAATTTGATGATTAAAGGAGCAGCAGAACTACTGGTGTTTTTCAAATCAGGTCTTTTTATTGGGGGTAGAATAATTCCTGATAAATACTTCTGGCTAAGCACCCGGCAGGAGGTCGGACTCACATAGGATTTTTTGGATGTTGAGAAGGTGCACACGGTTTATCCTTGGAACAAGGTAAAGGTACAATATAAAATTATCATTGCAAGAAAAACTGGTTTTTAATAATGGTTGATATATCGATATTCCAATTTGTGAGACATTTGGTTTAAATTCCCATTTCCTCAATAAAATCAACTACTTTCAGGTAATCTGGAATGATTCTAAAGTTAGATAATTGGTCAGTTAAGTGTACTTTTTACCACTTGAAACCCACGTTAATCGTGGGTTTCTGTTTTTTAAGTGCCCAAATAAGTACCCAAAAGATTTTTTTATATTCTTGAGGAGGTGGAAAGATCAAAGAATAATTTCAGTAAATCATGCATTTGACTATTAGGGATTCTCAATTTTTGTCAAACTTCTGTTTTGTTTATTCTAACAAACTGATTATACTTTCACTATTTTCATCGTTTAATTTTCCATTCTTAATGACATTTTCTTTTGAGGTATTAGCATAACAGTATACACAAAAATGACTACAAGTGTTGTACATTCCAATGTCCTTGCTAATTAAACAACCACATTCCTTTCGCTGTCCTTTGTCTTTTAGTTTTTCAGGCGATATGTGCAATTCATCAAATTGTTCTGCGAACAGGCTGTTCTTTTCAGGCAATTTTCCGTATGAGAGATAGTACAATAATTCTTTGTCTTTGCTAAAAATACGTTTCATATTTCAGAAAAGGCAAACTGTTGGGAGCTTGCGCAAACAGTTTTAGAAAAAAAACAAGAGAGATTGAGACGGTCAAGACTAGCTTTTTCATATTATGGTAGTTCATTAATTGCTTTACTTTTGTGGTTCGCACAAAAGTAAAGCTCATTAGAATTCATAAAGTTTCAAGTTTGAACTGCCGCCATTGGTGACGCATAATTATACCTTTCACAAATGTAATATTTTTGAGAGCGCTAAAACTTCTTCCAGGTAGACATTTTATTTCCATTACACTACATTAATTTACAAGAGAATTGATAAGCTCCGTTTCCCGGAGCCTTTCTGCTATAGAGTGCCATCATCCGCAAACGAATAATACCGGTCATCCCCGATGATGATATGATCCAGGACAGCCATAAGAAATACACGAATGCCATGAATGACGAATAACGAATTCAGAAATAGCATTCGTCATTTGTCATTCAGGAATTCGTCATTGGTTAAATCCCTTCTTCTTTAGTTTTTTTATTAACAATTATATCACCTTTTGCCGGTTTGCCGGATTAATGACAAAACTTAATATGGTAAAAATTGAAAAGAAATCACTGACATCGAAGGAGATAATCAGCAAAATTTACCGGATCAGGGGCGAAAAAATGATCCTTGATGAAGATCTGGCTTCACTCTATGGAGTTGAAGTTAAAAGGCTGGATAATGATTATTTTTGGGAGATTAGAAGAAATACCCAAATATTATTTTCCTAGACAATGAAGCCAAGATCCCGACATTTGTAAGATTTCATCTTCAGGACAGGTAGTTTACTGCCGTTACGAATCACTCTGCTGATAAATTCATCACATTCTTTTAGACTAAATGTTTTTTGTGTCAGAGCGCTGCATAAGAAATCCATTGTGGTAAGATAATCAATGGAATGCAGATCGCAATATTGCCGTATATCTTTTAGGTTGCTGCTTGCAATTATATTATTGTTAAAACGAGCAACAGCCATGCAAGCACTTTCACCATCTCCTTTGAAGAGAGATTTCATAATATATACATACTCTTTTTTAATCTCTGGAGTATCCTCCGGAAACGGTAATAGAGTAAACGAACCTGATGCAAGTATTTTGTCAATTAACAGCTTCCGCTTATGAAACCGCTCTATTTCACAATAGACTTTATCAAGAAGTAGAATTTTGTTGTCCGGGAAAATCAGAGGAAGTATGTCTAATTTACCAGCAGAGATAAAATGAGAAATCACATCGGAATCAATAAGGATACTTCTATTCATATGTATTATTTTGAAGATCCTCGATTTCATCTACATTCATGCCAAGGTCAATCAACAATGAAAAATAGTGGGATTCCGAAATTTTTTCCTGATCAAATAATTCACGTGCAAGGGAACCATAATCGCCCAAAACAAGGTTATTGTTTCCTGATCCATAGAGGTCTATAGAATATCCATGTTCAAGCGCACCTCGTTTCACATTCTGAGCAAAAACATCAATGTGGGCTTGATCAATAATGCCTAGTTGTTTAAGTCTATATAGTAGTGCTTGCCTGGATGTTCCAAAGTACTGTTCAATCTTTAGGATCGTTTTCAGATTGATTTTATTTTTTCCAAGTTCATGATCCGGGATCAGGGATTTTATGCCGGTTTCAGGAAGAAGGAAAACCGCAGCAAACAAGTCAGCATTATATTCCTCTCCAGATCGGGTATCGAACAATCCGACCGGACTTATACTGAATGAAAAATTCTGCTGAACGAATAAATGGTAACATTCATGTGCGATGGTAAAATTTTGATTTCCGATAGTTCGTGAGCTATTCACAAGGATAAATCTCTTAGTATCCATATCCTTGTTTACCTTGATTGACAGACCGCCGAAATTCTCTCTCAATGGTTTAAAAACAGTTATGACATTCAGCTTGGTAAGAAGGCTGCGTACCTGTATAGGATCGTTGTAACCAAGACCACACAAAGTTCGGAATTCGTTCGCCTTTTTTTCGATTATTAGGTTATTCATGGCTAAGTTTCCTCTTCATATGGATATAATTCCGGACAATTTTTTGAAAATTAGCAATTAGAAGCATGTCCTCAGATGCAACATTGTTAGCCCTGAACGCAAGGGCAATGTTTAAGGTTTGCACTTCAGGATCTTGCTCAAAAAGGTCATACTCATCCACACAAAATAATGCTGCTGCTTTTGAAATCAATTTTGAAGGAATTGCCCTATGTCCATTTTCATAGTAACTAATTTCTTCTCGTGTAACTCCCAAATATTCGGCAAATTGGGACTGACTTAGCTTCATTCTTTCCCTTAATTGCTTGATATTATTTCCAATAATGATGTTTTGGTTCATGGTTCTTGACTTTTGGTGGCATGTAAATAATGTTACAAATATAATATAATTTTATAATATAACAACTTTTGTAACATAAATTTGAAATTTATTAATGATCCATTGGAACATTGAAAGCTGAATCCATTCTGCTATTGCACTTAAAATCAGGTTATGAACACAACGGTAACGATAGCTTTAAGATTATTAATAAGTAGACAATGTAAGTAGAAAAGCCCCGGAATACCATGGCTAAGACATTTATAGGTTGGCTTCAACAGCAAAAGAATAATACCTGTCATCCCCGATGATGATATGATCCAGGACAGCCATAAGAAATACACGAATGAACAAGAATGACGGATGACGAATGAGTAAGAAATACACGAATGACATGGATGACGAATAACGAATGATATTAAAGAATTCATCCATTGCGGATATCATTCCTGGCATCCGTCATTCTTGTTCATTCGTGTATTTTCTCTGGCTGTTTGAATACTTTTTACAATAATTGAAAGCAGCTCAGTGTTTTCCCTGATAAGCGGGGCAATCTTTTCTGTCGGATAGCTTTTGTTCCCATCAATCAGTTCAAGCCAATAATTGGTCTCATCCATTTCCTCTTCCGCAATTTTCAGCTTATTCACAAAATCCTTCCTGGACTTTAATCTGAATGCTGCTCTGTAGTTTGCACCTGAGGATGTCGCGGACCTTACAAGTTGTCGTGCAAGGATCTGGGTAGAATAATCCTTGGGTAATTGAGGCACTGTTGCCAGGATTCTTAGGGCAAACGCTTTTGTCCGATCTTTAATGTTTTCTCCTTTCATAGTGTTTTTTAATGCTTAATCGGAGAAAAATGAAAAGGTGATACTGAAAAGCAAAAAATAATGACAAGAATGACGAATACTTTGGATGACGAATGAAATGCCAGGAACCGAAGAATTTCGAATCCTGTTGTAACATTTTTCATTCGTAATCCTTGTCATTCGCATATTTCATTCTTCATTCCTGCATGCCGGCAGGCAGGCGTGATTCTTGTCATTCGTGTATTTTCTTCTTTGCCCGAATCAACAAACGGGGCCTTTTCTATTTTTTCTCCCCTCCCTTGTAAATGATGCGTCTGGTTCTTACAGTTGGGTAGGGGCCGGGGGTGAGGTAGTGGATGTTATAGAAAAGAACAAGTCGAAAACAAATCTTTTAGTATTTACTTTTTAACTAAATTGCACGTGCAATCCTGTGCTGGTATAAATTACCTGGGGACAATTTCAATCGACTAAAAGGTTGTTCATATGGATGATGCTATACGTCTGTTTGCTTTCAACTGGCTCACAGAACAAATGAAAATCCATGGAGACGTGCTCCCCAGAACACTTTTGGAAAGAGGGTTCATTTTTGAAAGCCAGGCAGTCCATCTCATAGGTCCCCAGGGAATATGGAAACCAAGGATGATGGAACTACCCATTACAATTACCACCAAATTTGGTGGCCCTTACGATGATTCTTTTACCAGAGAAGGATTACTGGAGTATAAATATCGTGGACAAAACCCAAATCATCCGGATAACGTGGGCTTGCGGAAGATCATGCAATTGAAAAAACCACTTATCTATTTTTATGGAATTGCTCCAGGGAGATATTTTGTTGTACTCCCGGTTTTCATCATCAATGACAACCCTTCTTCTTTAACATTTACTGTCCAGGTGGATGAACTGAAAGCCTTAAACCAATTATCCTCATGGGAAGATACCGATGCAACCCATTGGAGAAGGGCTTACCTGACTACAAGTACGAAAGTTCGATTACATCAACGTTCTTTTCGTGAAAGAGTACTTATTGCTTATCAGTCACAATGCTCGTTTTGCCGACTAAGGCACAATGAACTTCTTGATGGTGCACATATCATTTCTGATGGTGAAGAAAAAGGCGATCCCATTGTTCCAAATGGATTAGCCTTATGCAAAATCCACCATGCTGCCTTTGATAGCAATATTATTGGTGTTACCCCTGATTATGATGTGCACGTGCGTGAAGATATCCTTCATGAAATCGACGGTCCCATGCTGAAATACGGTCTGCAATCGCTTCAGGGGAATAAACTAATCCTACCAAATCATAGGAGAGACTATCCGGATAAGGAAAGACTCGAGTACCGGTACGATCAGTTCCGGAAAGCAGGATGAGGAAGAAATACACGAATGACAAGAATGACAAATGACGAATTCAATAATAGAATTCGTGTATACGTCATTCGGCTATTCGTCATTGAAATGATGCTAGAAACCGGATGGTTTTTCGAAAATCAAATCAACCTTTCTTCAAGCAGATCCCGCCATATAACAAAGCCTTTTCTTTCATCTGAATAATCATGGACAACCCGGCTGAAATTTTCAGGCTGTGATTCCAGAAAGGTTTGACGACCATCATTTCTGATAATATTCAGTTGCCGGTCTATCACCTGTAACTGCTTCCATAGTTCCTGTTTGTCTTTTTCAATATGCCAGACATATGTTGCTTCCTTAGTATCCAACGTTTCCATTACCAGATGATATTGTTCAACCCCTGATAATAGGAATACAAATGAAAAAGGGTTCAGTACAAAACGAAGTTTGAGAATATCACTTTCATGCTTCTCAGCTAAATACCTCAGTTGTCTGTAATGGATTACTTTCTTATTCTTCAAAAGATCCTCCAGTAATTCCTCACCTGTTTTATAAAGAGAAGACTTTGTTTCTTCCTGAGATTGGATCTGATTAATATCTAACAAATTCTGTTTGGACTTATTTGGATTCCCACCAAGAATGAATCTGGAGACAAATCTGAACCTGGCAATTTCAATAATCTCTTTGTTTATTTTTTCCAGATCAGAAGAGGTCGCCAATTGGGCAACCAAGGTTTTTCCCTGAAACTCCGCCTGGATAAGTATATTGACATCCTTTTTTTTCAGGATCTTCGAAAAATACGGTTTCAGCACATCGAACTCAGGCCGGATCTGATCATTTTCAATTTCAAATTCCAGTTCCTGATTTACTTGAGCTACCATGTATCTGAATGCAATGGTTCCGTATCTGAATTCAAGATCATCAATAGATAGGCTGATCGGCTCTTCAATTGATAATGTATTTTCAGATGGTAGATTATCCGGTTCTGGTTCGTCAAACAAGGAAGCCTGTTTTTCAAGTTTTCTGTAATAGGTGTTTCTTTTCAGGAACAATTTATCCAGGTAATCGATCTTATGATCACGATAATCATAGATAACCGGAGCGATCTCTGATCGTTGAACCCTTCCGATATATTGTACAAGCTTACCCTGGAAGGAAAACGGATAAACAAGAAACAAACGGTCGATATTCTGAAGATCAATGCCCTCTCCAAAGAATTGTCCCGTCGTTATTAATACCTGGAAACTGCCGTCCTTAAGCATTTTCCATTTCATGGTTCTGCTGCTTTCTGGGTCATCACCTGAAAGGACAATCGTTTCATACGATTGTTTAAGATATTGGTTTAATGAATCAATATGCTCTTTCCTTTCCGTAATGATCACGACCTTTTTGCCAGAGGCCAGCTCAGTGATCACATCTTTTAAAATTAATTTGTTCCTTGCAGAATCATGGATAAGGACCTTTGACAAAGTCTCGAACTTATCCGTTTTCGAATTGAAGGGAACATCTAGTTCTGTGTTGCGGATAATGATTTTTGCAGTCTTCAGGGTCGAAATATCCGGAGCTTTAATTTCAGAAATGATTTCCCCCAGATGGATGAAAATAAGCTCCCCGTCATTATACTTCCGGAATGGGGTCGCGGTTAACCCATACAAATAAAAGGAAGATAGCTTCCCAATGGTATTTCTATAGGACTCTGCCGGAATATGGTGACATTCGTCAACGATGATTGTTCCGATTTTGTTCAATAGATCAGCAGATCCCGGGCTTTCCAATAACTTTGATAAACTCTGGATCAGGGCTACAGTAATCTTCCGGCCGTCTTTTCTTTTTCCTTGTCCGATACGTCCTATTTCATTTTTGGGAATGCCAAGAAAGGATTGGATTCTTTCAACCCATTGATCGGCCAGTTGTTTCCTGTGAACAATGATTAATGCTGCCTGTTGTTTTTCAGCAATGATCTTTAACCCGACTATTGTTTTTCCAGTTCCGGGTGGTGCTACAATGACCCCCATGTCTTTTTTCGAAGCCGCGGCTACAGCAAGTATTTGATGTTCTCTAAGCTGAACATCCATTGTAAAGAATACAGGTTCGGCTTTTTTCCTATTATCCGAAAAATCATTTTCAATGTTGTTTTCCCGGCAAAAGCGAAGCAAGCGACCAGCCATTCCTCTGGGGATAATAACACAATCATCTTTTTCTTCAATAAATCTGAAATACCTTTCTGACCCCCAGGTGCTTTTACCAAGCTTCTTTTTGATGATAAATTCACTGCTCAGGAAATTAAGCTCTTCCTTCAGAAAATTGATCAGAGACAAAGGAAGTCCATTCCTTGTTATTGTAATTGTCCGATCAAGTTCAATTTTGATTTTTCCAGTTACCAGCGATGGTTGATTTCCTCCGTCCTTTTTTAATTCCGATGATTTAACAAAGAGTTCGTAGAGCTGATCGAGTTTAGAGAAAGGCACCCTTTGAATGGTTTTCAGAAAACCCCATTGATCTTTATATGGGTCTATTGTATCTGGATTGATAAAACAGTTATTTCCCTGATCTGCACAAATCTTGTTTAATGGTAAGGCAATCAGGTTACCAAATCCTTTTCCTGAGAGAAGATCCTGATTGGGAAACAGTCTGTCAAAGCTTGAATTCTTATCAAATGTTGAAAATAAACCAATCCTTTCCAACAGAGTGATGATGATCTTTCTGCTTTTCGAGGCCGGGTAAGGCCTTTCAAAGAATATCCAGACATGGCCTCCCTTTCCTGACCGGGATCGTTCTAAGTAAGCGGGTAAGCCCTGGCCACTACAAAACATAAGAAACGATCGGCATTCCTCCATCCAGTTGGCTTTATCAAAGTCAGCCGCAATAAAACATGAGGTATTATCTTTTAACAATGGGTAAATACCAATGAATTGGTCCCCGTTGAGGTGTTTGGTAATTTGGTCATCTGAAAGTATACGGTGCTTTTTATCGGAATAGTTCTGGAATGTTCCCCCTTTCATTTTATGTAACCTGTATTGATAGGAGTCATATTCATAGGCAGGGATATAAGTGGCTTTACCTCCCTTTTCCAAACGAATGGCAAAAATATCTTCTCTTCCACGGAATAATAATTTGAAATAGAAAAGATTTACCAAAGATGTTTGATCCATTTTTAATTTCTTACGGATGTATATCAAATCCAGATTGACAGAGAATGCCTATTCTTTTTGGATTGCTTCAATAACTTCAGTGATGAGCTTATAAACAACAATTTTGAAATCATCCTTATTATTTTGAAACATTTTATCAATCTCCTCCTGAGTAAACTTATCAAGTTGTTTTTGAAGAGATGCAAGGATTTTCGCTTTCAGAAAATCATTCTTCTCAAGAATTTTTAAAATCTGCTGACCAAGATATCTAGCACCGATTATTTTCTCGTTGAAAGGATCAGCAAACCAATCATTTACTTTATCAGCATAAATCTCTTCGCCAGCAATCGTAAAATAATGATAGAGTAAATATGTAAAATCGCTGACATCTCTTTCCCGGATACCAGGATTATCCAACCAGGCGATAAGCTTCAGAATACATAATCCAGGTAGTGTAATTACCTGAAAATTGCCATCCATTTTAACTGACATTTCGGTAACCTCTTTTGTTCCAAGGACTGTCAGGTAAGTCCACTTTTTTCCTTTGATTCTGACTTCGTTGTTTTTCTCAATTTTCCCGAATGGGATCAAATCAACGATAACACCTGACGGAGCATGTAATCGATATGATTCTGGGTCTTCAAGAAATTTTTCAGTTTCAATCAGATATTTTATGATTTCACGATATTGCTGTTCATCATTAACCAAAATTGCAAAATCAATATCTGTAGTCATCCGATATGGAGGAAGATCGTTGAGATGTTGCAACCATAAATCCCTGCTAAGCGCACCAATCAGGAAGTAGTCAATTCCAAATTTGAAAAATGCTTTTTCAAGAGAAACTATCGTAGGACCATATTGGGCTTTAAGATATTTCTCAAAGTTTTTCTTTAATATATTTTCCATAAATTATTTGTGCAGTTTCAATGTTTCTTGGATCTCCGGTATTTAACAAATCAGCATAAATTAGTATCGGTGGAACCGTTTTTACATTATCATCATTAAATTTCCAGAATTTCTGGTAGGCTTTCAAAAAACCATTTGGTTCTTGGATCAACTTGAGATTTTTAATCAATCTCGCCCGGGTTTCTTGCGTATAGATTGTCAATTCTGCCGGAACAAGATATTCCGTTAACAGATTTGCAGCAGGTTCAGCTCCCCATAATGTTTCTGGTCCAAGATTCAGGTTTTTCCAATTTCGGATTTTTATTGTAAAGGGTATAAAATTACCAAGAAGCAGGTTGGGTTTCAATTTTTGTGGGTAATGTTGGATCCATTTCTGAAGAAGATCTTCTTTGTTTAATAGTTTGAAATTTCGGTTCTCAATTTTTCTCACATATCCTAATTCTTCCAGGTTTTTAAGGATATAGGTTACATTACCAATGGCGATATCATATGTAGTAGCGATTTCACGGTAAGGAAGGTTGATAAAATCTTCATTATTAAGAAAATGAAAGAGAAGTATCAACCCGGTTTTGTTAAAAGCACGTTCTGTTGCAGGTTTCTTCTTAACTTCCATGTCTTTTTTCCCGTCTACATATATAATATTATTCCCTAACCGCAAAAAAACATTCCCTGCCAGATCCATATAATTTATTTCTTCCTTCTTCAACTTCTCGCGTAAGTTGGGGTAGATGATCTCTGCCAGAATCAACAAATCCCTGAATTCTTTTTTCAAGTCCAGGATAGTTGGTAAATGGATGTTTCGTAACTGATTTTTTACTTCTATCCAGAAGACAAAAGTTTGTCCTTGTACATTCAGTTTGAGCTTTCCATCAGGGATTAAGTTTTTTCCAACCCGGTTCTTTGGAATTTCCTGCCCAATATAATTCCATTCAAAATCTAGAGGCACTAGATTTTTCAGTTTATTCACTACAATATTGACAAATTCATTTTTCATTGTTCATTGAGTTATATTGTTCACGTGCACGTGAACATGCAAATATAATGAACAAAATGTAATTCCCAAATACTTTTACTTAAAAAATTTTGATTTTCAGAAAAATCAGGATTTCCCGCTCTTATTTGGAATACTATCCCAGGTCCGTTCCATTTCGAGCTGTTGAAAATCTTCAGTTATTTTGATGTACTTGTTAAAGACACTGTCTTTTATATGACCCGTGGTCTTCTTGATCGCTTTTAAATTCATGCCGAGAATGACACTGTTTGTGATGAATGTTTTCCGGGCAGTATGATTGGTGATCAGCTTACATTTTGGTTCTGTATGCTCTCTTGCCTTGCCACCGGAATAATCCACATAGGAGACCAGCGAGGTAATTTCAGCATCAAAACAACAATCTTTGATGTGGTCGTTTATTTTTTGGGCGGAAAGTTTTGGTAATGGATAATTTTCAAGATCTTCATACCTGGCAAGGATCTCACGTGCAAATTGATTCAAAGAGATGACCTCAGTTTTATGAGTTTTAACAATAGTTTTGAATATCTTGCCATCCTTAATATTTTCTCTTTTCAGGTTATGGAGATCGGAAACGCGCATGCCGGTAAAACACATGAAACAAAAAAGGTCTCTCGCCCTTTTCTTCTTGAAGGTATCGAATTCAAAATTCAACAGTAGCATAAGCTCATCTATTGTCAGGTAAATGACATCTTTCTCGCGCTCTACTGCTTTGAAATCCTTAAAAGTAAGATCTTTGGTATAACCCCGTCTTTGACACCACGTAAGGAATGCTTTCAGGTTACTGATGATCTTTGCAAAATAGTTATCCTTTGCCTTCCTTTTAATAAAAGCATAAGTTCTAAGATTGTCGAAAAATTTGAAATTGATAGAATGGAGATCGACCTTATATTTTGTGTCCTTCTCGAAATCCATAAGAAAATTTTTAAAAGTCCCGTAACAAACGATGGTTCTGTTTGCCCTGATAGCTTTACTGCTTTCTATATATTCATCCAGGACCTCAAAGAAAGTCCTGTTGGTTTTTCTTTGTTTCCCTGAAGGATTGAAAATAGCATTTTTCAAATACGCTTCTGTGGGTGAAATTCAAAAAAATGTATTTTGCAAGGCACTGATAAACAACTGATACAGAAAACTGTAGTTAAATACAGTAAAATATCCATTACCCCGGCTCCGGGTACCCGTTCAAATGCGAAGTGTAAAGTGCGAAGTGTAATATAATTTGCACTTTGCACTTTTCGTTTTACACTTTAGACTTTACGTTGGGAACTTTGATGCAGAGTTAAAAACAAATCTTTTCACTGAATCCAATCTTTGGAAAGAATAATAGTAGGTAGGACTTGGATGATTGAAGCCTTATTTATCAGGTGCTTTAAATTTCATTCTTTTATTATCCTGCCTACTTCTACCCTGGCGTTGCTATTTAATCTCACTATATAAACTCCTTTTGCGAGTTCACTTATGTCAATGTCTGTTTTACCTTGTTGTATCTGCTGTTGCAAAAGGATTTGTCCCTGCAGATTGTAAATGGAAATAATAGAATGCTCAGTCATGTCTGTAATAATAGTCACTTTTTCGGATGCAGGATTGGGATATAGATTGAGAAAGTGTTTATTTTTTTTAGAATTATCATTTATAGAATTCCCAATTTTGGAATGAAATCTTAGCACAACCGCTGATCCGGCAGGAACATTGATTTGTGTCGTATGCGAGTAAACTGGCGACGATATCCAATTATAAGCGTGAATTGTTCCCAATGAATCTACCACCTGTCCGCCAAGGGTAACTGTGGTTGTATCTCCCAAAGACGGGGAACTCAGCCGCACGTATTCTGCACTACGATAGTTACTATCTCCGGCATCTATTTTTATCACTGCATTTTGCAATGTGTCTTTTTCTTTATTAATGATAGTTGTGTATATACTTTTTAAGCTGTCAATAACACTATAACTATCAAGGTTTATACTATCCTTCTTTACCGTAGTAGAAGAAATGAACTTGCCTTTGCTTCCAATTTGGAAAGCAAGAATTCCATAGGCAATTGGACGTGCACTATAAATATTATCTTTCTTGTTCTTGGAAAAAACAGTATATGGTCCATCAAGTCCTCCATGAAAATTGACTCCTGCACATCCGTCATCAGCCAACTGATACATGAAGTCCAAAGCCCATAGGGCTGAAGCAAAAGCATCACTCACGCCCCATTGTCCTCCATGATACAATGAATTGCATTCACTCATGCGAAAAGGGATACTGTCTGCACATTTGACCAATGATTCTACCTCAGCAGATACTGAACTAAGTTTTGCCTTACTTAGCAAGGTATCGATCTGCTGATGAACTGGTATTGCTGTATCTGCTTTTGCCACATAATAATGTTGCGTAAGCATAGATATTATTATGGTATCCTTAGCCATATCCCTGCGGAATGGCTCCGTGAACTCTGTGTGATGACTGGCACAAGCTGGTCCCGTGAAAACAGCCTTAGGATTATGACGCTTGATTGTATCATAATAATTCTTATATTCCTGTTCATAATCGTTAACCGTGTATGGTGGTGGTGGTTTACGGTAACCGTTAGTATCATATAGGTCGGGCTCGTTGCCCACTTCAAATCCAAATAGCTCACTATTGTGTTTTTGGATAACATAACTTGCTTCGGTATCGGCAAGTGAAGGATTATTATCTCCGCCCAAATTTAAACCCATAAAAATCTTGCAACCGGCATGCTTTGCAAAAAGAAATAAACTGTCTAATTCTGCTCTTGTGAAATGCGTGCGTGAAGTATCCGTGCTATCCATGCTTAGCGTGTCTTTATCTACTGCATCTGCTCCGACACGCAGCGACTTAATCCCACATGTTTGAAACAGCCGGATCAACGTATCACGGTGAGGACCAAAAAAACCTTTGTTCAGGCAGTCCTTCTCGAACGACAAACCGGCAAAATCGGAAGCGATCGTTTTTCCTGATACACTTGGATTAAGCGTAATATTTATCGTGTCCTGTGAAAAACAAGCCAGAGAAAAAAGAAAAAGAAATATAAAGCAAAAATGTCTCATGGTATTTATTTTATTGCAGCTAAATCCAGGTTGGACGAAGCCGCTTGGTTGTCAGTGTGATAGGGTGGGCAAAAGCAATCTATCTGTTCATGGTGAAGTAAGATTATCCTTATTATCATTGTCTTTAAGTACAAAGATATAATTTAAACATATTAAATGTTTGTTTCCTCAAAAAGATCAACCACTTTCGCAAAATCGAGTATAAACTGGCGGTTAGATATTTCGTCAGAGTAGTGTACCAGTTCAGGTGTAAAGTGCAAAGTGTAAAGTCTAAATTAATTTGCACTTTGCATTTTACACTTTAGACTTTCCACATTACACTCACTCTTCCTTCTCCATTAAACATCGGGTATCCAGGATCGAGCTTCTCTTTTTTTCCAATCGCCAGGTTGTATTTCGAAAAAATTTATTACATTTGATGCCTGAATTTATAGAAATACAGATAGTATGATACCCAGGTATATAAAAAAAGAGATACTCACATCATTATTGAAACCAAATACAGTAATTGGAATTTTCGGAGCCAGGAGAACAGGGAAGACTTTCCTCATGCAGGAAATTGAGAAGGAATTGAAAGAAAAAGTTCTGATGGTGCAAGGTGAAAACCTTGATGTTAGTGAAGTCCTTTCTTCACAACGATTAAACCAGCTTAAAAGGTTTACGGAAGGGGTCAGTTACCTGTTTATTGACGAAGCGCAGAAAATTCCGGATATAGGGATCAACCTGAAGTTGATGATTGACAATATTCCGGGTCTTCACATCATGGTTTCCGGATCTTCCTCTTTTGATCTCAGGAAAAATATCGGTGAACCACTCACAGGTCGCAGTAATTTCTTTCATTTATACCCTATTGCTCAGATGGAACTGGAGGAAAATTTTCTGCAAACAAAGGAAAACCTTGAAATGAGACTCATTTACGGAGGGTATCCTCAGGTTATAACTGCAGCTACAACAAATGAAAGGACACGTATTCTGACTTCCATCCGTGATGGGTATTTATTAAAGGATATCCTTGAACTGGATAATCAGAAGGACTCATTATTTATTTTCAATCTTTTGAGGTCAATAGCCTTTCAGATAGGTAACGACATCTCTTTTTCCGAACTGGCGTCGAGGTTGAATGTTAATAAGAAGACTGTGATGCGTTATCTTGAACTGCTGGAAAAGTGTTATGTGATTTTTTCACTTCATGGTTTCAGCCGCAATCTTCGGAATGAATATACAAAAAGTCCAAGGTATTATTTTTGGGACAATGGAATCCGGAATGTACTGATTTCAAATTTCAATTCCCTGAATCTTCGGGATGATATTGGTAAGTTATGGGAGAATTATTGCATATCCGAGAGACTAAAAAAGAATAGTTACCAACAAAAAATAGTAAACCACAATTTCTGGAGAACATATGATCAGAAAGAGATTGATCTGATTGAAGAGTCCGGTGGGAAATTAACCGGTTTCGAATTCAAATGGAACGAAAGTAAAACCAGGGTACCGAAGCACTTCCTTGATGCCTATGATCATTCGGAATTTAAAGTCATTAACCGTGAGAATTGGATGGAATTCATAAGCTAAACTCCCAGATTCAGTCGGCAGTCCGCCACAGGCCTCAAGCTTCAGGCTTCAGGTAAATAGCGAAATAGCAAAGTAGCGAAATAGCGAAAAACTGTTTCGCTTTTTTTGTTCACACTCGCACTCAGAATACAAACACCACACTCACACTTCCACCACACCCAAACCCACACCCGATTTCCGGCTCCGGGTACCCCCTTTTAAACGAATAAACCCGTAAATCAATTGTTTACGGGTTTATTGTTTTTCTAAGGGGATGGCAGAAGGGCCGGTAAAAATGTTTTAATTGATATAGTGGGTTTTCTTCCTGACGCTCAAAAATTACGAGTTTTCAGGAGCAGAAGATACTTAACAGCTTGTATTTTAATCAATAAAGAACATCAAGATTTCTTTATCGAGAAATCACACCACTAATTTCGTGATTGGATTTTGTTTCCGATTTTTTAGGTGTGGCATTGGGAGTGTTCGTGTTTTTATCCAATGACAGCACGATTGAAACCGGGAAGATAATAAGGCAGTAAGATAACAAAAACAGACGCGCTTAATGCATCAGCTTAAGGAATTTCTTATTCCGATAAAGAAAAGTAACCGGATTCATCTTATTTATTCACGATCATTTTCTGTGTCTCAATCTCTCCATCTGCCTGAAGCTGATAACAATAAACTCCCGAGGTCAATCCTGAGGCATCAAAATTTACGGTATGCTCTCCTTGCGACAGATTACAATCAAGGAGGGTTTTAACTTCACGCCCCGTAAAATCAATGATTTTTAAGATGACATGTGCTTTTTCCGGTAATCGCCAGGAAATAGTCGTGACCGCAATAACCGGGTTTGGATAATTTTGTCTCAGCAATAACGTGTTCGATAACCCGGAAATTTCATTCACTGAATTTATCATTTCCAACAATGGACGGCGCCATATTTCTTCTCCTACTGTAAGTGCAAAGAGTTTGCCGTTGCCGACTTTAAGATCTTCAACACCGTCAAAAGCAATGGCTAAGCCTTCAGATTTCCAACTGGCACCATTGTCAGTTGAGAGAAAGATCCCTTTATCATCCATTGTTCCGGCAAAGAGATTCGTGATGGCTGTTCCTTTCGTGGCGGGATAGATAGTAAGAGAATAGGCGCCATCGCTTGTCATTTCGTTACTCGGTAAAGTCCAGGTGTCGCCGTTATTGGTCGAAAGAAACACCCCGCCGCCACTACCGTAAACGGCCGCAAAGAGATTACTCCCGTTAACGACAAGATTGGTAACAAGAGTACCGCTGGGTAAGCCTGAATCGATGGCTTTCCAGCTTGTATCTCCGATGACCGAACGAAAGACGCCATTGCTTTGCGTGCTTGCATAGAGATTGCTTGTACCGGCCGCAATCGAAAGAACCCTGCTATTGCAAAAAGCAGAACCGATCCTTGACCAATTTATTCCGGAGTTTGTCGAAACAAATACCTCCCCATAGGTACTACCAGCGTAGAATTTGGTTCCGCTGATAATAACAATATTGATCCAGGGGTCAGTCAGACCATTAATAATACCAGTCCAGCTGGTACCTTTGTTAGTCGAAAGAAAAATGCCACCACCGTCTGAGTCAACTGCAAGGAGATTGCTACCGTCGTAAGTAAGACAACCAGTGTTAACCACGTGGTTATGGAGATTAGAAGTGACATCCGTCCAGGTGACACCGTCGTCGGTTGAATGAAAGACTTGCCCCTGTCCGTTGCCTTCAAAGAGATCGTTACCGCTGATAGCAATGCATTGAATCTGTCCTGGAGCAGGCGTACTGGTTTGTACCCATTGAGCATTTAACGGTATTGTTGTGTTGGCCAGGAAGATAATCATAACAAGAAATCCAAAAATCTTTTTCATTATTTTTCTCCTTTCATGAAATAGTTTAATGGTTTTACTTTTAATAAGGGTTTTTATATGATCGTTAATTGATCTTCTGTTCAGTGCGAAAAACACAAATCTATCCGCTTATCAATAAAAAGAATTTTTGTCTAAAAACAAAGATACACGATTTTTAATTGTACACCAGGGATAAACTTATTAATCTCCGGCGAATCCGGGATCATTCAATAGATCGTCCTTAGCGGGATACCTTTACAATCCTGCTTGGCTATTATCAAAACATTCCATTCAATTTTTCATTTCTTCAATAAAATAAACCACTTTCGCAAAATCAATGATGAAGTCACGGTTGGATATTTCATCAGAATAGTGTAGTGTACGTAATATTTAATTGTCAGATATTTAATATGATAAACAATATTATTGGTTAAGTAAGATAAAGGGTTTATAATGTAAAAAGAGGCTGTCAAAAATAGGTGATAGCCTCTTTTGTTGAATTTTGCTTCACGTATCTGAATTTTCCAATCCGGTTTTACCACCTGTTTCGGGATGATGGTTTAGATGACATTAGAAAAGCCCAAGCATCTGACCACCTTTCGCTGATTTAAACAGATCATCATACACATCTGATAATAATTTAACTGCCGGTCATGAGCTTGTATTTCGCGAATTTGCTTCGGAACTGGCACTGGGAGTCAGTGAGGTTGTCCTTCGCCTGCTGCAAAACGGCCTGGACCTCGAGCAGGTCGGAGATCCCGATGATCCCGGCCTTGTAATTGTCCTGGCTGATGCGGAGGTTCTCAATGGCCTGCTCTACCGATACCTGCGAAACGCCTATCTGATAACGGGTCTCCTCTACTTCATTGGCTGCCTGGCGGATCTGCAATACCAGCAATTCGGTGTTTTCCTGAAGGGAGCTTTCGGCCTGCTCGACTTCGATCTGCTGCTTCTTGATCTTGTGACTCCCGGCCCACCAGTCGGTTATTGGGACGCTCAGGTTTACCATGCCCAGGGCATTGTTGGTGGTCTTGTTCATGATATCGTAGGTAAAACCTGCGCCCACGACTGAGAGCTGGGGCATATATTCGCCTGCAGCCAGCTTTTTTTGCACCTGTTTTACTTCCACTGCTTTGTTCAGCAAATGGTACTCGCTGCGGTTTTTCACTAGCTGCTCGGGGTCCTGGAAAACTAGGGTTGCAGACTGCGCATCGGGCGGGGCAGTGAAGACCAGCGTGCTGTCGTACGGCAGACCGATATGCTGGCATAAGGCCCTCCTCGTGAGATTGACCCCATTCTTCAGCTTCAGCATGTTGCTTTTTAGCTCGTTCTGCTTCAGCTGGACTTTCAGCACATCGTTCTTTTGCACCAGTCCTGCATTGCTGTAGTTGTTTACATCACGGTACAGGGAGTCGAGCATGTGCTGGTAGCTTCGTATGGTCTTCTCTTTTTCGCTGAGCGACTGCAGGGTCCAGAACAGCTCTTCGGTCCGGGCCAGGACCTCGTCTCGTGTCATCTCTTTCTGGTATACAGTAACGTCTTCGCTAAGCCTCGCAAGCTTGTATCCCCTCCTGATCCTTCCCCCGGCATAAACCGGCATGGACACGGTAACAGCTGTGGTGTTCATATAATCAAGCAGACCTATCGAGAGTGCGGGGAAATATGCGAACTGGGTCGGGTTTACAAGCTGGGCCGGATTTTTACCGTCCCAAACCGGAAGGTTCATCTGGGGTGTTTCGAGTTTCATAAGGTAATCGGCAGAACGTAATGAAAATGCTGCAACGCTGACTTTCGGGAAAAAGTTGGTGAAGACTTCCTGTTTCTGCTGTTGAGACGCCCGTACCTGCAATTCTGACTCTTTGATCTTGCGGTTGTTTTGCAGGGCAAGCTGCTTGCATGAATCCAGTGAAATGGTCTGGGCCTGGCCTGTGCTTAGCATTGAGGGAACTGTCAACAGAAAACCAAATAAGATCATTTTTATATTCCGCGGCAAAGTCCAGAATGGCAGTTTCTTCTCTTTATCGCTGTATGAAACTGAGTACATGACCGGGAGGATGTAGAGGGTCAAAACCATGGAAAACAAAAGTCCGAAACAGATCACAGTGCCCAATGGCCCCCAGAGTGGCGAGCGGCTGATGATCATCGGGATAACTCCCACTCCTGCCGCAGCAGAGGTGAGGAAGATGGGCCTCATACGACGTTTCCCCGCTGCAATGGCTGCTTCTTTCGTGGTCATTCCCTGGTTCTCTTTCAATTCGCGGGCATAATCGATCAGGATGATCCCGTTCCTTATCACCATCCCGCATAAACTGGTGATACCGATGAATGCGGTGGTGCTGAAGGGGAAGTGCATGATCAGCAGTCCGACCACAGCCCCGGGCAGCGTAAGGAGCATTCCGCTCATGATCAGGAGCGCAAGTTTGGCTTTTCTGAACTGTATCAGCAGGATGAAAAAGATGAGCAGTATGCTTACCCCAAGCGCAATCCCCATGGGTATGAACACTTCCTGCATGGCTTCATAATCTCCACCCCAGGCGATGGACGTGCCTTCGGGCAAAGGCAGCTTGTCGATCTGCGGCTTGATCTTATCAAGGATAGCTGCTGCAACTGCCTTTGGTGTGTTATCGATCATGACCGTGAGCGTGGGGACACCGTTGCGCCTTACTATCGTCCCTTCAGTCCATGAGGGTGTGAAGTTAGCCATTGAGCGAAGTGGAATGGCCGAAAAACTCATGGGCGAAGTAATATACTGGTCTTCAAGGGTTTTTATATTTTGTTTGGATGACTGATCCTGTTTCAGCACGACATCTACCGGGTAATCATCCTCCCATATGGTGGTCAGCGGGACTCCGTCAAGCCCTATCATCACCGAGGTAGCCACAAGGCTTTTATAGTACCCCATGCGGTTGGCTTTGTCACGGTCGAGGTTCACGTTGATATTCTGCTGGGGCTGGTCCCAGTCGCTGCGCACCCATGCGAGTCCGTGGGTTTTGGACAGGATCTCCATTACTTTTTTCTCGGTACTGCGGATGTCTTTCACCGAATCTGAAGAGATGCGGACCTCGATGGAAGCCTTGTTGAGCTGCATTGCCAATATCTTCCATTTTACATGGGCATTGATGAAGTTATCGGAATACCTGGGACTGTAATCGTTCACTATTTCCCTGGTAGCCTTGTCCGACTTGGTGTTGACCAGCAACTGGCCGAAGTTCGAAGCCGGCATCTGGGGTGCATAAACGGTATGGAACCTGGGCGAACTGGTGCCAATAAAACTGGTGACATTTGTCACTCTCTTGTCTTTCAGCAAGATGGATTCCAGGCTGTCGACCACTTTCTGGGTGCATTTCAGGGACGAACCGGTTGGCAGGTATACTTCAACGGCAAACTGGTTTCGTTCCATTTCAGGGAATAATTGCTGGTCGGTAAGCTGAAAAAGTAGCACCGACACTACAACCGAACCTACCCCTGTGGCTATGACCAGCCGGGGATGTTTGAATGCCTTGTCGATCGATTTATCGAACCAGGCCTGTAATAGATCGAGGAAGGACTTTTTGCCCGGTTTTTTCACGTTCTTCAGTCCTTTTTTGATGAATACAAAATTCAGATATGGGACCAGGAACAAGGCAACCAGTATCGAAACGGTCAGCGCAATGGTCACTACCCAGGGAATGGTCTGCATGAATTCGCCGGCTGTTCCGGGGACCATGAATCCAAGGGGGATGTATGCGGCTAAAATGGCGAGGGTGGCGACAATGATAGGCGCAACCAGTTCCCTGGCGCTTTTTATGGCTGCATGCCAGGGTGAAAATCCCAGGTCGATCTTTGTCACATGGTTATCGATGATCACAATGGAGTTATCGACGATCATCCCGAGAACCAGGATCAGCGAGGCCAGGGAAACCGTATGCAGCTCTATCCCTTTAAAATACATTATGGCCAGGGTGATCATCACCGAGATCGGGACTGTGATCCCGGCAACTGAAGCTACGCGGAGGGGAAGCAGGATCAGGGTCACCAGGATCACTGCAATGATGGCGATCAGGAATTCGTGAAGGAAATTGTTCACCGAATCGCTTACGTACTTAGGCAGTTCCGATATCTTGGCTATTTCAATGCCTGACGGACAATGCTTCATAAAATTATCCAGGACCTTGTCCACATCCTTGCCATACTCCACGATATTGTTGCCCGGTTGCATTTCGAGCGAGAGCAGTATGGTTTTTTTTCCGTTCTGGCGGATGAAATTACCGGGTTTATCATACTTTCGTTCGATGGTGGCGATGTTCTTAAGTCTCACCACGTTGCCGTTGGGGTCGGAGTAAACGATCTGCTCGGCCAGGTCTTTCTCCGATTCAAAATTCGGAGGAAAATGCACCGGCATTACACTGCGGCCGTCATCGAGCTTACCCGCATAGCTCACCATCCCGTTGGCCTGGTATGAGCCCAGCAGCGTCAGCGATTTGATGTTGTATTCGTTAAGCAGCTCAGGCTTTACATTCACAAAGATCTTTTCTTTCTGGAGACCGAAGTGCTTGATCTTGGAGGTAGCCGGGATCTTACGGCATTCCGATTCGAGCTTTTTCAGCTGCTCCTCCAGTTCTTTATAGCTTTTTGTGTCGGAGGATAAGGTGATGAGCAGTGCCGAGGTATCACCAAAGTCTGAATTGGCGATCAAAGCGGCAACTCCCGCAGGAAGGATCATTTTCAGCTCGGCCAGCCCGTGCTTTAATTTGGACCAGAACTGGTCGGCATTCTTTACATCATCATTCAATTCAACGAAAATGTACATGATACCCTCACGGGAATAGGAATAGGTCTTGGCCTTTTTTACTTCCTGGTAACCAAAAAGATAATTCTCAACCACGGTAGTAAGCTGTTTTTCCACTTCTGTGGATGTCGCCCCGGGGAATATCCCAACGATGACCCCCTGACGGATAGTAAATACGGGGAATTCATTACGCGGCATTTTAAACAGGGCGATGATCCCGACGATGATAATGGCCGCCGCAATGATCACAACGATGTTGTTGTTTCGCATTGCCTTTTCAATCAGGTTCAATTTCTTGCGTTCCATGTCAGAAGGAAATTAAACTGTTGTCACTCAATTTTTCTTTCCCTTCATTCACGATCAATTGTCCTGCTGCAAGGCCCGACACCACTTCCAGTCCCGAATCAAGATACTGCCCGGTTTTTATGACCTGCTTTTTTGCCCGTTTTTCTGAAGGATCTACCACGTATATATATACCCTGTTTTCATTGTCTTTCGACACACTCTGGTTTGGGACAAGTATTACTTCCTTTTCCATGGTCGTTTCCATTTTCACATCACAGACCATTCCCGGTTTCAGTGCAAGCTCAGGGTTCTGAACAAGGATTTTCGCCTCATACGTGCGGGAGATTTTGTCTGCAACCGGGCTGATATTGGATACCTCCCCTTTGAATTCCTTGTCATTCAGTGCAGAGACCGTAAAGCTTGCTTTCATTCCTTTGATGATCCTGGCCACTTCGTTTTCGGGAACCGAGATCTTCACATATACCTGCTTTATATAGACCAGTTCCAGTGGAGCCGAAACAATGGATATTGACGACATTCCCGGTTCTATGTTCCTTCGCCCGACCATCCCGTTGACCGGTGCATACAGGTTGCATTTCTCAAGGTTGTTCTTCGCCAGGTTGAGTGATGACTGGGCCTGTTCGAGCTTGGACTCCATCTCCACCCATTTGATCTCGGGCAGGCTTCCCTTGTCGTGCACCGTCTTCAACCTGTCGTAGGCATCCTTAGCCTGTTGGTACTGTGAAAGCGTGATATCATATAGGCTCTTTGCATCGGTTTGATCAAGAGTGGCAACCAACTGGCCTTTCTGAACCACGTCACCTGGTTCGACCAATACTTTTTCAACGGTCCCGGTGGTCTGGAAATTAAGAGGTATGCTTTGATATGCTTCAACGGTACCGCTGTATCGTAAGCCGGTAACTACCTTTTCCTTTTTCACTATGACGGTGGTCACTGTGATGGGTTTCGTTCCGGGAAGGCTGTCCTGGTTTTCTTTGGGATTGCATGCGATAAGCATAGACAATGCTATCGCGGGAATGATCATCTTCTTCATATTTCTGTGTTTGTTTAAGTATTGTCTTTGTTAAAATACTGAACGATTGGTATTTTACATACTGAACGAACGGTATGTTTTGGAATAAAAAAAATTACTTCTTGAGCAGGTAATACAACTGGTTAAGCTGGCCTTTCAATGATTTTATGGCCGACTCAATGGAACTGTTCCGGATGAGGTCACCGGCCAGCCCTATGCTCAGGGAAAAGTATTGAAGGGCTACTATCTTAACGTTGATGTCGCTTCGTACTTCCCCCCGTTTGATCGCATATTTGAGAATGATTTCCACATTTTTTACAGCATCTTCAATGATATGGGTTTTATTCTCCGAAAATCCCTTATAATGCCTGAAGGAATCGGCTATCAGCGAAAGGTAATTTACAGGGATGAACTTCTCATCACTCCCAAAAATAGCCTTCAGGATCTTATGCGTATGTTCGATGCATGCACTGGTGTATTCCTTCAGGCTAATGTTATCCACATCGACCATGACGATTGAAATGGGAAAATGCTTATCGATCACAGCACGAAAAAGTTCTTCCTTATTTCTGAAATGATGGTAAAGGGCTCCCTTCGTAAAGCCGATTGCATCGCTGATCACGCTGATCGAAACAGCTTCATAACTGTGGTTCAGAAACAGCTTGTAGGCCTCGTCGATGATAATATCCCTTGTATCTTTCATGATAAAAATACTGAACGATCGGTATGCAAAAGTAAAACTTTTTTATTTACGGTAACAAATTATTTTCAGAATTTTCAATTTTATGGCCTACTATTCCTGAAGTCCTTTCTTAGACTCCAATTTCTTTATTTCCGAGGATGCGGTATTTGTCATTCACTTGAGACCGATTGAATGCTGCAAAATTAATTGATAATAGGGACAACAGATCCGAAGAAGGGATCTATACAGGAAGGCCAATAATCAATTAAGAATAAAACCTAAAAACCATCTATTTCCTCAATAAAATCAACTACTTTCAGTTAATCTGGAATGATTCTAAAGTTAGATAATTGGTCAGTTAAGTGTACAAGACAAATAGCGAAATACTGTTTCGCTTTTTTTATCACACCCAAACCTGCCGGCAGGCAGGCCCACACCCTATTGGAGGAAGAGGTATCTATTTAGCACCAATGTCAAAACCAATGCAATTAAAAGAAGCTGAGGAAACACCACCACCAGCGGAGACAACATTAGAGAAAATTAAATAAAAATCAAGGAACCTTTTCCATTAGTTGTGTTCTTGGTGATGTTCCTACCCAACTTCTCAGCTCTTTTCTTCACTATAAAACTCCCGAATCCACGTGGGTAAACATTCTTTCTTTCTGTCATAAACTCTTTCATCGTTTCCATGAACGCTTCGACAATAGCTTGTACAACTACTTTTTCAATTCCAGTTTTTTCAGTAATCTGATTTACGATTTCAGCTTTTGTCATATGTATCTTCACCGGACTATAATATCATCGTTTAATAAGCCTGGATTCTATCCGGCTCATTACATCATTCCTGTAATTTTTACTAATCGGAAGCCTCATCGAACTTGTTATTACATCAGTGCCATCAATAGTTTGAATGGCTGAAATAGCGACAAGATAGGATTTATGTATCTTTACAAAGAGATGAGCAGGAAGCTTCTCTTCTATACCTGAGAACGTAAGATAGGTGATATATTTTTTTTGCCGTGTATGGATGATAACATAATTCGCCATAGCTTCAATGTAAATCACGTCAGCCATTATAATTTTTTCAATTTTACCATTACATTTTATGAAAAAGAAATCCTGCGTAAAGCTAACTTCCTTATTTGTTGCATGAAGATAGCTTTGGGCTTTTTCTACAGATTTCAGAAATCTGGAGAAGGAAATTGGTTTAAGCAAATAATCGACCACATCCAATTCAAATCCTTCCAAAGCATATTCAGAGTATGCTGTTGTAAAAATTATAAGTGGCGGGTCGGCGAGCGCTTTTACAAACTCAATACCGGTAAGTTTGGGCATTTGTATATCAATAAAAACCAGGTCTATTTTATTCTTCTGTAGCAAACCCGCAGCCTCTGCCGCACTTTTGCATTGCGCAACCGGACTTAAATAATCTATTTGCCTGATATATTCCATTATGCCTTCACGGGCAATCGGCTCATCATCTACTACAAGACAATTAATCATAGTATTGGATTTTAAGGGTTGTTTCATATGTGTTTTCGGTACGCTTTCTGGTTATCGAATGTTTACCGGGATATAATAATGCCAGCCTGCGTTCAAGATTTTTCAGTCCGAGACCGCTCGAATTTTGCAATTGCTCAATATGATCCAACGAATTATATGTATTTACTACGTTTACCACAAATTGGGCATCCTGTTCCTTATAAATGGTAATGTAAAGTTTGTTTTGTGATGGATCTTTAAAATTTGAAATGTGCTTGAATGCATTTTCGACTAGTGGTAATATGAGAAGTGGTGCAATTTTAAATGAACCAATATCCCCGGGAAGCTTCATCTGCAAATCCGTGCCGGCCTCCATCCTTAACTGCTGCACGGCAACATAATTTTCAATATAAGCAAGTTCCATGGAAATATCAATCATATCGGTATTACAGTCATAGAGATGATAGCGAAGCATTTCCGAAAGTTTTTCTACTGAGTTTCGCGCTTCACTGTTATCTTTATAAATCTGAAAGTAAATAGTGTTAAGGACATTAAAAAGAAAATGCGGGTTTATCTGCGCGCGCAGAAAGGCAAGCTCTGTGCTTACCTTCTCACTTTCTACTTCGTGCAGTTGTTGTTCCATACCAAACCGGTCAATAATAATTTGAATAGCACTGCTCACAGCGATAACAGTACAATTGATGATAAAAAAAAATGAAAAAAGAAATTGTATGTAGGCAATTCTCGTAAATATTGATTTTCCGCTCAATTCATAATAAAATGCCCCGGCTAAAAAATAAGTTAGCACAGTGTTTGTAAGAGCAGCCAGCAACAATGCCCCAATAAACTTTCCAATAAGTTTGCGATATAGAAGCCTAGGTAACAGCACTTTAGATGAAAAGTAAGCAGGAAGAGCAGTAAAGCCGGTAACAACTAGTGTAGCAACAAATTGCTGCAAAAATGCCGCATGAGGGTCATAAATAAAGTATAATAGGAAAAAGGTGAGAATAATCCACAAAAAAAGATGTATTCCGAACCTCGTAATATTAATTTTTCTGCTCATTGAAACTGGAATTTAAACAACTGCAATTTACGGCAAATTCATCCTGATTGCTTTTTCACACATCAAGAATATCAGGTGTGTCATCATTTAATTCCTTCCTGATGTGTAAAACCTCTACGTCGCCTATTTAAAAGCTATTAAATTTACATTAATAAACAACCACTTGCTGAGAAAGTGGATTTTGAAAAACTTATCGCATAGCCCGCATATCGTATCATTAACTTCTTTAAACACTAAACTGACATGAAAAAATTAAAAGGAAATTTGATTTACCCATTAATGATCATGGGGTTTGTACTAATCTTTTCTAACAGTTGCAAGAAAGATAGCAACAATAACAATCCGGCATCTGCCGGAACAGTAACCGACCTTGACGGTAATGTTTATCATACGGTAACTATTGGTACCCAGGTGTGGATGGTTGAAAACCTGAAAACCACGAAATACAATGATGGAACAGCCATACCCTTGGTAACAGATGGTACCGCATGGTCCACCCTTTCAACACCCGCTTATTGTTGGTATAACAATGATGATGCAACCTATAAGAATACCTATGGGGCATTGTACAATTGGTTCACTGTAAATAACGGTAAATTATGTCCTACTGGCTGGCATGTGCCTACCGATGCTGAATGGGGCACATTAATTACCTATTTGGGTGACACCACCTTAGCTGGTGGCAAATTAAAGGAAGCCGGCACAGTACATTGGGCTTCCCCAAATACCGGGGCTAATAACAGCACCGGATTTACGGCACTTCCGGGAGGCAGCCGTTACAACAATGGTTTATTCTATTTAAATGGTAAGTATGGATGGTGGTGGAGTTCGACTGAGAGCTCATCATCGGATGCCTGGCACCAGTATATGCAGTATAATACTAGCCTTATATATAGAACCGCTGGTTCTAAGATTATAGGATTTTCAGTCCGCTGTATTAAAGGATAATTCCCCCAATGAGCGCAAAGCGGCGAATGGCGTACATCCTTTAAAGTAGACATACCGTTTTAATTGACCACTTTTATTGGACGTTGCACTTTTGCATTTTACACCTTAGACTTTACACTCCGTACCCTAAAAAAGGCCCTTCTAGCAAGAACTATTATTTGTACAATATTGAATTACATTTGCATTATTGTACAATTTTTTGTATCTTTGCCTTATGATACCAAGAGCCATCTCTGAAAAAATAACCCAATTAAGTAAAAAATTTCCGGTCATTACGATTACAGGACCCCGTCAATCCGGGAAAACCACGCTGATCCGAAACTTGTTTCCGGATAAAAAATACGTTTCGATGGAAATACCCGAGACAAGGTTACTGGCTCTTTCCGATCCAAATCAATTTCTGGCCAATTTCCCGGATGGAGCTGTCATTGATGAAGCACAACATGTCCCTGATCTTTTTTCCTATATACAAGGGATTGTTGATAACAGGAACGTCCCCGGCCAGTTTATTCTCTCCGGATCGCAAAGCTTTCTGCTTCATCACAGGATAACCCAGTCTCTGGCAGGCAGGACAGCCCTCTTCCGGTTATTCCCATTTTCAATGGCAGAACTTCAAACGGCGGATATTTCATTTAAAACTTATGAAGAATACTTGTTTACCGGTTTCTTTCCAGGAATTTATGACCAGCATATCGATCCCGGAGATTTTTATCCGAACTATATGCAGACTTGTGTGGAAAGAGATATACGTTCTTTGCAAAACATACAGGATCTGAATGCATTTATCCGGTTTGTAGGATTATGCGCAGGCAGGGTAGGGCAAATCCTTGACCTGACCTCCCTCGGGAACGATTGCGGGATCAGCGTAAACACGGCAAAAGCATGGATATCTCTGCTGGAAGCCAGTTATTTCATTTTTCTTCTGCATCCGCATTCCCGGAATTTCTCCAAACGACTTATCAAACGGCCTAAACTCTATTTCCTCGATCCCGGGCTTTGTTGTTCACTTTTACATATTGAAGGCCGGGAACAGCTCTCCAACCATTATCTGAAAGGAGCATTATTCGAAAATCTTATGCTTCTTGAGTTGCTCAAACGTCTTAATAATCAGGCAAAACAACCTAATCTCTATTTTTGGAGAGACCATCACGGAACAGAAATTGATCTGATCATTGAAACTGCCGGAGACCTTGTCCCTGTTGAAATCAAATCGGCTCAAACATGGAATCCTGACTTTTTTACCAACCTTCACCGGTGGAATAATTACGGTAACTATCCGAAGGATCATTCCTTTGTTATTTACGGAGGTGACGAAACCATTACTACTTCCTCCGGCAGAATTATCAGTTGGAGAGATTTAAATCAGCTTAAGTTATCCTGAGTCGGCAGTCTGCAGTCAGCAGTTGGCAGACCCAATCCTCACTCTCACACTCCGCGTTTCGCGTTACGCGTCTCGCGTCACGTTCTTCCATCCGCGTCCCGCGTCATGTATCTGGCATCCGGCATCTGTTTCCGTAATTCGTAATCCCTGCCTGCAGCAGGCAGGTGTAATTCGTAATCGATTTTATCCGCCCGTCCGCTTGTCCGCCTCGCGTCACTTATTAGTCTTTTCATTACCTTTGTAAAAAGTTATCACGGTGATTTGTAACAGGATTTTTTTTAGTGATCATATTATTTCTCAGATGTTCAGGAGAAATATATCTCTGGATGAAGTAAAATTTATTTTAGACAAAGGCGAAGTAATCAAAGAATACCAAGATGATAAACCATATCCAAGTTTTCTTCTTTTTGGACTTATTGATCTTCGTCCATTGCATCTTCTTGTGGCAAAAGATATTGAAACGGGAAATTGCATAATGGTCACTGTTTATGAACCCGATAAAAATGTTTGGTCAACTGATTTTAAAACGAAAATCCAATAATATGAAATGTGTTATTTGTAAAACAGGAACAATGCACGAAGGGAAAGTGACAGTTACCCTCGAAAAGAATGGTTCAATCATCCTTATTAAGGAAGTTCCGGCACAAATTTGTGATGTTTGTGAGCATTATTATTTGGATGAGGCAATAACGGGAGAAGTCTTGAAAAGAGGAAAAGAAGGCCTTTTAAAAGGTGCTGAACTTGAAGTGCTGAAGTTAAAAGTGGCATGAATTTGCAGTCGGCAGTCAGCAGTCGGCAGTCAGCAATCCCAATCCCCACGCTCACACGTCGAGTATCCCTGCCTGCCTGCTGACGCAGTCAGTCAGGCAGGGAGAATCCAGCATCGAGCATCTGTTTTTACCAGTCACCGATCACCAGTTTAATAATGACGAATCCGGGAATGACGCCTGCCTGCCGCAGGTTTACCTGCCGAAGGCAGGCAGGGATGACGAATACAATGCTATGAATGTCTTGAATTCGTCACTCGTCATTTTGTCATTCGTGAATTAAAAGAACGGGCATAAAAAAAGATCTTTCAAAACCATATCACCTTTTACTTTTTGGCGGATTAATGGTAAACCCTGATTTTTGAAGAAGCGGGAAAGCCACCAATAAAAAAAGTTCACAAAACGTGAACTGAGAAAAAATTAATTTATCTTTGCATGAGAGTTCATCTGATAGAAAAGCAGACCATTCAGGATTATATTGGGGGTCATGCATCTGGTATAAGTTCTTTTGAGAACTGGTTAACTGCAATAAAATATGCAGATTGGCATACACCGGCAGATATTCAAAAAACCTTTGGGTCAGCCGGTTTGTTAGGAAACGGGAGCAACAGGGTTGTATTCAATATTGCAGGAAACAAATACCGCGTGATATGTAAATATCATTTTGGTTCTGAAAAGGTTCACTTGTTTGTCTGCTGGATTGGTTCGCATATGAAATATGATCAACTCTGTAAACAAGGTGATCAATATACTATCAGTGCATATTAATTCATTTGAAATGAAGACATTAAAATACACCATTATAAAATCCAGAAAGCAATACAACGAGTATTGCAAAACGCTGGAGGAATTGCCGGGAAGCAATGATAACAATAAAGATGGCAGGGATGAGGTTGAAATGCTAACGTTATTGATTGAGAAATGGGATGCAGAACATTCCAGGTTCAAAGATGCTGATCCCATTGAGTTGCTTCATTCTTTAATGCATGATCGGGATATGAAAGCAAAAGACCTAGCCGGAATATTAGGGGTGAGCAAAGGTCTGGTTTCTGATATTTTACATTATAAGAAAGGGTTGTCAAAGGAAATAATCAGGGTGCTGGCGCATGAATTTAAGGTATCACAGGAAGCCTTTAACCGGCCGTATAATTTAAATATTTCCGGGAATACTAAGGTTCGGGGAACCAATGGTGTTAAAACACGCAAAATGCTTGAAATGGTTTAATGAAGTCGGCAGTAAGCAGTCCGCAGTCCACAGTCGGCAGCCCCCAATCCCCACGCTCACACATCGAGGATCCAGTATCCCTGCCTGCCTGCTGACGCAGTCAGTCAGGCATGGATTCCGATTCCGGGTACCATTCAAATAGCGAAATAGTAAAATAGCGAAATAGTGAAATACTGTTTCGCTTTTTTTGTTTCGATTCTCGAGTTGATGAGATGTAGTTAAAACGTCATCTTTTGATGAATTTTTCAAATTCCAGCATCTTGTCATTTGTTATACGCACAAAATATACTCCGCCGGGCAGGCGTGATATGTCAATTTGTGTTTTTGGCCCGGTGACTATAAGTGTTATAAGCTGCTGACCGTTTAGGTTCATTATGGATAATTGTGTCTGCGTGAGGGATGCGGATGTTTCGATAGTTATTTCACCGGTTGCGGGGTTAGGATAAACAGTTATCTGTGAAGATTGAAGTTCAATTATTCCGGCGGGAGCATCGTAATACATAACAGTAGCTTTGTAACCATTAAAATAATCTTCATAAGCTACAAAAGGTTGACCAGCCTGGTTGAAGGCAAGGCTGGCGTACCCTGTGATATCCTTAATCGTTTTTGTATTCATACCAAGTATGATACTGTAGGGTTACTTTCTTTTGATTACTCATCTCAATCACATTCTTAGTGGAAGAAAATCGCTTCAAATTGTCTTTTAGTGGAAAAAATTTACTTTTTTGACAGATACGTGGATTTTTAGTGGAAAAAAATCTCACTTAGATCGCAAAGAAGTTACTTAGTGGAAAAAATTATTAGAAATCATGGTTTTGATGGAAAATAATATCTACATTTGTGGAAAACATACAAGATAATGGAAAATATTTTGCCAATTCACCTTCAGGAAGTAATTTTTTCCTCCAGCGACCCAAAGCAGGGAAGACTCATTTCAAGGATGTTGGGGAAGAAACTTATCAGAAAAATTGCGCCACGTATATATTCCGGTAATCTTAATGATTCACCGGAAGTAATAATACGGCGAAATATTTTCAATATCCTTGGAAAATTATATCCCAATGCCATGTTGAGTCACCGCTCAGCAATTGAATTCAAGCCAACTGCTACCGGTTATATTTTTCTAACTTTCACGTATACTAAGAAAATTCAATTGCCAGGCGTTACAATTCGGTTCCTGGAAGGGCCAGGACCTATTGATGGAGATGTTCCATTTGTAGGCGGGCTGTATCATTCTCAAGTGGAAAGGGCATTACTTGAAAACCTGCAGCCTTCCAGACGGCCTGGGCCGGATTCGAAGACATTGACCTCGCCGGAAATAGAAAACAAACTTGAACAAATTCTGAGTAATAAAGGGGAGAAAGGGTTAAATGAAGTCCGTGACAGGGCGAGGTCTATTTCTGAACAGTTGGGTTTACAAAGTGAATTTGAACGACTAAATAAACTTATCGGTGCATTACTGAATCCCCGTCCATTAAAAACTTTATCTTCACCCCTGGCAATTGCAAGGGCATTAGGTGCCCCATATGATTCCGCCCGTCTGGAATTATTTGAAATACTATTTGTTCAGTTAAAACAAGAAGATTTCCCTTTCCGAGAGGAACGGAATAGGGAAAATCAGGCCTTCAAAAATTTTGCATTCTTTGAAGCTTATTTTTCAAATTACATAGAGGGAACCAAGTTTGAGATTGATGAGGCAAAGAAAATTATTGAAACGGATACTCCACTTCCCACACGTGATGAAGATTCTCACGATATACTTGGTACCTATAAAATTGTCAGCAATCGAGAGGAAATGAAAACAACCCCTGGAAGTCCGGACGAGTTGATGAGTATTTTACAATATCGTCATGAGATCTTGCTGGCTTCAAGAACTTCAAAAAATCCGGGCCAGTTTAAGGACAGAAACAACAAGGCGGGAGACACTCTATTTGTTGACCACACGCTAGTTAAAGGTACATTGATAAAAGGTTTTGATTTTTACCAGGCATTAACTGAGCCATTCGCCAGAGCTACCTTTATGATGTTTATAATCAGCGAAGTACATCCATTTTTAGATGGGAATGGACGAATTTCAAGGATTATGATGAACTCTGAATTAGTGAAAGCCGTCCAGACAAGGATAATAATACCAACAGTTTTTCGTGACGATTACATTTTGACATTGAGAAAACTAACGAGGAATAAAGATCCTAAACCCTATATAAGGATGCTTGACAAAGCACAAAAACTTTCAGAGACAGTCGTTGGTGACATGGATTTCATGCAGAATCATTTAGAAAAGTGTAATGCATTTAAGGAACCGACAGAAGCGAAACTCATCTTTCCCGATAAGATTACCTAAATGCCAAAGTCAGGACTATTTCTTCTTTACCGGAATATTATCCCGGGTCCTTTCCATTTCCAGTTTTTTAAAGTCTTCAGATATTTTGACGTACTTGTTAAAGACACTGTCTTTTTTATGACCTGTGATATCCTTGATCGTTTTTGTATTCATACCAAGCATGATACTGTTTGTGATGAATGTTTTCCGGGCAGTATGGTTGGTGATCAGTTTACATTTTGGTTCTGTATGCTCCTTTGCTTTGCCGTCTGAATAATCCACATAGGTGACCAACGAGGTAATTCCTGCATCAAAACAACAATCTTTAATGTGGTCATTTATTTTTTGTGCAGAAAGTTTTGGCAATGGATAATTTTCAAGATTTTCATACCTGGCAAGGATCGCACGTGCAAATTAATTCAATGGGATAACCTCGGTTTTATGAGTTTTAACAATTGTCTTGAAAATCTGGCCGTCCTTGATATTTTCTCTTTTCAGGTTATGGAGATCTGAAACGCGCAAGCCGGTAAAACACATAAAACAAAAAAGGTCTCTCGCCCTGTTCTTCTTGAAAGTATCGAATTAAAATTCAACAGTAACATCAGCTCCTCTAATGTCAGGTAAATGACATCTTTCTCGCGCTCTACTGCTTTGAAATCTTTGTAAGTAAGATCTTTGGTATAGCCCCTTTTCTGACACCAGGTAAGGGACGCCTTCAGGTTACTGATGATCTTGGCAAAGTAATTATCCTTGGCTTTTCTCTTGATAAAAGCATAGGTCCTTAGATTGTCAAAAAATTTAAAATTTATGGAATGGAGATTAACCTTATATTTTGTGTCTTTCTCAAAATCCATAAGAAAATTTTTGAAAGTCCCATAGCAAACGATGGTTCTGTTGGCTCTTATAGCTTTACTACTCTCTATGTATTCATCAAGAATCTCAAAAAACGACTTGTTTGTCCTTTTTGGTTTCCCTGAGATGCCGAAAATCTCATTCTTCAAATATGATTCCTGCATTTTTTATCTGGCAATTCCATCTGAGATTAAAAATACAGTATATAAGATGACTGATTTTATAATGATAAGGGAAGCACAATACCCGAATTTTTATAAAATGAGACACTTTCTTCTTTTGTAAAATCGTTTACGGGGTCCTTTTTCGCTTAAGGGGATGGTAGTGGGGATGGCACTGAAATCTCACACCTGAGGGATTCCTCTATTCTGCCGACGGATATATTCATCTGTTGTGCCGCGTCCTTCAGAATGGGTTCGATTTGCTCCCATGGTGCATTTTCAATCAGTTTGATGGTAAGTCGTTGTCGTAATTGAAATAACGATTTCCGGGTCGGGAGGTTAAATTTCGCCCTGTTGAAAAAGTTACTCTCTTCAGAATAATGATACGGCACATTGGTTACTTCCCTGAACAGGTCATAGCTGGCTTCGATTGCATCTTCTGAATTCATGGTATAATGGGACCATTTCTCCATGAATCCTTCTATTTTCCATTTAGTCCGGATTGAAGGATTGACCAGTTCACTCAGGGGTTGAATAAGAAGTGGAAACAACTGGTAACTAGCCAACAAATTTGTAAGGGAAAGGTTGTTCAGAAAATTGGCCGTATTCCTGAGGGTTTGTTGGTTTTCACCCGGAAATCCCACAACAAAAGTCATCAGCGTACTGATACCATAGGCATCGAGTTGTTCCACTCCTCTTTTCAAATTTTCGATCTCCTGGTGTTTATTCATCCGCTCCAATTGTCCCGGGTCGCCGGATTCAATACCAACCATTCCCATCATAAGCCCGGAGCGCAACATCAGGACCATTTCGATGTCAGAATATTCTCCTGCCCGCATGAAGCCAATCCATTTCCTGAGTCCTGATTCAGCAATGGCGTAGCAGACATCCTGAAGGCGTTTCTTGTTGATAAATACATTATCATCTGAAACGTGGATGATCGCCGGTTTTTGTCCCAGACTGTCTTTCATCAGTTTTAATTCCCCTGAAAGGCTTTTCCCGGAACGGATGAAAATATGGGGGAAGAGTTTGTAAAAGTCGCAGAACCTGCAACGGTAAGGACAGCCGATGGATGTCCGTAGCGGAATTTTAGAAGGGATTTCATTGATCAGGTCCCAGCGGGTATAATCTTCGTCATAATTCACCTGCTCTTCTTCTCTTTTGGTAAATGAAAAACCTTTGGCACCCGGTAGAGCAAGGTTTGGGATCTGTTCGAATGAGGCGCTCCTGCCTTTTTCCAGCATTGCCAGGACTTCCAGCAGGGATGATTTTCCATGCGGTGCAACAACCAGAATATCCGCATCCATACCGGCGTGGTCAGGGTGGAAAAGCATCCAGGATGGCAGCGGGTAATGATACGGCGAAGGAGGATGATTCCGGTATATCAAATAATTTTTCCATACAAAAACACCGCCGGCAATAATTTGCGTTTCCGGCATTGCGCTCCGGATTGAAGAAAACAGTTCCAGGAGCGAATCTGTTGTGACGACCATCGTGGTTGAAACTAAAACAGCAAATGGATCCCGTTCAGCAACGGTTTTTAGTGTTTCTGCATCGTATTTGTTGGTCAGGATGGTGTCATAGCCCTGTTGGTGCAACAACCCTTCAAGATAGTACCCTGCCGCAGGGATATCTTCTTCGTGATCAATACCGCGTGAAACATGCTCAGCGATGTACCCCTTATTGGCAAATTCGTACAATGCGGCCAGCGTTAGCTCCCTGTTATTCAGGCTAAGCCTGAGGTTGAAGTCGGTATGCAACTGGTGTCTGTCAATTAATGGAGCAATAATTCCAATGATTTTCCTCATCACGGATGGTATTCATTAACCGGTGATTTGATCTTCATCTCTTTCAGGAAATAAGATCATTACAATAATAACAATTATTTTCAATACCAGAAAGAGTTAAAATTGTGCAGGAATTGAATGCCCGGAAGAATTGTAAACCCTTGGTGTTGCATTGTTGAAATTTATGTTTGTCTTCTTTTTCCGACATGTGCAATAAATCCTGGAATTTTGGTCTCCTCATGTAAATCGCATTAAGAGATGAAACCAATCTAATTAAACGAAATCTTTTGCTATTTCACTCCTTACATTACCCGTCAGGGAAAAGATGAACTGAAGCGCGCAGGCCTTGATCCGTGATAATCTTTACAATGAGTTGTTTTTCTTACCCCTATCATCCTGAAATTTCCATTTCCCCAATAAAATCAACCACTTTCACAAAGTAACAAAATAACAGAGTAACAAAGTGACAAAGTTATAGAGCATAAAAAAATACTCAGAATTTGTCAATACCGGGTTTTTGGAAACATTGATATAAAAAAGAAGAACATTCATCATCGGTAAGAGATGAACATGATATTGACGTAATAATGTAATAACTTTGCTAATGGCATTCTGATGTATGATATTAAAAAATGGGCAGTTAACTTTTTTTAGGGGGGATTTACACTGTAAAAAAGGGAGGGCTTAGGACGGAAAATCCAATTTTTTCTTAAATATAAAAAACAAGGAGGATCATATATGCAAAAATATGTTGGTTTTTCAGATACTTTAAAGAGGTCTTTAAGATTTGAAAGCTCGCCGATAGCGATTTCTTTTTCCACCGAAGCTCCTAAGGGTGTTAAACAGATGAAAGGAGAGATGAGACTGTGTCAAATGCTTGACAAAGTCAGATTTGACGGTGAAATCTTCTATACAACTTCTGATAACCATCAATGTGATGGGGGTTCCGGTAGCTGTGGAATGAAAGAAATGAGGGAAAGTGTTAAAACCGGAGAGTTCCTGTCTAAAATGGGTCTCTTCGGCTCTAAAAGAGCTGCGAGGAGATTTATCAATTCGAATCCGAGGATAGAATATGGAACTGTTAGAATAGTTTCTTTTTCACCATTGGAGAAGGTACTATTTGAACCGGATGTTGTTGTTCTAATCTGTAATGCGAAGCAGGGGATGATAATAGCAGAGGCATTCGCATATGAATCAGGTAAAAGAACCTTGGGTATGACAGGCCCACCCATATGTTCGTCAATTGTGGCAGCCCCTTTTCTGACCGGAGAAGTTGTTTACAGTTTGGGCGACCATGGTGCAAGAAATTATATGAAAATCAAAGACGAGGAAGTTTTTATTGGTATCCCGGCAGAACTATTGCCATGTATCACTGAGAATCTTGGGAAAATGAAAGTGTAAGATAAATTAAATAATGTCAAAGAATTAAAACCTGTATCCAATGAAGAAAGATGATATTACAATTATTAAAATGGCCTTTGTAAATGCTTTTCTGGTAAAGGTAAAAGAAGGATTTGTTTTAATTGATACTGGTTTGGCTATACATTGGGAAAAATTGGAAAGTGAATTAATGTCTGCTGGTTGTTTGCCAGACAAATTAAAACTTGTCCTTATAACACACGGCGACTTTGACCATACAGGAAATTGTGCAAAGCTGCAGGAAAAATACAAATCCAAAATAGCTATGCATAAAGAGGATTCATTTATGGTGGAACAAGGTGTGTTTTTGAAACGGAAAGTAAGAACTTTAGCAGCCAAAATATTTTTCATACTAAGAAAGTTAAAAAGAAGAAAATTTACTTTTGATAAATTCAAACCAGATATCTTTATAACTGACGGGCAAAATTTGAAAGAATATGGTTTCAATGCCACCATAGTACATATTCCGGGTCATACAAAAGGTTCAATAGGCATAATAACTGATGATGGAATTTTATTCGCAGGAGATACATTTACAAATATGAGAAAACCTGACATAGCAACTTATATTGAAAATTCCGGGCAATTGAAAAACAGTATTGCCAGATTGAAAAAGATGAATATCAAAACGATCTATCCCGGTCATGGTAAACCATTTGAAATGGAATCTATAGCCCGGCAAATTTGATAAAAAAATTAATTAAAAGTCATTCCTCTGACAAATGGCATCTGGAAATAATGAAAATAAACCTATCGGACTTAAATTAATTTTTCGTTCCTTTCAATATAGAAACTATCGTCTTTTCTTTAGCGGACAAAGCATTTCACTAATAGGAACGTGGATACAACGAATTGCAACACCTTGGTTAGTTTATAACCTTACTGGTTCTGCATTTTTACTTGGTGTTGTTGGTTTTGCCGGTCAAATACCTACATTCGTAATAGCTCCTTTTGCCGGAGTTCTGACTGATCGTTGGAACAGGTATCACATTTTAATTGCTACTCAAATAGCGGCAATGATACAGGCATTAATTCTGGCATTTCTTTATTTCACTGGAACAATTGAGGTTTGGCACATCCTGCTTCTAAGTATTTTTCTTGGAATTGTTAATGCATTTGATATTCCTGCACGACAGTCATTTGTGATTGAAATGGTAGAAAAGAAGGAAGATTTAGGGAATGCGATTGCCTTAAATTCTTCAATGGTTAACGGTGCGAGATTACTTGGACCATCGATAGCCGGGATGTTAATTGCTTTTACAGGTGAAGGAATTTGTTTTCTTCTGAATGGACTAAGCTATCTTTTTGTCATCATATCCCTGCTGTTTATGAAAATTGCTCCAAGAAAAATTAACAATAAAAATACCAGTGTTTTTAAAGAGTTAAAGGAAGGATTCGATTATGCGATAGGTTTCGCACCGATAAAATATATTATCCTGTTACTCGGTTTGGTTAGTTTAATGGGAATGCCTTATACTATACTTATGCCTGTTTTTGCTAAAGAAATACTTCATGGAAGCTCACATACTTTCGGTTTTCTTATGGGAGCTTCAGGTTTAGGAGCTTTGATAGGAGCTCTTTATCTCGCCTCCAGAAAAAGTGTTTTTGGGATAGGTAAAATTATTCCTCTGGCTGCAGGCATCTTTGGTTTTGGGCTTATTACATTTTCTTTATCCCGGTTCTTTTTGCTTTCATTAATGTTGATGATAATAACCGGACTGGGAATGATGTTGGAGATGGCATCAAGTAACACTCTTTTACAAACCATTGTGGATGATGATAAACGTGGTCGTGTTATGAGTTTTTATACGATGGCATTTATGGGGACAGCGCCTTTTGGTAGCATTTTAGCAGGTGGATTGGCAAATATCATTGGTACACCAAATACAATTTTAATCGGTGGAATATCTTGTATTTTAGGCGCTCTTGTCTTCGCGCGTAAACTTCCTGAATTAAGGAAAATGATCCGTCCCATCTATGTCAGATTGGGTTACATTGCACCGGAGGTATCATTAGGAATTCAGACAGCAACGGAACTAACCGTTCCACCTGAAGAATAGAAAATGAGTGACATTTCCTCTATCTTAATTGTTCTGTTTCATACTTTCGCCGGCAGTGGTCCTTACTTTTTAATTATTTTCAGCGAAGCGATAGTTTTATTGTTGCTTAGCACTTTCAAAATATATATGCCCGCAACACGATTGGTTAAATCAATCGTATTTATACCATTTACTGCTGTTTGATTGTGAACTAAAACTCCAGTGGTGTTATAGACTTCAATTCGTGCATTGGCGGTTAGCTTTGGAAGAACGACATTAAATATTCCATTTGTGGGATTTGGATAAACTGCTAAGTTTTCTTCTGGCAGTTGAGCAATACCCGATGGATTCTCCGAATAACGACAAAGCTGGTAGTCGGACCAAAAGCTATATGCAGCTTGAAAATAAACTGCGTTGTTAAAGGGGACCCAAGCTTGAAAGGGATAAAAAGGAGTTTCCCCGGAGGTACTGGGTGGTGTCGGACAGACGGTTCCCGCGGCAGTACCATCGGAAATCCAAACCTGATTTTGATTCACACTATCGGTGGCGCTGAAATAAATTTTTCCATATATGAAGAAAAATACTTCAGCTCTTGTGATACCAACTTTCGCGGAATATAATAATAATACACCCAAGCAACCCACTCCTGAGCAACAGGTCTTGATAGATGAATACTTGGAATCCTTTACACCGAAAATCTGTTGCCTTGAATCCTGCTGGAGTCAAGCTATGACAGATCCTCCTGGTGTAAAGCCTTTCATTAAAGCCATCCCGTGGATGATAGAAAAAGAAATAGGTTATGCCTACAGGATTATCTCGAGCGGTCATGATTTGGAGTACTATGTAAAGTATCCAACTGGCATAATTTGGAATGATCCGCACCTCGCGGGTATTGATGTTTTTTATTTGGCTGCCCATGGGAAACCCCGTGGATTAATGACCTCTGTTAAGGATATAGAATCAGAGGGATTAATCAAAGCGTGGAATGGTCTGGAACGATATTTTAATATTGTCTATTTCAGTGGGTGCGAAGTCCTTGGTGGGGCAAAGGGTCAAGAGTTTGTGCAAGAATTTAGAATAAAGCGGCTTCAGGAAATCCATAAAAAATTCGGCTTCACTACCCAGGAAGAATTGCAGCCTAGTAGTTAATGCGCTCTTTTGTAGTCAGCAGTCGGCAGTCAGCAGCCCCAATCCCTATTCTCATATCGAGTATCGAGGATCAAGCATCGAGTATCCGAGATCTGGTATCCGGCATTTTATTTAAAATTGTCAATTATTCTTCTTCTATCCTCATTCTCCTTATCATTCTTATGATAGAGTTCAATAAAAGTTATTTTTTGATCTTCTTTAAAATGGGCGTAGATAAGGTGTAATCCTGAATTCACTCCTCTGCCTTTTAATGATTTGCAGGCAATCTTTTTGACTTTGATTATGCACGTTTCCAGACCCAGGTCATCAATACGAAAACTGAACGGAGGTCTTTCATCAGGCATTACTTCCAGAACTTTTTTTACAACCTCTAAATCGTCATTCAATGATGTGTATTTTTTTAAAAGGGTTTTCAAATCCTTTTTAAATCCGGCAAGTTCATCGAAAGTCATTGTTCCTCCATTTCGTCTCCATAGTTCCTTACAGAAAAGGGAGGTTCCCTGTAAAATGCTAATTCATAATCAATTTTTTCTCCTTCTTTTGAAGCTAACCAGGGCATGTCATTATGTGAATAGTTGCTGATTGCAGAAGCAGACCAATCACTCATTTGTTCAATAACCTGGTCAATGACTTCTTTTTCACTTGCTTTTAATTGCGTTAAATCAGCTTTATCCAAAGGCAGGTAACGGGTTTGCGGAAAGCGGTGATATTCGGTTTTCACTCTTTGTATAAGTGAATTGGCAAGCATTTGATCGATGATTGTGTCTAATTTTAGCGGAACAGGTCCATAAGGCAACTTACGATATATCGCACCGGTCAGATGTTCCTCATAAATCTCATAATAATTGAAATCAGAGAAATAAAGCAATTTGTAAAGAACCGTTTCACCAACATTCGGCTTACCTGCACATCGTTCAAGGATATACAGAAGCACATTCTTAAACTTATTGATTTGCAATGTGGGAACAGAAATACGCTCTTCATGCAATTGGGCTTTTATATCTGAATTACTTTCCATTTTTTGACGAATACAAAAATCTTCGGACACGAAATCATCCAGGGAAAACCCTAAAACAACAGAGAGGTTTTGCAACTCCGGGATATTTACGTTTCTGTTGCCTAGCTCAATCTGAGCCAGAGACGAACGGGATATTTTAATACCTTTAGCCAAATCTTCCTGCGACAGTCCTTTGGCTTTTCGTAATCCGGCAATCCTTTGTCCTATTTGTTTTTGTGACAGTTTTATGCTCATATAAAATTGGTGTTTCACTTAATTACAGGACAAAGATAAGTATTGTTTCAATACAAAACAATAAATAGTTACATAATCAAACAAAATATTCCCGACAGTTTAAAAAATTCGTCATTCGACATCCATGAATTTCATTCGTCATCCCTGCTGACGGCAGGCAGGCGTCATTCATGGCATTCGTGAATTTCATCCGGCATCCGGCATCAGTTTTCCACCAGTCACCGATCACCGTAATCCAGCATCGAGTATCTGTTTCTGTCCACACTTATATTCGGATCAAAGCCTCGAAAGAATAGTATCTTTGCAAAAAAATTGATCTTATGAAACGAATCATTATACTCACCCTCCCCTTGTTTTTTGCGCTCATCTCATTTTCGCAGTGTTCGCTCACTTTGATAAACAACGCTCCGACTCCCGGCGATTCAAATACATATGTTAAAATACCCTTTGTCGCCCCCGGTGATGCTGGTCCGGACCAGGTCTGGGACTTCTCAGGGATAACCATCCTCGGTGAAAAGATGGTCAGCAAAATCACTTTTGCTCCTTCGGATAAAGACAAGAATTCCATTGATTTTGATTTCATCCTCAACGAAAGAGGATCAGAGTATTTTGGTAAACTGAGAGAGGATTTTTTCATGGAAGTCGGCGGGGTCACACAAGATTATTCCGTGATTTATAGTGATCCTGTAATTAGAATGATCTATCCTTTTGCTTATAGAAATCATTTTACCGACAATTTCGCAGGCCTGGCCAAATTACAGAATGTCAAGAAGGTAGATTTCAGTGGTGTTTATTCGGTGACGGCTGATGCCTATGGTACACTGATCCTGCCTGACCATGCCTATATGGATGTATTGCGGGTAAAGACAGAATCGAATGGAATAGAGATCAACCAGTGCAATTCTGTTGAGGTCAAGGTAATCCATTATTTATGGTATGCTCCCGGTCACAGATATCCGGTGCTGAATGTCTCAATAACTGAGTGCAGGGTCAGTGGCAGAGAACCCGAGATCACGAGGTCAGCCCTTGTATGGTCAGGCAGGAATGTCGACACGCCTCCCGGTGACGGCCAACCGCAAGGTCTGGCCATTACTGATGAGGGTCCGGTTGTAGTCGTTTACCCCAATCCGTTTAGTGATAAACTGAACTATTACTATTTCCTGCGCAAATCTATTCCGGCGGCCATCACACTGATGGATGTTACAGGGAGAACATCCGCACTGCTCATGAAACAACAGATGCAGATCGAAGGCCTTCATTCCGGATCCATCGAACCTGCTGATTTCAACCTGAACCCGGGGGTATATTACCTAAGATTTGTATTTGACAAACAGGTTGTTGTCAGAAAAGTTATTAAACTGTAACAGTTGAAATTCCCCTTTTTTCTTCATCTGGCATCGGTTTTTTCACAAGCTCACCAGGTATGTTTTTGGGGAAGGAATTTACACTTTCTTCACCTGGACGGCATTCAAACCTTTAATACCACGCTCTATCTTAAACGTAACCATATCGTTTTCCTTGATTTCCTCAATCAAACCTTTGGCGTGAACAAAATATTTCTCCTGTGAACCGAGTTCTTTAATAAAACCAAATCCTTTTGAAAGGTTGAAAAACTCAACCTTTCCCTCTCGTATTGAGGTAACCTCCATCGCCTCTCTCTTTGGCACTCCAATTTCTATGCTTCCGGCGTCGATCTTTTTTCTATTTGCCGGATTGGGAGGTGTATCTGTGATGTACCCGTTTTCATCAACATAAGCAATCATATTCTCAAATCCACCGCCTTGTGAGTTTGCCCTACGGTCAGCAAGTTTTTTTTGCTTGTCTGATCGTTTCTTTAATCGTTTTTTCTCTTTGTCTTTCTTGTTAAAGGTCTCTTGAGAACCCGCCATATAATTGTTGATTTAAAATGATGTCAAAACTATTCTACCTGAACAGTCAGTGTGCTCCATTAAATACCTCATTTGTCAATAACTTGTCCGGGCAAAACCACAAAAGTCGGAACTTACGATTGGGGAATTGGGGGAAAAGTATTTATATCACTACTGAAATGCAAAGATACTGGTTTTTATTGGACTATGGTTTATCATAGTCAAAGAATCCCAAAAGTCTAAGTCATGATACTCGATGCTCGATATTAAAGACACAAGCCTCAATTCCACACTCACATCGAGAATCCCTGCCTGCCTGCTGACGCAGTCAGGCAGGCAGGCAGTATCGAGCATCGAGTATCTGTCTTTCCACCAGTTCATAAAATATTTCTTACTCCGGCGTATTACCTTTTAGTTGAAAGGTGGATTAATGTGAAAAAATTATGGAACAGAGCATTCAATTGAAAACTGAAAAAATTGCCTCTTACATTTATCTTATTCGCGGAGAAAAAGTAATAATGGACTTCACACTTGCTCAATTATATGAAGGGAAGGTACGGATACTGAAAAAAGCGGTTTCGGGACATGATGAAAAGATCCAATTGATTTTTTCTGCAATTAAACAACTAATGGAAGAAAAGTAGACCCCGTCATCCCACAATCCGGTTGGATTTAAGATACCAGGGAAATCGATTTAATTTTGTTTTTCTTGATTTATTAGCTAGTCTTCATTCCTGGCATTCGTGAATTTCATTCAGCATCTGTCTTTCCAACACTCGATAAACCAAAAATTTTAACAGAACTTGCCGGAGATTATCTGTATAAGGATATTTTGTCACTGGATTCAGTGAGGAAGCCAAGTATCATCCCTAAACTTTTGCAGGCGCTGGCGCTCCAGATTACCGGAGAGGTTTCCCTGACCGAATTAGGCGAAACTGCAGGTTGTGACCGGAATACTGTGATCCGTTATCTCGATCTGCTTGAGAAATCGTTTGTAATTTTCACTCTACCGTTACTGGCCAGGAATCAACGGAATGAAATTAAAAAAAGCCGAAAGTCTATTTTTGGGACAACGGCATCCGCAATGCCCTGATCAATCATTTCAATCCTCTTGCATTACGGGATGATACGGGAAAATTGTGGGAAAATTTCATGGTAAGTGAGATCATTAAGAAAGACCAATCCGAAGGCCGGGCAGGCCTTCCCGAATCCTCGGGACAACGCGACTGACGACCGTATACTGGATACTCGATACTGGATTTATTTCCAAAAATTGTAATAATTGTACCATTGCAAGGGATATTTCCGAGTAATCCTTTCAAATTCAGAAACATATTCTTTTATGGAATCCATAATTAACGCTGATCGTTGCATTGGGTTTCTAACATATGGTATAATTTTTAAGGGAGTTGCATAGAACCTGTATTGCTTGCGTGATTCCTTAACAGCAAACACATAAGAAACGGGGACATTGAAATATGATGCCATATGCCAGGGGCCTAATGGAAAAAGTGCGGGTTCACCCAAAAAATCAATTCTAACTGTTTGATTTCCATCTATAAACCGGTCACCCAGAAACGCTATTAATTCTTTATTCGCCAGGGCTTGCTTAATTTCAAACAAATGTGAAAAGTCATTGCCAATTTTGATAAAGTGAACATTCCGGTCAGTTAGAATATCAGATATATAATTCTTGATAGCTTGTCCTTCACCATCTAAAACAACCAAATTGATTTTTTTGTCGAGGAAGTCCAGTGCTTTCCCTCCCACTTCCCAATTTCCAATATGACCGCTGATAAGGATACCTCCATCACGCATTTCCAACAAATGCTCTTTACCTTCGTGAATAAAGTTGAATTTGTCCTTTAACCCGGAAAGGACGGCAGTTTTATCAATTAATCCTTGTCCCAGAAGATAATAGTTTCTATAAATGCTTATTATTGATTTAAGCCTGCTTTGCTTCAGACGGATATGAAAAAAGTAAAACATTGATCCGAAAGCCTTTTTAGAGGCAAAAACAAAATATGCCGAGACAATGGTACAAAGGAAATACGCAAAATTAAGTCCAAGATGCTTTATGCTCCAGACAAAAATCCTATATCCAAAAACACTTCCTCTGCTTTTCCCTTCCCATGAGGCCATAATTATATAACTTGGATTTATATTTATAATTATAAATTGAAGGTAATCCCAATAAGATTATAAACCGGGTTTCACTTTTCGTAAGTTGAATCTGGGGATCCAGGGTGGTACCTTCTGACAATATTCTTTCCAGCTTTCACCAAAACGACGTTCCAGTTGTGGTTCTTCATAATTAGCCACAATTAAATATATGATCCTGACCATGGCAATCAGCCATATAAGGAGTATAAAGTGACCAAAAGTGAGGATTTCACCCAGTACTATAATATACAATGCCCACATCATTGGGTTTCGAACATATCCATAGATATTGCGTGTCAGTATTTTTTTAGGCGCTGAAGTGACGAGAAATGTTCCTTTTCCAAATAGAAACATCAAAACTGCACACCAAATTGCTAATGCAGTCCCTAACCACATAATTATTATTCCAACTATTTCAACACCAGGTATCCCAAAGCCATCCTCGGTTTTGATTTTTACAAGTTTCATTAAAAACTGAGGTATGATATAAAGCATACAAAAGGGACCAATAAATCCATATAATGCCCCATCAATTAATTGGAGAATAATTCTATAAAAATGTTTGAGCATGTGAAAAAGATTTTAAATATTGATGCTATTGTCTTTCAATGGCATGCGTATGATAAAGAAATTATCAGATGTTATTCTCTTTTGATCGATCATTTCAAATTTCAATCCATACTCGCCGGCAATTTCCCTGAGTTTTTGGGGAGATGTAAAAAAAAGTTTTCCTTCCCGGATCAGGATCATGCCCCCTGGTTTAAGATTCCTGATGCATGTTTGCAGGAGTGATTTTTGTTTGTCATAAGTTAAATAATGCAGAATATCAAACAGGAACCCATCCTGTGGCGTGATCGGATATTCTGTAACATCGGCTTCTATAAAAGAAATGTTCTCGTTTTTAAGGTATCCGTTTTTGGCAACATTGATCTTACTGCTATCATTATCAACCCCTGTGATTCTTCGTTCACCGGAGTTTAGCATAAGCATATAGGAGATGTATCCATAACCACAACCCAAATCAAGAATGTCTCCTTTTCTTGGCAAAAACGTACAATAACAGTCGAAATTGTTTTCAAGGATCATTTTAATCCGAAGAGACCACTCAAGGATCGGCCCCTTAAAAAGGTAATTCAGCCTGAGGTTCAATACATTATAGGCCGGAGTATTGTGTCTGGTTCTGAATTTCAGGTATTCTTCCTGATAATACCGGCGGACCTGTTTTGTTCTTTCAGAATAATTGTTTCCAAATGTTTGATTCTCCGGTTGTATTCTTGGTAGAATTTGAGTGAAAAGCCGGTTAGGTTTTCCCCAGAAAATTCCTTTAGGAAGGAAACCGCCACTTCCGAAAATCATAACAGGAAGAATATCAAGATTCAGCTTTTCAGCAATATAAAACGCACCACGGTGAAACCGCTGGATACGACTATCTTTTGAACGATGTCCTTCAGGAAAGATCAACACGGAATAACCCTCATCAATCCGTTGTTTTATAAGAGAAAGGGAACTGTCAATAGTATCATTAACAGAAAGAAATCCTGCAACCCTGGCAACCGGTCCGAAAACCCGGTTACGGAATACCCATTCGTTGGTAAGTATCACAATCTTTGGGTATAACCGCAGAAGAGCAGGTGTTTCTATAAGAGACTGGTGGTTACAGATGATGATAGCCGGTTTTTGGAAGGTTTCATTAGTATCATTTTCAATTGAGTGATGTCGTGGAAAATTCAGGTTGATATAAAGATGGCTCAGGGCATTAAAAAACTTGTGGAAAACATACTGTTTCCGTTTCTTTTTGAGAGGCAGCAGGGGACTTATCAGACTGCTGTAAATAACTAACAGAAGAGCAATCAGCGAAATGGGGATCCATGCGATAAATACAGCATGCAAAATATTGCGGGCGGTCATCGGGTAACTTCTCTTTTCCTGTGGATTCAACAAAAACCATCGGGCCAGCATCGATTGATAAGAAAGAGAAATGATAACGACACTTATTATTCCAAATATCGAGATCAGTGCTATGGAATTCAAAGCCGGATGCCTTGCAAAGAAAAGGGCCCCCACCCCAATAAGCGTTGTAGTGGAAGAGAGAAGGATTGAGACCCTATAGGTTTTCATGTCGTCCACCCCGGTTTTATACTTACCAATGAGGCCACGCATCATAAGTATGCTGTAATCCACTCCCAATCCAAAGATAAAAGAAGAGATAATAATATTGAAAATGTTAAATCTGATACCAGTGATTCCCATAAATCCAAGGGTGATCAACCAGCTGAAAAACATCGGCAAAGAGGTGATAATGGCAAGTTCAATCCGTCCGAAAGAGATTAATAGCAGAAGTGTAACAAAGACCATAGATAGGGTAACCAATAGTTCAAAATCATGTTTGACGTTCACCACAAACCGGGTTGTGAGGTTTTGTCTGTCGAACACAACCAGGTTGTGTTCCTTTGAAAATTCTTTGTATATGAATTGTTTTTCGGAATCCGTAACTTTGGCAATTCCGGAAATCATGATCATTTCAGGGGTTTCATTGATCCAGTCAGAGAAAAAAGCAAATCGCAAAGCTTTGCTTTGTTTGGAAGGTAACCGGGAAAAAGTAATGTTTATCATGGATTTGATTCCGGAAAATGCGTTGTCATTAAACCCATTAAGTTTTCCTGATTTTTCCAATCGACTGAGGAGCAGAGATTTTCGCTCTTTTGTCCAGAATTCATTCCATTTATTTAATCGTTCCTGTTGGATCGAATCTGAAGGTAACATTGAACCAACTCCTGAGAAAGATTGAATTTTTCCTTGTCCTTTCAGTGTTTCAAGTTTCTTTTGTGTGATCTCGTTCCATTTTAAAGCATCATTGATATCCTTTCCGGTGGATACAATATAAACACTCTTCAAGTTGTTGCCGGAAATCTGATCGAGATGTTTTTCAGCATCTTTAAGTTTTTCCGACATGTAATTCAATGAATTCATATCCTTTTCAAATGTAACTTTATTGGATACAAAGATGCTGGCCACACCTGCAAAAGCAAGGCCGGTCACCAACCATCTTTTCTTTCCAAAATCCAGGGCAGCAATCCTGTCGATAAAAGTAGTTCTTGTGATTTCCTTATCCGCAGGCAACATTTGTTTCCCAAGAAACTGAGGCAGGATGACAAGCGAACAAATCGATGCCCCGAATACGCTGATGGCCGTAAACCAGCCCAGGTCATGCAATACCATCGAATTGAGAAAAGTCAGACAAAGAAATACCCCGATCGTCGTAAGGCTACAAATAATGATGGTCTGGGACATATCTGTTATAACCTGTTCCACAGACTGTTTTTTTCTATAATGGTTGACCATATAAAGGGTATAGTCGATGATCAGTCCAAGGATTATTGACCCTATACCAAGCGCTATGAATGAGACCCAACCTTTAAAAAGAAATAAGATTGCCAGGGCAAGCCCGCCACCAAAGATTGCAGGGACAAACCCAAGCAAAGGGATCAGGAAATTCCTGAAATACCATCCGATGAAAAAAAAGATGAGCACTATCGCAACACCAAGGGACAGAATTATATCTCGTTTTATTTGATTGGCGTTGCAGACAGCCGTAGCTGCATAACCATAATATTCAATATTAACCGGGATGGTTTGGTTTGCAGTTTGTAAAGCAATAAATTTCTCAAGATTAGCAATAAGTTTTGAATTCTTTTTGGTCTCAGTGGATGAGTTAGCGGGTGTAATAAACATCAGCAAATGCTTTTTATCCGGCGAAAAAACGCTGCCATTGTATAAAGTATATTGATTTTCCGATTGAAGTGAATAAAGCTTTTTTAATGCTAATCCGGAGATTCCAAGAGGATCTTTTACAATTCTTTGTCTGAACAACATGCCAGTTGGTAAGACCATCATCCTGAAATTGCTCTTAAGCAAAGAATCAAGGTGTTCCGGCTGCATCAGATTATCAATAGTTCTGTAATCGGCATCGGTCAGAAACAAAGGGAAGTGTTGATCAATTATACTCAAGGCAATCTGAAAGAGGGAGTCATTAAATTGTAATAAAACCTGCCTGATATAAGTAGAATCAAGCCTTGACAAAAGACTGTCGCGCAATGTTCCGGCGATTGAAACCAGGTATTCAGGATTGGCTTCTTCAGTGGTATCCTTAAGTGAGAGAAGAACGAGCAATTTATCAGCGAATTTGAAATTCCTGATCACATATTCATAACGGCTCAGAGAATCCTTACCGGAAGTTAATCGGGTGATATTTTCTTCCAACCTGATCTTCGAAGCGAACAAGAGTATAAATCCCAATAATATTGCCAGAAACAGAAAGAAAAAACATCTATGGTTATGGAAGAAACGGTATATAGAGATAAAAAAAACTAACATTTAAGTGAGGTAATTTTGTTGGCTAAAACGGTAAAATTAATCCAAAATTCCAATGTCAAAAACAATTGCACCCAAATAAGCCTGATCAAAACTCCTTGATAAAACCAACTCTTTCCTCTGAAAGACTGAAGGTAAAATACACGAATGACGAATGAAATACAGGGATTCCTAGTAACGAATATTATAAGTTGAATTCGAAATTCAACAATTCATAATATTGCATTCGTCATCCCTGCCTGCCTTCGGCAGGTAAACCTGCGGCAGGCAGGCGTCATTCCCGGATTCGTCATTTTTTAATAACTCGCCACTTCACCACCTTACCAGTTTTTTTACATCCCCGTCACGCGTCTCGCGTTACGCGGCACGTTCTTCCCTCCGCGTTTCGCGTCACGATCCGGCATCCGTTCCCGCAAAAGCGGGATTTCCGCTTCGTTACAACATTCGTTATTCATGTCATGCGTGAATTAAAAGAATAGGCTTTTAAAAAATTTTATTCAACATGTATCACCTTTTGTTGTTTTGCCTGATTAATGACAAAGTTAAATATGGGAAAAATTGAAAAAAAATCGATAATACCAGAGGAGATAATCAGGAAAATTTATTTGATCAGGGGCGAGAAGGTGATACTGGATGAAGATCTTGCTACACTTTACGGAGTTGAAGTCAAAAGGCTTAAAGAAGCAGTAAGAAGGAACCGAAACCGGTTTCCTGCCGATTTTCTGCTTGAACTGACATGGGAAGAGTTCCATTCTTTAAGGTCGCAAATTGCGTCCTTAAAAAGGGGCCAGCACTCAAAATTTCTTCCGTTTGGTTTTACAGAACAAGGCGTTGCTATGTTATCATCTGTTTTACATTCAGAAACGGCGATCCTGGTAAATATTGCGATAATGCGGGCATTTGTCCATTTCAGACGGATTCTTGAGGTGAACACTGTTCTTGCCCGAAAAATTGATGAATTGGAAAAGAATGTGACCAGTCATGATGAAAAACTCATACTGATCTTCAAGGTTCTTAAACAACTTATTGGGAAACAAGGTGAATCGCCTCCCCCGAGAAGAAAGATAGGATATAAAATAGAAAAAGATTTACAATCAGACTTATAGGCTGGTAATTCGAAGTAAAACAAAAACGGGATCTCCATGGAGTTTATCCCGATTCCTTCGGGGCCTCAACATACGGCATCTATTTTTTTTCTTAATCCGTAATTCGTAATCGATTTTGTCCGCCCGTCCGCTTGACCGCCTGTCCGCCATCTAACTTACCACCTCACCACCTCACCAGGTACCCGAAGGATGAGGGTTTTCAGGTTTAATCAATTTGAAGGTTTTAAGAAAGAAGGTCGAGTTCTAATTGTTCTACATTCGAGGGAGTATTTTTGGGAGGATAGAATACCCCTACAATGATAAATGGATTTCTTGTATTTCTTGTGTGATGTTTGAAATTCGTACCAAGAAAGAAATACAAATCAGTTTTACTACAAAAATGGTCAAAGAATTTCTGTCTGACATCTAAACAAGCAAGTTGTTCGTCCTTTCTTTTATTAAATTGTTTCCAATATAACTGACCTAACTCCCAATCCTCAACCATTAGTGTACTGGATGTTTTATTAATATCCTCAAAAACATAAGAGAATTTATACGGAAGTTTACGGATTACTGTTTTGGTACTGATATCTTCAAATAGATTATGTTGCTTAAGCCATCCAATCCTTTTTTCATCCCACTCTCTTTTTTCCTCCTCAACAAAGATAAAATCCTTTATTAGAGTTGGTTTAAAAACTGCTAAGGATGTTTTTTTACCATCTTCTTTTGAATCATTTATTAATTCAGTCAGGTAAACCCCAAATTTAATGGCAGAGTTTGGTCCGGAATGAGTGGCCTACTTTACTCCGGAATCACTGGCCTACTTTGTTCCGGAATAGGTGGCCTACTTTCGTCCGGAATGAGTGGCAGGGTTTAGTCCAGAATAGTCACCTGCTGATAACTTTGCTCCAAGTGTTAAAGACTGTTACACTGAGGCTCACTGAGAATGCACTGAGTTTCACAGAGTAACCCGCATAACGATCCTATTACTAGGATAATAGTAACAGAACCAATCCCCACACCCCAATCCCACACAACCAGTATCCAGTATCCAGCATCTGGCATCTCTTTTTATCTCACCAGTTCACCAGTTCACCAGTTTTTCCGGCATCCGGCATCTTTTTTAACTTGCCAGTTCACCAGTTTGCCAGTTTACCAGTTTTCTCTTGCAGGGTTTTGATCAAAATTAATCAAAATCCAAACACAATTCACAATTTCAAAGAACATAAGTTATTAACAATCAAATTGTTAATAATTATTAAGAATCAACTATTTACCAGTGCAATTTGATCGCCTTGCTAGAACACCGAAAAATGACAATAACAATTTCTTATCGTTTTCCTTAATAATAAAATAATCCTCAATATTCTTATTTCCCCCAAACCCTCCCAACCACCTCCTTTATCTTCCCCTCAAACACCTCAACCAACTCCTTATTTGCACGTACCAAAGATTGCTCCCGCTCAATGCGGGCAACAATGGCAAGCTGGGTGGAGAGGGAGGGGAGGGGGATTTGAATTGTTTTTATTCTCTCCAGTGATAATTTTGGTACACCAACAGCATGTGTTAATCTCTTAATTTGGATTTGAACAAAATCAGTCATGCCGATAGTAGCAAGAAAATATTTGTTGATTATATTATTATCAAAGACCAATTTACAAGCGTTCTCTGTTAAATTAGCACCATCAAGTGAATCTGGAATTGTTCCCATTAGCCCAATCGTGCCTGCAATCGAAATATAAATATCTTCCTTTCTTATTATATACCTGGAAATTTCGGTATAGATTTCATCTGAAATGAACTTCAATTTACCTTCATCAATTGTCAAATCGCTAAAATCAGTCACTCTTATATATGGATGTTTCGTTGGGTTTTCGGAAAATTGCTTTCCCTTTGGAACCCTTTTCCCACCTTTAACATCAGCAATCTTCCCCAACTCCACCATCTCCCACCCCGGATCAATCTCGATCCGCGGTTTGTAATTCTCCACCACCTGCCGGGCACCATCAATTATCTTCTGGTAACTTTCAATTTCAGAAACAATATCCTGCTGGACTGAAAGAGGTGGAACAGGGATACTGATCTGTTCAAGATTTGATCTGCTTATTCTTCTTCGACTTGCACCTGTTAGAAAAGGAAATATAGTTTCATAATAGGCCTCTATTTTTGTGTAAGCAACGAACAATTCTGGTAAAACTTTTGCTTTATCAAACCTGACAATTGAACAGTCCACTGCTGTTATTGAACGAGTCCCAAGTCTTGGAACTAAGCAAGCTCGTCCGACTGGATCAGGCAATCGGGAAACCAGCACATCACCTTCAAAAACTTCATGACATTTTAACCTTCTGAAAGTTGCATCATCAATGAATCTCGATTTATCCCCTTTATCCAAATATTCACCGGTACCTACATTACCAGTCTGAATTAGACGGATTCCATTTTCAGATTGATCCTTACTTTCAATCCAATCACCATCGCCTATTTCCTTTGCTAGTTGTTTTAGTTCAATCCATTCATATTCAGAATCAATACTTTTTGCTTGAATATATTTATCTCCACTTAAGTTATATTCACCATTCCCTGCAATCTTTGACTTCTCAACAAGAGAAAAATTGGTAATACTTTCTAAATCCAATACTTCACCGCTTAGAACAGCATGTTTGTAAGCATATATATTAATCAATGCATCAGTAAGATCATTCACTTTGCTGCTTCTTCGTTGTGCCCCAAGATTAAAACCGTCGGCGGAAATTTTTACAAACAATATCTTATCACTCTTCTTCGCAAGTGTCCTGTCCAGCCAGAGAATACAGGTCTTTACACCACTGTAAGGATTAAAAACACCTGCCGGAAGGGAGATGACACCCACTAAATAATTATCATCCACCAGCATTTTACGGAGCGACTTGTAAGCTTTCCCCGACTGGAAGATGATGCCCTCGGGAACCACGATGGCAGCCCGGCCTGCGGGGAACAGGTGCTCGGCCATGTAATCCACAAACAGCACCTCGCTCCGGTTGCTCTGGACCGAAAACCGCTTGTGCGGCTTGATCCCGCCTTTGGGCGACATGAACGGAGGATTCGCAAGGATCACATCGGCATACTCATTCCAGCGGTCTTCACTGGTGAGGGTGTCATATTCATAGATCTGCGGCTGGACAAATCCATGTAGATAAAGATTAACCAGCGAAAGCCGGACCATGTCGGGGGATATATCGTATCCTTTGAAATTGGTAACCAGTCTTTTCCGTTCTTCAGAATTCAATAGATCACCGGATGTTGTTTTGGTGTTTTCCCGTATGATATGTTTGTAGGATGAAACCAGGAATCCTGCCGTGCCGCAGGCCGGGTCAAGGATCGTTTCATTCTTCTGCGGGTTGATCACTTCCACCATGAAATCAATGATGTGGCGGGGCGTGCGGAACTGCCCGGCTTCGCCCTGGCTGCCAAGCACGGAAAGAAGGTATTCAAAGGCATCGCCTAATCGTTCAGAATGATCATAATGGAATTCATTGATGGTTTTCAGGAAGAGCTTTAATGTTTCCGGGTCACGGTAAGGCAGGAAGGCGTTCTTGAAAATATCCCTGAAAAGCTGGGGAATATTCGGGTTCTGGCTCATGCGGGTGATGGCATCCGCGTAAAGCGCCAGCATCTCAAATCCACCGAGCTGTGGCGAAAATATTTTTGACCAGCCGTATTTCTGGTACTCACCGGTGAAAAAACTTGGTTTCCCGCCCATCTCCACCGATTCCCGGTCCATGTCATCCATGAACTTATATACCAGCGCGATGGTGATCTGCTCGACCTGGCTCTTGGGATCGGGTATCTTACCGACAAGAATATCCCTTGCTGTGTCTATCCTTCTTTTCGTTTCGGTATCGAGCATTTAGATTTCCTTTTTAACTCCGATAAGCATACAGTTTAGGTTTATTGGAGAGTTTTAAAAATTTCTCGCTGAGTTTCGCAGATTTTTACGCTGAGTTTCGCAGATTTAAAATACTTGTTATTATCCATCTGCGTAACTCTGCGATTCATCAGCGTAACTCTGCGAGAAAAAAAAACATTCATTGTGGTTAAATTTTTATGCTGCAAATTTATTCAACGGCACAAAGTCTTTGATCCAATCAGGAATGGCCTTTCTCAGTTCCGGCGATAACTTTTGAAAGGATTCGCCATACGGAGATACATTCAGGAATGAGAAATTCCCTTTGTCAACAATATCCCGGAACCCGGAATCAAGGATGTACGCTTTGAAGACTGTCCGGGCATAACTGAAGTACTCTTCCCTTGGCAGATACCGGCTGTCGAATTTGTCAAACTCCTCATCCAGCAGCTCATTCCTCGTTTTGAAATAGGGGATGATACCCATGATCTTCTCAATGATCTCCTTTAACGGGATCCTCCGGTCGGCATGAATGGAAGCCCTGAGCTTTTCCAGTGTGAAAAACTCTTCCGGCTGATCCATGATGTTCTTCTCAAGGTAATCGATCAGTTCTTCCCACTTCCCCTGTTCGATCTTTTCCTTCACCACCGGCAATTCCGTGATCTTTTTCTCAAACTTTTCAAAATACATCCGGTCGATCTTCATCCCTTCATACCCGATCGCTTTTTCCGTGATCTTTGAAATATCATCCGGCAGAAAATTTTCATAACCCTGCGGCGGCGGCGGCGGAGGAGGTTCAGGAAATGGTTCAGGTATTTTTCCTGTATATTTTGGCAATGGGATCACCTCATCATAATCGTACTTCTCTTCAAAATACTCGCAATTGGCGAAGAAATCAAACATCTTGAATTTCCTTTTCTTCTGCTCGCCGATCTGATCTTTCATCTTCTGATCGATCAGATCACCGGTGAAATTATAGATCCGGGTACCTCTGCCTTTGATCTGGATGAAATCCGTCGGAGAGAAGATAGGACGCATCAGACAAAGATTCAGGATATCCTGGCAATCATACCCGGTCGTCATCATGCCCACGGTCACACAAACGCGCGTCTTGCTCGTTTTATATTCCGGAATGAAATTGCAGGATCCCGAGAGCTTGTTATTGGAGAAGTTGATGGAAAATTGTTGCGAATCTGTGATCCTTGATGTAACCTGGATCGCAAAATCCGAGTGGTATTTTCCGGGAAACAGTTGATCCGCGTACTCATTCAGGAACTGGGTGATCTTTGCCGCATGATTCTGGGAAACGCAAAAAATGATCGTTTTCCCGATCTCACCGGAAATGGGATCGATAAATGCGTTCTTAAGAAAGGTCTGGCAAAAGGTCCTGTTGGTAGTATCGGAAAAGAATTTCCTTTCAAAATCCTTATGGACATAGGTTTCTTCCACATCCTCACCGGAGTCACTTCTGGTAAGAACCGCATATCCTTTTTCTGATAAAAGCTGAGTGGTTATCTCCGTGCGGGCATCCACCACAAAGGGATTTACAAGAAAACCCTGTTTCACTCCATCCATTAATGAGTAGCGGTAAGTAGGCTCCTCATTCTCACAACCAAATGTTTTATAGGTATCGAGCAGAAGCCGGCGCTCCAGCTCCCTCGGATCATTTTCACCCATCTTTGAGGGATCGATGTTCTTCAGATAATTTTTTGGTGTGGCCGTCAACCCGAGCTTAAAACCAATGAAATATTCAAACACTGCACGACTGTTGCCTCCGATGCTCCGGTGTGCCTCATCGGAGATCACCAGGTCAAAATCATCAGGAGAAAAAAGACGTTTGTACCGGTTTGCCGAGAGAAATGTCTGGATCGTGGAAACAACAATTTCCGCTTTCCGCCAGTCATCACGATTCTCCTTATAGATGACAGTTTTAAAATCATTTTTCAGATACGAAACAAAGGCTTTCCAGGCCTGGTCTTCAAGTTCGAGCCGGTCAACAAGGAAAAGTACCCGGCGGGCATTACCAGTCCTGAGAAAAAGTTTGATCACGGCAGCAGCGACCAATGTTTTGCCTGTCCCGGTTGCCATCTCAAACAGGAACCGGTCCTTTCCTTTCTTAACGGCCTCCTGTATGGATTCAACGGCAGAGACCTGGTATTTCCTGAGGAACCGGAGCTTATTGCTCTGATTATAGTTTTCCCGTGTTGATGTATCTTGCCAATCCGGATCGTTTTTATAGTCTGGTTTTTGTGTCAGCGCAATATAATCCTCAGCAACGATCTCCCGCGTAAGACCTTGCATGTCCGGTTTAAACTCCGAAAAGCCTTTTACCGTTTCCGGGGAAGGAAACCGGCTGATCACATGCGGATTTCCGCGTTCCAGATCCCAGAAATAGTGAAGGTTCCCATTTGACAGGATGATGAAGCGGCAATTCTGGGCGACAGCATATTTACGGGCTTGCTCTTTAGCGAAAAGAGGGTTCTTATCTTCCGCCTTTGCTTCAAGGACAATAAACGGGAATCCTTGCTTATCAAGCAGGAGGAAGTCAACAAAGCCATTTGTTGTCCGCTCAAAGTCCTCCCCCAATTCGTCCAGGATGGTTTCTGTGATCCTGACATTGTTTTCAAGCAGGATATTGGCTTTATCGCCATTGGAGTCAAAGAAACGCCATCCGGCTACTTCGAGAAGCTTGTTGATCTTGATACGGGCTTTGGCTTCTTTTGGGGGCATACGGGATGGTTAGGAAAATGCTTCCAAATATAGTAAATTCCATAAATTCAAATAATGCAGATTATTTTTCCAAACTTGCCGGTAAAAAACATCCAGATACTATTGCTCCAAATGGGAAAGATTATTACACAGAGGAACACGGAGCAGACACTGAATTTCACAGAGTATCAAATATCTGGCATTCTGAGTTATTCACCGTGGTTCTCTGAGGCTTCTCTGTGTAACTCAGTGTAATAATAAAAAATCCTGGCAAACTGATGAAAAGCAGATACAGGATACGAATCTTCCGCGTTTCGCGTCACGCGTCACGAATTTTGATTCCCGCTCCTTACCTTTAGTACAGACAAATGGATGGAACCGGAACGAGCGTACTGGTGCGCAGGATCCTTTCAGAACCCAGGTGGTCTGTAAGAGGCCGGATGAGATCCTGTTTTTCTGATTCGGTAATATACAGCTCTTCCATTTTGTCGTAAAACTCTTTTTCCATCTCCTGCTGGATATCATCTGCGGAATAGATCTCCTGGCTGACGGCCGCCGTAAAGCGACGTATTTCCATTCCTTCCTCCAGCGTAATGCGGGCGGGTTCCTGGCCGGAGAACGATTCCGCAGTCCTGGTTCTGATCGTCCTGGTGAAAAACTTATCATAAGTGGGCAGCATCTCCACAACAAGCACGCTTAAGCTGCTGTCCGGGGCCAACCCGTATGACTGCAGGATCTTGATGACATGCTTATTTTTCCAGCCTGTAATTCCGTTCTGGACAGCATCCGTATTCATCACAATTGCGGGTTGTCCTTTTTTACCCTGGGCCGTTCGCTGACGCACAAGGATCTGGTCATCCAGCAAGACGTTCCTGTATACTTTGTCGTCTGCCCGTTTTACCTGGGCATATAACAGGGCCCATAGCTGGGTGCGGGGAGGCTTGGCGGTTACATCGGCGCCGCTGTAAACCGTCTGGGCATAGGGCGCCGTGACCATGATATGTTTTTCATTCCTGTTCACAACACAGTATAACTGTGGCGCGGGATGCTGGACACCTGTTGTGCGCAAAGCCCTGCCAAAGCGGCCTTGGGCGGTAGACCAGCCAATTTTATGTCCGACCCTCAGCTCATACGTGAAGAATCCGAACAGTTCGGGCGAGGCTGCATGAAGACCCGGGGGCAGCGGAACAAGGTAATGGACCTGGCTGTCTTGGGCTTTGATCAATTCGGTCATGGCATTCAACCCGCTCCTGTCATCTGTATGATCAGGACTGATCGTGCGGATAGGCTCCGGATCGATGGCAAGCGACGGTTCTTCCGGCGCTTTCAGCATATCAATAGCCCACTGGGCAAGCAGGGGGTCGGGACTGTATGCAAGTTGCCGTATGAAATAGCTGTCATCAGGGTTCTCCAGTGGCTGATCAAACTCCACCCACAAATAGCGTTGACGCGGTTCAGTGCTGGAATAGGCATCATCACTTATATATATACTTTGAGCAATACCGGCGCTGACAATTTTCGGGACCTGGCCCGGCCTGGTGGTTATCGGCAAATGCAGCTGAACCGTAACATCCTTGTCCTTTATAATACTCACACTATCAGGCAAGGATTTAAAATTTGCCTGGATACGGTATTTTACCATGATCTCTTCCGGTCTTATCACAGGGCCTGACGGTTTGGGTTCCAGGGCGTCAATAAAGCACAGGTAGGTCTGGCTCCTGTCAGGCTCATATAAAGCCTGTATGTTTATGACCTGCTTCATCTCGATGTCCCCCACATGCTCTTCCGGTCCCCAGGGAATATGATCCCGCACATTTTCCGGTAAACCGGCGCCGACAAACTTCTTCTGCCGGTATACGTCGAAGCTTACAGGCATAGCACCATCCCAGGTCCAGTCGCGGTTAAGCAATAAAGTAACAGGAATGATCCAGTGATTAAGCAGATCGCTTTTGGTTGAGAAAGTGATGTTGGTGCTGTCGGGACTCATGCTGTGGCGAATGAACCTGCTGACGCCAAACTGTACACGCGCTCCCTGTTTGCCCAGAAGGGCTAAACCCTTTGTCTCGACCGGGATGCTTTTACTGATCGCGTCAGCCAGCCTTTCCATCATGCTGCTCGAATTGGTCGAAAGGTAATTTTCCACGAAGACCTCTCCCAGGTTCGCCCTGAGGTAGGTATCGGTATCAGGTTGCAGCCATATCCCGCGGATCCTGTCAACGTCGTCAGTTGCTTTGAACAATGCCGTTTCATCAGCTGCTGCCTTGCGGGTGATGAATGTTACCGGCTTGCCTTTTTCCGGAAGGTCAGAATCAGCATAATATTCAGTTTTATCATCCAGGACCGGACGTAAGGTAATACGTATATCACGTGATGTTGGTAAAACGATATCCTTGTGAAGGTCTATATCGTCTCCGCCTGCAACCAGACCCAACTCGCCCAGGTCTTGTGAATCCGTAAAATTCAGGACAGGGGCATCCACAAATTTGACGGGGATGTCAAGGGTACCATCAAAGGCAGGAGGGAATTTGCGCCGGGTAACATATAGCCTGGCATAGTTATCACGGCTGTCGGTATTATAACGCAGCAGCATATCCATTCCAAGGGCTTTTACTTCCACGACAACCTCCACCGATCCGACATCAGGATCCGGCAGGCCGAATTCTCTTTTTTCGGTCAATGACTTGTCCCTGTCGGCCTTCAGGTTTGTTATGGCTTCATCATATTTGCCATTGGCATATTCTTCTGTAAATAATACAGCCCTGTAACCCAGCAGGGGTCTTTGCATGGAAAGGACCTTGCCGGTAAAATATTCATCATCTTTCTCCGGTAAAACATTCCTCAGGCGGACAGTCTGCGGTTGCACCCATCTCCTGAAATCGCAGAAACCCTCCGGAGCCGGTGCAGCATAGATCCTTTTATCCTTCACATCCGGCCCGCCGCCGGTGATGTCGGCGAGACGAACCCGGAAATCATATTTTGTTCCGTAGGTAAGCTGGATCTTGTCTAATCCCGCTGCCTTGTAGTTTTTGTATTTTTTTGCTTTCTTTGCAATACCGGTCTTCGGATCCACAAGAGTATTATCTTCTTTTCTGAAAATATCAATGGCATCCGTATCAGTCAGCACCAGGCTTTTGCCCAGCCAGTTGGCAAAATACTGTGGCAGCCAGAAAGGCTCATCCTTCCTTGCATCCAGTTGTGACGGGTAAACCTCAACACCCGGTTCACTCTCATTTTCGGCATTGTCAATGACCGTTGTCCCAATCATGAGGTCACTGATATTCCTGACCTTGCACAAAGGGATCCAGGGATTGGGATTCGGGACCGCGTCGCTGCTCAGGCGAACATCCACCCGGTACTGGATCACTCCCATTGGTGCATCCATTCTTCGACCGGGAGCCAGGGTGGGATCCTGCTTCATCTGCCTGTTCATCCATATCAGCAATTGTTCATCATCCCATGCAAGGCGTATCCCGGCTTCTGTTATCACCGGCAGTTCCTTATCTTCTGTCTCAAGCAACAGATTGCTGCTTACCGGCTGGTTGGCATGTACTATTTTACAGAACCCGTCAGCATACTGTTCGGCTTCGATCAGCAGGTCATCCATGTCGCCTGGCTGGATCGGGTCGTTCTCATCAGTAGGATCCGGCACAGCCTTGATCAAAACGGGGAACTGGACCGCAGCAAACAATGGGCGGTCAGAATGACCCTTTAGTTTGGGCATCCTTGCAGCGTAGCGCTTTACGATCTGCTGATCCGCATCCATGGCAGGTTTGTAACTGGCCCCGTCATCAAGATCAACATAAAGCCATCCGCCATCTTTAAGCAACACCGGGTCAACATCCAGGGTTGCTTCATAAATGAATCCCACCCGTTTCGCCAGGGCAGGCTGACGCAGGCAATACCCGAATACTTTGCCCCAGCTTAAGCTATCCACGGAAGACTTGAACGTCGGGTCCGGTTTTGAATAATATTTAATGGCGCAGTGATAGCTGTCGTCAATGGCAGCATCACTGGTCCTGGGCGTGATGAAATTGAAGCTGTTCCGGTAACTTTCAGGCAGGTATTTCCTGGCTCGCATGCTGGCATTTGTCTTCTCCAGGCGGGCAGCACTTTTGATACCTCCGAGTTGGGAGACCATTTCCTTGAAAATATCTGCCGTTTTCACGGGTAAAGAAACGCCCGTCATCGGGAATATTTTATCCGGTTCCAGTATGGATGGATACTTTTCAGGATCAGATATCAACCGGACACGCAAAGCAAGTTTTGAATGGCACCATGCAGGTGTGCCGGGGGCGATCTGTCCGGGTATCGTCGGGTCAAGGTTCCGCGGGATGACCAATGCACGAAGCGTAAGCTTGTTGTTTTCCCACCGTTGTGGAAGGGTTAAGATGGATAAGGTGGCTTTCATATATCAGAAGTTATTATTCGTTTATCATAATTATTTTTAGGTCTTCTGTCAGGCTATCTGACGTTGTTCCTCCCATGTTTCACTAAAGCTGATATCGATGATGAAACAAATGCTGATGTCGAGGCTGAAAGTGACCTGTGCGATCATGGTCGTTGAACTGTTTTCAGGATGAGCATGATCTTCCAACCGCTTTTGTACCTTGCCGCTTGCCTCAATCTGGATGGTAATCGATACGATCCCGCCCAGGATCTCGGCATCACCCCTGAATAGAATAAAGGCGCCGACCGTGATTTGCGTACTATCCAGGTTCATTTCCACACCTGCGGCAAAGTATACGCTGACGCTTCCGATAACCGGCAATGCCACGACGGCTTCCACACCGAAACCAAACTTCATATACAGGCCCGGGCCAACCACTGTGTCGGCACTGATCCGGACGGTAACCTGCCCGACAGCATAGATCGACCCCACACCGACGCTGACACACATGACACTCACTTTGCCGTCGAATTCCACATAGGCCCCTGCACTTGGGCAAGGAAGACCGCTTGTGGGAGGCATTGGCATGGGAACGTTAAAATAAACACCTGCTTTCAATCCTGCTTCCAGCCGCAAAGGAGCAGCAGCCGTGTCCAGATCCGGAGGCGGGAACTTGAGAACCGGGATTTCCTTGTCAGCCTGGAATTTATATTCCCAGTCATTGGGGCTGTTGCTCATAACAATCGTTAACCCCTTTTTAAGGATATCCGTATAATTGGGATTTACTGAAATCTCACTGAGCAACACCAGGATATCAACAACAGGTTTCAGGTCAGGTCCGAATTCCATCTCCGGGTTCGTAAAGGAAGGGGAGGAGCCTTTCGCTGTATCAAATTTACCGCGGATCAGAAAGAGACGGCTGAACGGCCCTAAATCCACGACCATTGTCACATCATTCATCTTGTTGACCCAGCTTCCGGCAGTGCTGTCGATATCCAGGTTCAGGATCGACTGTGCACCGGGCGTTGAATCATTGCCATCGGTATTGGTTGGCTTATAATCAATGTAGACTTTCAGGTCATTCGTTTTAACGATGTACCATGGACCGGGAGGAAGCACCTGTTCCATCTTAGTTAAAGGATTAATCTTATTCAGCAGCTGATAACCTGAATCCAGGATCTTCATCTCAAAATCGCCAGCCAGCTGATCAATCTTTGGCAATTCTTCCAGCTTTGGAAAGATCCCTTTGCTGTTCATTAACCGGTATGCATCCCCCAGATCAGGGACACTTCCTTTCAGAACTTCATTGCCTTTTTCGAACAAAGGGTTTCGGAACAGCACCTTGTTTTCACCCGTGCTCAGCAGGAACCCGTATTGACTGGCGCGATTTTCAAGGTCTTTAAATAACTCGGACGCATCAGCAATGTTAACGGGATTGCTAATCTTATCCTGCGTATAATCCAGTGTGCCGGTAATGAAATCCCGGATGCCATCCCTTATTAACGGGATCACATCATTGTTCTCCAGCGGAAGCACCTCTTTAGTCGAAGCATCATGCCTCACAGCACTCCAGCTGCCATCTTTCGGTAATACAGGCGTTCCCTTGGCAGCAGTGACAAAAACACGGTTGTGTGATGTATCGGTACCGGGATTTACCTCTACCCGGGTAACACGCATCTGTTGCTTGCTCTGGTTTATATTTACCGCACAATCAACCGGGCCGCCCAATCCCTGCATCGTTGTCAGCAGGTTGGCAAAATCTTCCTTATCGATGAACACCCCTCTCGGGCTCAGTTGCAGATAACCCAGCATGTGCTGGCTGACAACCCTTTTATTATCATTCGCTCCCTGCACCACATCATCGATCTGAACATCCGCATCGAAATATACCGGCGTTAGGTTTACAGACAAGGTTTGTCCGGTGCCGACAGCGGCAGGATGCCCCTGGTTATCAATATACACACCGGAAGTTTTTTTCCATTTTGTCATGAAAGGAGCCAGGGTGGCATCTTCTTTTATATTACGCACATCAAAGACGCCATCTACCATTCCGGGATGGAATTTATAGGTCCTGGCTTTTTCCTCATCGAGTGCAGTCTGTATTGCCGGATCATCCTTTATAGGTGTCCTGAAATCATAGATGCCATCACTTTCTGCCTTCCATCCACTGTCGGACCTCCATTCAAACCCGTTACTTCCCCGGTACATGGTGATGGTCCTGACCACCCTGATAGCCCAGGGGTAAATGACACTTTTAACCTGGATCACTTCATGCGCAGTCCTCCCCCGCCACACATCAAACATAGCCTGAGATGTCTGCGCCAGGGCAGCATTCTGATTTATCCAGTGGCTGAATACATTGGCCCCATACCCGCTGAAGTCATATCTTTCCAGCGGAACATATTTATCGGGTTCAAATCCGGTAAGTGTACCAAACTCATCGTTGAATATTTCCGTTACACTGCCCGACAGAATGCTCCTCGGGCCTGTTGCCGGGAAGAGGGTATTATAACTGTTGGATAACTGGTGGGCACTGCCGAAGAATTTTTTGTTCTGGTTGATCTCATCGTCAAGCCCTACCGTTTTAATTTGCAGACCGGTCTGCAACCCTTCGGGAAATTTCTGACGGATCAGGTCAAAGACGGGATTGTTCGGTGTCCCGGTCTTATAATACATTGCCAGAGATAACATACCATATGGCAAAGTGAAATAGCTCCATGCAGCAAATCCATTTTTATTATTATACCACTCCGTGACTTTTTCAGTCAGGGGGAGCGGGGCGATGGTGACCGGTTCAATCCCTGTATTGGCGATCTGTGCAGGGACCCCGTCATGCATGAACATCAGGATGCCGGGATATGGGTCCTTGGCAATATTGCTCATTTCAGAGATATTAATGACAGGCTCCCAGCTGATCTGGGGAAGAGCGAATATTTGTACAAACCTGCTTGCTGCATGAACATCCATTCCATAAATACTCAATGGATTGCCGATGACTTCATGTTTTATAACATATTTTCTCCTGAAAATAAAATCGTCATTCACAAATCCCAGGCTCACACCCATCAGGTCTGCATTGGTACTTACGTCCAGCAATGCAAATGCATTCCGGAAAGGTGACCTGATGCCTCCGGCGATATGTGTTTCGGTTCTTGCATATAGCTCTTGGTCATAATTCAGCATAGTTGTCGCTGTTTCAGCATCTCCTGTCGTCGCCTTCCAGATATTCTGCCGGATTTTCCGGGTTGTTTCCAGGTTGGTTTGCTGAATTGAATTCAGCAAATCCTGATTCAGTACAGAATTTATGCGTATCCCTTCGTTTTTTGCTGAAGTTTTATCCATTTGCTTTGGTAAGGTCTGTTGCTGACTTACCGGCTTATCGCCAAGGAAAAAGTCAACGGAGGGTTCCTCCATCTTGATCCCTCTCATGAGACATACCAGCAGCGCCTGGATCTCCGTCAGCTCATGAGTGTTTTGCTGATTGGTATTTCCAAGGTTTCTCAGCCCGTCATTTGTAGTGACCCGTCTTCTCATAAAGGATATATTTGCAGCATATGGGTCCGGCAGGGTAGGCAGGTATTGTAACAGCCCGAATGAATAGACCAGCAACCATTTAATAAAGCTATCCTTCGTTTTTAGATCCCCGAAAAAGAGCATCCCGGCAACGGGACTCACGGTAAGCAAAGCATTGTTAAGCGCAACGGCTGAACTGGTGAATGTCACAGGGGGAGGAGGTTTCCCTTTGTCAGAGGCATGGGCTTTCGTCCAGTTGTCCTGGATGATGTTATCATCATAAAGCATGACCATCTTAAAGTGTTTGCTGATGCCCAGGGCAAAAACCGTTTGCAGGCTTTCCACACTGAACGGGGTGCTATCTGCCCTGACCGGACGGTTGACATAGTTGAAGCAGTCAGCCAGTGCCACGACACCTTCAATCCCGGCCTGCTGACAATCATAGAAAAAGAAAAACTGCTTCGTGAAAAAGAGGTCAATATACTGAACCGGGTTATTTTTTCCCTTCACTTGCTCCTGCCATAAGTTATAACGTTGCCTGCCATTGGGATTGGATGCAAAGAAAGTTGCTATGTTGATCCTGCCCGGCATCAGCATCACCAAAGCGTTGATCAGCCTTGCATTGCTTTTATCGGCCAGGTTCACATCCTTTAACCCCGTCCATGCCGCTTCCAGTCCCTGTTTAACCAGTACGGCCATGGCTCCTGTACCGTCAGCCTGCAGGGGAGCATTGATGTCAATGACGGCAGCATTCAGTGCCCAATAACTGTTTGAGATAGCTGCTGTGCCGGTCATGCCGCATACCTTGCTTTTACATTTTTTTATGGTCAGTTTAGCAACATCGGCTTTGAAAGGGATAAGGATCCGGTTTAATTCGTTGCTCCAGAGCATGGGGTTCTTGACGTCATAAACAAAATTTACACCCTGTCCGTAAAGTTTCCAGTCGGCATTGCCTATTTCGTTGAAATTTGTTCCCGAACTGCTGACAGCAAAGGATAACGTCTTTGGCAGATCAATTTTTGCATCTTTTGCATCTATGCCAAAACCGTCGCCTGATGCATTCACGACTTTTTGCTCCAGATTTAATTTTACAACTGCAGTAATACCGGCCGGGATCACCAGGTTATCTGAACTTTCGATAGCCAATGGGTTACTCAGTGTTAATTCTCCATCTGTTACCGTTAATCCGCAATATAAGTTATCCGGGGAAGCAGTTGCAAACAGGTCTGCGAGGATCCATACACTGCCTTTGGGGATTTTATAACTGTGAGAAGGCTTTTTAGTAAACAATGTACTGACTTCCAGCGGCAATAACAGGAATGGCCATGAAGCTCCTGCCAATGAGACCCTGACAACCGGTATGGTAAGGTAAAAATCAAACCAGAACCGTCGCCCTTCCGAGTTCAAGAGCGGCCCAATGGTATTAATGATGCCGGCGCCCCGGGCCCATTCCGGGACACTGCCTTTTACCTGGCTGCTGATAAAGGGCACTTCCCTCCTGAACACCCGCATATGAGCCTTTGAAGGGCTTACCGTTTTCTGAACATTTGTGATGACCTCTCTTAAATGTTGCAGATCATCCTGGCTGAGATGCCGGGTAGTAAAATCTTCAAGTTGTTCAAATTGAAAAAAGCTGGATGTACTCAGGTTGGATTCACTGATCAATACTGCAGCAACTTCCCGTTGTAAACGCAACACCTGGTTAGTGTCAGGATTCATTGCCATAGTGATATCGCCGCATAACCTTGCCAGCGAACCAAGCAACGGATTTTCATTAATTGACAATGTGTTTGGCATAGGATTGATGTTATTTGATGGATCGCGATAGGATCGTCAGTTTATGGAATACAGATCATATCACCTGCAATTAAGGTTTGATATTATTTCAAAGATCCCGGGGTAATTCTATTTCCAAGGTATTATGTTCTTTTGATACCCGATGAAAAGGAAAGAAAAACTGACCGGGATTATAACATGAACCTAATATGGGGTAAAAATAAATAATAATAATAATATAGAATGAAAAATATTCATGAATATTTTTCATTTGTAATAAAACATTTCATTTCCTAATTGTAAATTTACATCTTCAAATTACGGCAGTGATGCTCTATGACATTTGATACAGATGAAATGAGTGGTTTGATAAACTCAAATCAGATAGGGAATAGTATAATTGTATAAATTCTAAAAAAACAGATATGGCAACGCTAACACAAGAAATGAAAGACATGATTGCAACACAGCAATGTTTTGTGGGAACTGTCAATGCAGACGGAACTCCCAATGTAGCCCCAAAGAGATCAACCCGCGTATTGACAGATGATTCTCTTATTTTTACAGAAGGTACTGGTGGCGCGACGTATGCAAATATCAAAAGAGGTTCACACGTTTCTGTTTCTATTGTAAACCGTGAAATTTTAAATGGATACAGATTTGTTGGAACTGCTTCATTAAAGGATGATGGAGAGTTATATGAACAGGCGGCTGCTATGTCTGCAAAACTAGGGATGCCCAAGCCTTTTGCTGTTGTTATCATTCATATTGATGAGATCCATTCACTTAAACCAGGTCCTGCAGCTGGGAAAAAAATACTATAAAATCATTTTTACAACTATCTGCTAATATTTAAATCAGGAGATATATTCTGCTAGACAGCGCTTTGCAAAAGAACAAAACTCAGGTAGATCACAAAAAAAGTTTGTTTCTTTATGGTAATTATTCTGAGGTTGTAACACTAAATACCAATGCAGACGTTGAGGACATTTCCTGGCGGAAAGCTTTGGGAACCATCACCACTTTTTTCCCCTGTTTCGTTTGAACAGCAAGCTTCCTGGAATAACCGAGTAAGTTGATTTCAGTGGTTTTCCCGATAAAAGCAGCAGGTAACTCAACGGAGGACGGCAGGGTGTCATTTTCCTTAACCAAACAAAACAGGTACCGGATTTTTCCATCCTTGCTCTGCGTATAACAAATATTATCTGACTGGTAAGGTGAGAGAGGACGGCTGTTGTAGATGGCCTGGCCGTTCACTTTCATCCAGTCACCAATGCCCTTAAGCCTTTCATACACCTGAGGCACCAGTTCCCCTGTTTTATCCGGTCCGAGTCCCAGTAAAAAGTTCCCTCCTTTGGCCACTATTTTTATCAGTGTATGAATGGCCCAGTTCACCGATTTGTAGTGTTCATCAGGACCTGTGCTGTACCAGTTATCGCCCAGTGTAATGCAGCTTTCCCATGGATAGGGCGGGAGGATGTCAGGGATTTGCTGTTCGGGGGTGCGGTAGTTCTCGAACTCCCCATGAACCGTACGATCGACGATGAGAAGCCCGGACTGATATTTCTTTGCCATGCCGGCAATGGAAGGGATGTTCACATCCTGTATCCACTGATGTTTGCCCAACCAGGGTCTTGTTTCGTCAGTGAGTGAACCTGCCGGCCGTACCCATCCTCCGTCCAGCCATAAAATATCAACTTTTCCGTAATCCTTCATCAGCTCTTCAATCTGGTTAAAAGTGAATTTCTGAAAATCTTTCCATCGCTGCGGAAACTTTGCCGGATCATAATTCACGTTACGGTCAGATACCGGGAAATAAGGCCACCAGTAATCGTGGTTATGCCAGTCGGGCTTGCTGAAATAAGCCCCAATGCCCATGCCCTGCTCCCTGAAAGCGGAAAAGACCTCTTTTACAACATTACTATGCGGGTTCTGCGAAAAAATGCTTCCGGAATCTGTGATTTTATAATCCGTGTATTTCGAATCAAACATGCAAAATCCATCGTGATGTTTGGTGGTGAACACAACATACTTCATACCTGCGTCATGCGCTGCCCGGGCCCAATGCTGAGGGTTGAACTTCACCGGGTTAAATGTTTTACGGATATTTTCGTACCGGGCAGTGTATGTATTATAATCAGCTGCATATGATCCGCGGCGGACACACCAGGGTTCATCCTCCGGGCAAAGGCTCCAGCTTTCAACTACACCCCATTCACTGTATGCCCCCCAGTGAATAATTACTCCGAATTTCCAGTCCTGCCAGTGATGCAATTTTAAACTTACAGCAGAATCAGCTGGCCAAATGTAGTCTGTTATTGCAGAAGTTGGGGCGATTCGTGAATCGCCCCGTACATGGGGGGCGATTCGTGAATCGCCCCGAACAGTGATAATATCCCTCAGGCGGATATCCTTTGACGAGGCGCCGATCATTATCCTGAATTCACCGGGTTCAACAACCCATTCCATCTTCCCATCAAGCATTTTCAGAAGGTCCGGGCCAATAGTGAAAGTCCGTTCCTTTTCTTCCCCGGCCTTAAGGTGGATGCGCTGAAATCCCTTCAGCTCTTTAAGCGGCCGGGCCACTGAAGACAGCAAATCCCGGATATACAGCTGCACAACTTCATCTCCATCAAAGGGCCCGTTATTTTTCACCTTAAAACGAACGACTGTTGAATCAGCCTCACCCCCCGTCCCCCTCTCCTCCAGTAGAGGGGGTGAAGGAGGTTTTGATTCTGTTTCAGAAATCTGTTTTTTGTCGAAACGTAGATCACTATAGTCAAAGGTTGAATAGCTCAGGCCAAAACCAAAAGGGAAAAGAGGCTGGCCAGTAAGGTCTCCGTAATCGTCGTTACGCCCTGTTGGTTTATGGTTGTACACCAGTGGAAGCTGACCTTCAGCCATTGGAAACGTTATAGGAAGGCGGCCTGCAGGGTTGTAATCGCCAAAGAGAACATCCGCAACGGCATTGCCTCCTTCTTCACCAGGATACCACACATCAAGAATCCCGCTTACGTGATTCATCCAGTTTAACATGGTTATTGCGCTGCCTCCCACCAGAAGTACGATGACAGGTTTCCCGGTTTGGGCAAGCCTGTTTATCAGTTCTTCCTGGTGTCCCGGTAAATTCAGATGAGCCCTGTCAAATCCTTCTCCTTCATTGATACCTGCAACAACAATAGCAACATCGGACTTTTCAGCTGACTCCACAGCATCCTCAATTTTCTTTTCCCAGTCACTGGTGAGTCCGGAATTCCACACCAGTTTTAACAATACACTGCCCGAAGATTCAAAGAATTCAACCTTAATATCATACTCCTTATCTTTTTCAAAATAGTAATCAATAAGCGATGTTGTGTAAGACTGGTTTTTCCAGTTGTCGATAACCAGTTTTCCGTCCAGGTAAAGACGGTACCCGTCATTGCCGTCGAGCCCGATCTTAAACATCCCCGTGGCCGGGGATTTCAGTTTTCCCGTCCATCTTGCCGAGAAGAAATCCCAGTTGATTTCCGGATCCGGGGAATACAATGTCCAGCGAAAGTTCAGTTCTTTGTCGGGCCTTATAAGCGCCGGAGTCCCTGAGAGATCAACATTGTTGAAATATTCTCCCGTCAGGCCGTTTGCAATTTTCCCGTTTACATTTGTCGTTAATGCGGATGAAGGAACAGTGACCCATTCCGGAGAATTCCGGCCACAACCCGGGGAAAACAGGACCTGGCAGTTTTCACCCAGTTTATTTTTTATGCCATCGAGGATAGAGATTTTACCGTTTCCCGGCCCGCTGTATCCGCCGAGCCGGGCTTCCACAGCGTCAACACCAATAACTGCCAGCGTTTTTACTGATTTCTTCAGCGGCAAGGTATGATTATCGTTTTTCAGCAAGACTATTGATTTCAGGGCTGCTTCTTTAGCCAGAAGCTTGTGCGCAGGATTGCCGTTCAGGAGACCTGCTTCTTTTTCATCAACATAGGGATGTTCAAAAAGGCCCAGCTGGAATTTTACCCTGAGCACCCTTGTCACGGCGTCATCAATGGTTTTGGGATCGATCCGCCCATCCAGGAAAGGAGGAATGAACAGTCTGTAATGTTCAAATTCAGTCTGCAGAATAACATCCAACCCGTTGTTGATGGCCTTTGCCGAGGCGTCGGGATAACCGGAGGCCGTATAATGCAGTACATTGGCGCCTCCTACTGCACCGGCATCAGATATGCTGAATCCTGTAAAGTGCATCTGCTGTTTCAGTTTTGTATTCAGCAACCAGTTATTGGCTGTACACGGACTTCCGTTCAGGGAATTATAGGAGGTCATGACAGAATGTGAGCCGCCCTTTTCGAAACAGGCCCGGAAAGGGGGCAGGTAGATCTCTTCAAGCAACCTTTCATCAATATCAATGGGATAACTGTCGCGGCCTCCATCTCCTATGTTGGCTAAGAAATGTTTGGGCGTGGTGACCACGTCCATTTTTTCAAAGGCCGAAACAAATGCAACGCCCATCAGGGAAGCCAGGAAGGGGTCTTCGCCGTAGGTTTCCTCAACTCTTCCCCAGCGAACGTCACCGGCAATATTTACAACGGGAGATAAGACCTGGCGGATGCCCCTGCTTTTTGTCTCCCTGGCAATGGCTCCGGCCACCCGGCCCATCAGGGCGGTATCCCAGGTCGCGGCCAGTGCAATGGACTGTGGAAAAGAAGTGGCCCCTTGAGCCATCAAGCCATGGAGGGCTTCTTCAAAGAAAATAACCGGAATTCCCAGCCTTGTCTCCTCAACAAAATATTTCTGGATGGAGTTGATCTTCCGGGCTGTTTCAATAGCCGAAAGGTCGGAATTGTGTTCCACTACCTGACCGGCAGCATCAGTGTTCGTCGCTTTACTCAGTTGCAGGCCGAAGATACCGTTTTTGAATTTTTCTTTTCCCCCGTCCAGATCACCGGGTATCATGAACAACTGCCAGAATTTTTCTTCTTTGGTCATCCTTGACAACAGATCCTGTACCCTTGTCACTGTTGGTAAACCCGGATTTTTATAAGGAAGGATGTTTTGTGAAAATGCCGGAAAGATCAGGAAAGAAAATAAAGCCAGGAACGTAAACTTTTTCATTTCTCGGGAATTCTTTTGCAATCACAAAAGTAAATAATTCGTCAAAGTAGTATACTGAACTTGATCCTCACTAAAAATCGGTGAGGAATTTTTATTGTATCTTCAGAAACCCTTGACAAACTTGCTTTTTGAATAATTATGAGAATAATTTTTTATCTGATGAAGGAATATTAACACAAAAAATTCTATTTTTACAAGCAGAGACAAATGATTAGGAACGATGCATGATCCCTTTTAACAGGGATATCAAAGAAATAATCAGAATTAATATTGTCATCATCAATAACATGAAAATCAACCTTTAATTCATTAACCATCAAAGCCATGAAAATAACAATAGAATCAATTATCACATTAATTGTATTTGCACTGGTAACTTCATCCAACAGCAAAGGACAAGCACAACAGGATCAGCCTACCATGCAGACATACTCGAAGTATGATTTTATCCCGGGCGAAAAACCAATATTCTTCGACGATTTCACTGAAGCCTCGGTGGGTGATTTCCCGGCAAGCTGGAATACCAATGCCACAGGCGAAGTGGTCACAATTAATCTATATCCCGGAAATTGGTTTAAAATGACAGGTAAAGGTTCAATAGCACTGGATGAAGGTGTCAAACTGCCGGATAATTATACGATAGAATTTGATGTTGTTCCACATCCAAGTGGAAAAGATTTTGAGAATTTTAATTTCGGTTTCTACCTTTACAGCGCAGCAAACCCTAAAGATCTGAATGAAGGAGGCGCCGTTCCCGGGAAAGTTGGCATCAAAATGGAGTTTGGTTCCCGCGGGACATATAGTGCTTACAATGAAAACGGATACACGATGGAAGGGACTGCAGAAGATGCAGTGATGAAAGCTGATAATAAGTATCGCCTTTCATTCTGTGTCCAAAAAACCAGGCTCAGGGTTTACCTGGATCAGGGTAAGATTTTTGATTTGCCAAAAATTATGACACCTGGTTATCAGTATAACATGATGCGCTTTGAATTGTGGGATGCCGGCGAACCGATGATAACAAATTTCAGGGTAGCTACAGGCCTGCCTGACATGCGCAATAAACTCCTTACCGAAGGGAAACTGGTTAGTTATGGTATTTATTTCGATGTGAATAAAGATGTGGTGAAACCCGAATCGTACGGCACATTGAAAGGAATTGCCGATGTACTGAAGGAAAATCCGAATGTTCGGGTCAGGATAGTTGGCCACACCGACAGCGATGGCGGTGATGCTGCCAATCTCGACCTGTCGAAACGCCGCGGCGCTTCGGTAAAAAATGAGCTGGTGAAAAGTTTTGGCATAGATGCCTCCCGCCTTGAATCAGATGGTATGGGTAAAACCCAACCTGTAGCCCCCAATGATACACCCGTCAATAAAGCGTTGAACCGAAGGGTGGAGTTTTTAAAGTTATAATATTGATCAAAAATTAAAATTCTCCTCTCATAATCCCAAATTTAATTTTATCACCTCAACCCCCGTCCCCTTCTCCTGAAGGAGAAGGGGTGCAGGGGATGAGGTGCATGGTAAACCTACCTGCCGGTAGGCAGGTTCCCCGGGGCTTGCCCCGGAATGCGGGTCCAGTTCCGATAGCTATCGGAATTGCCCTGGGGTTCATACCAATTGATAAAAGATCAGGTGAAAACAGAAAATATTTTATTGGGAATGACATTTTCGCCGGCTTTTACCTACTTTTGCAAAAGTATGATTGAAAATAAAAGAAATAGTAGTTCAATTATCCTTGTCCTTTCCTTAATGTTTGTCTTTTTTTCTTTTATTCGTAGTGAAAGAGAAAAGAATACCCCGGAAAGCGCAATATCCTCAATTGTTATATCCTCAGCAAACAATTCCAGCCCACAGGCAATTGTCGTTCCGGTGACGTCAACCCCGGAAATAAGCTTTTCCCGGATTAACACAAGCATTGGAAAATATATATTTCCGGATTGTATTGCAAGCAGAGAAATCATTGTTAACAAACAACTTTTCAGCCATTTCTGCTTATGCCGGCTTAAATTCCTTTCTAAAAAACCCATCATCGGTATAACTTTCCTGCAAAAAGTTCCCCAGCAGGAAAAGGAAGATGATATCCTGCCTGTCACTTAATTACCCCAACAATTATTTCTTTTACCCATTGCATGACATGAAATGTGCAGGGTTTAATTATTTTATTCATTTCATCTAATTTTTAGGATTATGAAAACATTGAGATATATTATAACGGGAATAATGTTAATCATTATCATTCCCCTCTGTAAATCACAGATTCCGGTAACAAAAGAACAAGTCATTACATTGCAAAGTGTAACTAAAAACGCTTCAAATAAGCTCCTGTCGGAGTCGAAAGAGATCCTGTTGCGAAGGTTAGCGTATATGAATCTCCGGAATAGTCAAATTACCCAGAATGATACGAAATCCGAATTGGTTATAACAGTGAAGGATACCATTAACAGTGAGACTCTTTCGGATATACTTCTGATACAGGGACATCTTAATTTTTTTGAAACCATGAACGCACAGGAAGTGCTGAAATATTTCGGGAAACAATCATCGGGTTGTATTCAGGATGCTTTCACATTACTGCACCTCAGGGATACTATCCATTTGAAATCAGAACCCATTCTGGGAATTGCCGGTGCAAAGGACACAATTTCAATAAACTCATGTTTTAGTTCGAAAGAGATCAGAGCATTACTTCCCAAACATTTAAGGTTACTTTGGACAACCTATCCGGGTGATAATAAACAATACTTTCTTTATTGTATTTCATCTTCGGATAAAACTTTCAATGAGCAAAATATAATAGAATCGCATGCAGATTTTGAAAACCCGGAACCCCCCGTTTTGTGTATCACATTTAAAGAAAAGGTGTGGAAATTATGGAAAAATGAAACAATCAGAAATATGAATAAATCTGTAGCATTTGTCATTGATGACAAAGTATATTCTGCTCCAAGGATACTGGGTGAAATCCCTCATGGAAAAATTTCATTAACCGGCGGCGGCTTTTCAAAGACTGAGGTCAGGAAATTAGTTGCTATCATTTCAAACGGAACATTGCCACTGAAATTTACAATTGTGAGCAATAATTAGAAGAGGCGCGCGCTTCCATTAATTAATCCTCACCATTTCCGGTGGGGATTTTTTTATTTTCCGAAATTTTTGATAATTCCGAATTTCTTACATTTGGCAAGTGAAAAGCCTTATCAGAAGAAAATCAGTCCGACCGGCAAAGTCAAGTCCGCACCACACTCCAGGACCGTGCCTGAACTGCGGTACTTATTTGTGGAGCAATGATTTATTCTGCCCAAAATGCGGGCAGAAACGACTTGAAAGGGAAGATATGTCGTTCACCCGGATGATCGGAGAATCGTTCCTTGATTATTTCCATTTCGATTCCAAATTCTTCAAAACCATTTTTCCACTCATTTTCAAACCCGGAAAACTGACACTGGAATATATGAAGGGTAAACGAAAAACCTATGTTGAACCATTCAGATTGTTCCTGGTGATCAGTATTATCTATTTTCTCCTGTTACCCCTGAGCCGGGAAACAAAAAATGATCAGGACCAGGTTAATAAAACCTATCCGTCAAACATCCAGCGAAAGGCATCCGATAGTAAACCATATAAGTTTACGTTGAAGGGAATACCGGTAAGTATGGCAGGCCGGGATTCAATTAGAAGGGAAATCGACAGTGCCGGGTTAAAGAAGTATGTTGATAAAAATTATGCAAATGAAAACTGGGCTGAAAAGCTAATGATGCGACAAGCCTTTAAGATCCTTATTTATTCGCAACAATCATTTAGTACCGTTCTGGAACACACGGCTTCTAAAATGATATTTCTTCTGATTCCTGTCTTTGCCCTGCTGCTTAAATTATTGTATTTTAGAAGTAAACGCCTTTATTATGAACACCTTATATTTTCTTTGCACACGCATGCATTTGTGTTTCTGTTAATGATAGCCATATTAATTATTGAATTTATTGTACCGGTAAAAATGGTGATCCTGATCACAATTTCCCTGGTTTATTTGTTCTTCGCCATCAAAAGGAACTACACTGAAACAATTGGAAAAACCCTGAGAAAATTCTTCCTTCTGATACTTTTTTATTGCATCATAGGATTGCCGATTTTCTATCTCCTGCTCATTCTTGTTTCAATTTTTCTCGTTTAACATTCAAGGTAATTGTTCCGGTTAATATAGGTATCTGACAAATCATAGGGTACTTTAGAACTGAAATTTACAATTGTGAGCAATAATTAGAAGAGGCGCGCGCTTCCATTAATTACATAATATACAGTTTCAATGTGGAAACAGCCTATGCAAGATTTCCTGGCGTATATTTTTTATGAAGAATCAAAGAATAGGATATAACCTTTCTAATTTTAATAATGATTATAATAATCCTCTTCTAAATGCTTTACCTGCAGAAGAGTCGAAGTTGAATGTAACCCATTTTGTTTATATTTGCTTGAAATAGTTCCCAAATGAAATTCATTTCATGCTCCTTAAGTTTTTTACTTGCACTTTCAGTGATTGTTTTCACTTCCTGCAAGAAAACCAACTCCGGGAACAATAGCCAGGGAATCCTGGCAGGAAGCTGGCAGCAAACGAACGGCCCGTGCAACGGGGATATTACAAGTGTTGCCATCACCGGGAATACAATTTATGCCGGTACCGGAAATATGTACATCTCGCATGATTTGGGTAAAAGCTGGACCGAGGTAACCAGCGGCATTTCGATCTGGTCATCTATATCAGTTACGCTCATCCATAATGATACCATACTGGCAGCAGGAGATGGCGTATACCGTTCAACAGATAACGGACATACGTGGATACAATTAAGTAATGATGAGCCTATATCTAATATTCTGACCATGGCATGGAACGGAAACAGAATTGTTATTTGTGCTGATGTTTATGGTACGTTATTTCTTTCCAATGATAACGGAATAACCTGGAATCAGTGCCAGGCACAAGTTCCGGATTACTATGTCAGGGGAGCAACGATCCTGGACCAGGATATTTTTGTAGCTTCAGATGTCAATGGTGTCTATAAATCGACGGATAACGGACAGACTTATGCCCTTTCGAATAATGGATTATCAAACCTTCAAGTTTTTTCTTTGGAGGTTAATGGAAATAAGGTCTATGCAGGTACGAGTGATGGTTTGTTTGTCTCGGGCGATCATGGTGAGTCATGGTCAATTATCAGTAATGCTTTGTTTCATGATATTGTGATCGCTCACATTGCAATAAGCGGCTTTACCATCCTGGCTGGTGGATATTACGGAGTCCTCTGCTCCAAAGATGCGGGAATCAGTTGGGTAAAGTGTGTTAACGGACTGGTTGATCAACGCATTGAATCCCTGGCCATAATTGATCCGACCTTCCTTGCAGGAACATCCAGTGGGGTTTACATGTCATCGAACAGCGGACTAAACTGGAATGCTATTGGATTACCGGTAACCTATGTTCATTCATTCTCCAGCAACGGATCCGATGTATTTGCTTGTGCATCCCAAATGAGTAGCGGAATTTTCATGACACCGGATTATGGAGAGAATTGGAATTTCCTGCTGGGAGGATTACCGACCGAAAATGTAGGTTCGATTTCCTGGAATGGCACAGATATTCTGGCGGCAACCGATAGCGGTGTATTTGTTTCCGCCGATCGTGGGCTGACATGGACGAAAAAAAGCCAGGGGATCCCTCCGATGGATCCTTATAATAATGTAGTATGTGTTGCCGGTAGTGGAACTAATTTATTTGCAGGAACGTATTCTACCGGCATATTTGTTTCTCACGATGGAGGCGAAAGCTGGAGGCATGCAACATTACCTACTGATGACAACTTTTATGCGATGTATTTTTTTATTAACAGTAATGGTATTTATGCAGGAACATTCTGCGGGGGGCTTTTATTTTCTTCAGATAACGGCCAGACATGGACTTCCCTGAACACCGGCCTGCCTGCGGTCACGGCAATTACTTCTATTGCCCAGAACGGACTGCGGCTTTTCATTTCTACTTTAGGAGGGGTATACTCTTCAGGAGATAATGGCCACACCTGGGGACTTGCAGGTAGTGAACTCTATGGCAAAGTGATCTATAGCCTGGCAACGCATGGAAGCGATCTTTTTGCTGCTGCATCTGAGAATGGCGTGTTTATGTCGAGGGACCAGGGAAGCTCTTGGTTCCCGGTCAATGATGGATTACCGGCCAAAACACGGGCCATATGTGTGGCTGTAAATGGTCCGTGGCTGTTTGTCGGAACTGATGGACAGGGTGTCTGGAGACATTCCTTATAGCTTCTGTTAATATTCATTACTCGTTAACAAGATCTTATCCAACCAGATACGTCCAACAATATCCCTGCCTTTTCGTCTTCATCTGCAAGGATGGATGATGTATCTGTACCGGTAATAATATTGTTTTCAATGATCTCATCTTCTATTCCATATTGATTGCGGCCCCTTGTCCCTGGAAAAATTCCATAGATCCACCGGTTCCCAGATCATTATTCCGGATCAGGAATGAATATATTGGTCCGGGTGTTGTATCATTTACCGGAATTCCCGACCCATGCGCAAGTTGGATATGGGTAGTACTGCATTCCTCTATTATATTTTGTTCATTAAAAGGACCGGCAATTGTTCCCCTTCCGAATATAAACTCGTTAAACCTGAGTTTTTTAAGTCCGATCGCAAGGTTGCTGACATCCATATCTACGATGATCCCGTCAACAATGGTTTTATCGGTTCCTTCTCCCAAAAGTTTTACCGGCTTTGAGATAAAGACAATGATCATTTCCACTCCACCCCGAATCGGGTAAATAAGTGCCCTCCTTGATAAAAACGGTATTTCCCGGGGAAGCTGCCGTGATGCCTTCTTTGATCGTATTGAACGGATGAGCTTCCGTTCCGTCTTCAATACCGGTGTTGTTATTGATATCAACATAAACCGTTTGTGCATTCGACATGAAAGCAAATGCGAATGTCAATGCGGAAAGAATTAAAACAGATCTCATATGCCATGGTTTTTTAGGAAACTAAAGATAAAAAAGTTATATTTTAATGATCTCTATATGGTTCAATATTTTTTGAAAACCACAATGAAATCTGTCTCCGGAAGGAAATCTTTCCGGCTCCAGAAATACTTTTGATTATTTCCTGAATAGGAGGTTTGATCGGGTGTATAACTGAAAGACTTGATCTTTCTTACTTTTTCGGTTTCAAAAGTATATTCGGCCTTCTTCAGGGATTCTCCCCAGTTTTTCGTGGTGGTCAGGATGTACTTTACAGTATCTTTTACACCCTTCTGTTCATAAAAAATATTCAGCTTAACTGTATCATTCGGCGGTATAGTGATACGAAAAACCACCTCCTTTCGCAATTTCTCAAATCCGAGGAATCGTCCTTGTGTATTATCGAAAATATGAACAGAATCTATCTCTGTCATTGGCACAGGAAATGGATAGCTTATCTTTTTTGAAACATAATTTGCGGTGTTGTTGACAAAGAAATAATTCCCATTAACGGTAAATGTAGTTTTCCTGAGACGGAATTCAATGTATTCCTCCGTGAACGATACCGGAGGCCTTTCCTGTACCTGAAAGCAGAAGACAGTAAGATAAGAGAGAAACAATAAACTCATTCGGCTGAATTGACAATAAAACGGGTTGAACCGATGATTTTTCCGTCACCGGTAAGGATAGCAATATACATCCCGTTCATCAGATCAGCCGGAATGCTCACTACACCAAGTCGATTTTCCAGATCTTTTGTCAGCATCTTTTTCCCAAGTATATCGTAGATATCGATATGCATATCACCTGTGGTTGCCGAGAGTTCGGTATTATATGATACCATGATCGCATTGGTAACAGGGTTCGGAAATATACTTAATGCGGATCCTGTTTTCTTAGGCTCAGGAGGAACACCCACAAGTAATGCGGTAAGCAGATGTATATCCCTGACTATTAATGAATCGGGTACCATAGTGTAAGATACAGGAGTGATTTTTACCGGTGAAAAATGGCCGGGCCATTTCTCATAACAAATGGTATCCCAAGAACATATCCTGGAAAAGATCCTTGTTGAATAATGTCCTGTAGCATCTGTTGTAAACGGGCGATCCATATAAAATGCCTGGTTGGGCACAGGTTGTCCATAAAGATCATAAATAGTCCCCTGCATAGTACCTGATGTTCCGGTCGTATCATTGGGATAACCCACTGTAGGATCGTTGGCTATCGAGAAGAATTCCCGATACGGATAGATGAAGTTTGTGGGTTCAAACCGTTCGATCGACTGGCCAATTAATGGTGCAGTTAAATAAGGATCTGAAACATTTCCGAATGCAATACTACAACTTATTCCTCCAAAAATTGGGTGATAAGCCGTGACCGTAATCACATCCCCGTTTGGATTAATGATAACAGGATGAGCAAGATCCCAATCAGGGAAATAATATTCGTAACCAAAGTAAAAATGGGTCACCCTGGCCACACCGGAAAGGGATTGCACGGTAATACTATCGAATGAGGAAATATCGCTATAAATGAAAATTAGCTCAATTTGCCAGTTGTATGATAGGTTTATAAACCTAAATTCATTGATATGGACTTCCGGGGGCGGATTTGGATTGGAATATAACCCCATAGCCATGAACGTTGCTATTCCGAAGAGTATAATTTTTTTCATATAATTGGTTTGATTATATATGAATAATATAGCATATATTTTAGTCCGATAAAATTAAGAAAATTTCCTGAATCCTGCAAATAATTTATAGACTTTTTTAAGAGAGAGAAAGCCGTGACGCATGACACCCATGTGGCTTCGCCTCATATGATTGCAACGCTATGTTATTCGACAATAAAATTCGCTCCAGTTTAATACTCCCGGATAATGAGCTAATTTTGTAAACAATCCTTAAGGGAAAGTTAAACCTAAATTGTATATGATATGAAAACGAATCTTTTTACCACAATACTGTTTATAATCCTTATTCTGTGTGCAATGCCGGCATTCAGCCAGTTTAATCCTTTAACCAATAGCTTTACAAAGATGACTGGTGATGAACCTGCTTTGGCAACCCAGGTAGACAATCTGATCAGTTATACATCTGCTTCCGGCATACCTTGCACTGCCAATTCTTTCTGGGCAATCGCTTCGACAGGCATAGATTTGTTTACACTTGACGCAGGCGTGATAACAAAAATCGGGACAACGGTAATCCCCGGAGTGTTTGATCTTAATCTTGCTTACTGCAATAACCTTAATGGGGGAGGATTCAGCCCGACTTTTTATTCAACACAAAATTTTAACCAACCGGTTTATTATAATGGTTCCGGGGTTTCAACTACGCTTACAGTATCGCCAAATTATATTATGAGTTGCGGAGGCAACGGAAATTATCTTTATTATATAATGTATGACACATCATTCACAGCTAAAGCAATCGTGAAGTATAATGGTTCAGGTATTACGACTGTATATAGTTTACATGACTCTATAACAATAACGGTTGCTGATCTTGCGGTGGACAGTACCGGGAATGTTTGGTTTTTAACCGGCCGCAATAATAATAAATTGGAATCCGATACTTTAAATGTTGTTTCACCGGAAGGGCAATTGCTTAAACAGTATCCTTTGTCTTACAATACCTTGAATGGGTATGGTTGCTTTTTATTACATAGCAAACTTTATGTAGGATTAGGAGCGAGCAATGCCGATCATCCAAACACAGTATTGCCCATTACCATTACGCCAGGATCAGCCACTGCAGGAACTCCCATCCCTATGCCTGTAACAAATGTTTATGCAGATATGGCAAGCTGTGCTACCGGCTCACCACTTTCTGTAAATGAATATACTGCGTTACAGGGTGTTACTGTTTACCCCAATCCGGTTGCTGATAAACTTACAATCAATAATAATACCAACGAATCCCTCGAGATCATTTTATATGATATCACTTCAAGAGAACTTTTGCATCAATCCTTTACCAATTCAGTTACCCTGAACACTGAACAGCTGGCAAAAGGGATCTATCTTTATAAAATAATAAATAAAACCGGAGGAGAAAAAACCGGGAAGATCATAAAAGAATAATTCGTCAGAATAAAACAGGGGCGGATTCGGAACCCGCCCCTGCATTGATACTAAATCCGCCACTGCTGGAATTGAAAAATATTTTAATTTTGATTGCATATTATCGCTACCAGCAATGCTTTTTACTTCTCTGAATTTTCTCATTTTTTTCTGCCTGGTAACCGGTATTTATTATACAATTCCGCACAGGATACGCTGGATATTGCTCCTGGCGGCTTCCCTGGTTTTTTATCTGTTCTCGTTACCGGTATATACTATTGTCCTTGTTGTTAGTATTCTTCTGAATTGGTTTTTGGGAATTTGGGTTGATCATTACGATCAGAATGCTGGAAGAAAGCAGGTCATGATCCTGGGGATAGTCCTAAACCTGCTTTTGCTTGCCGTATTCAGGTACGCTAATTTACTATGGGAGATCATTTCAGGTTATTCTCCTCTTTCCCAGGCCGCGGATCCGGTCATGATCAGGATTATCGTGCCACTTGGGATCTCTTTCTATACGTTCACGAACATCAGCTATCTTATAGAAATAAAAAGAAAAAGGGTCCCGGCTGAAAAGCATCTGGGTTATTTCGCCTGTTACCTGTCTTTTTTCCCGAAGTTGATCCAGGGTCCCATTGAAAGACCACAACATTTTCTTCCCCAACTGCGCGAAAAACATATTTTTACTTATAGCGAAGTAACGAACGGAATCCGGCTGATGCTATGGGGCTATTTTAAAAAACTGGTGATTGCAGATCAGTTATCCGGCATAATTAATACTGTTTATGACAATAAGCTGAATTGGCATGGCCCTTTGCTGGTTATAGCGACGCTGCTGTATGCATTCCAGATCTACATGGATTTTTCAGGGTATATTGATATTGCCCGCGGCGCAGCTAAGATCCTTGGCTTCAACCTGAGCAAAAATTTCAATAACCCTTATCTTTCAAAATCCGTAAAGGAATTCTGGACCCGTTGGCACATCACCTTATCCAAATGGCTGAGGGATTACATCTTTCTCCCGCTGGCATATTATCTTTCATCCCGGATGAGAAAAGAAAAGTATGCCGGGATCTCCACAGAAAAATATCTTTATTCCATTGCGATCTCTGTTACTTTTCTCTTATGTGGTCTCTGGCACGGTGTGGGTTGGAATTTTATTGCCTGGGGCGGTTTATTTGCTGTTTACCTTGTTGTTGGTTCACTGACTGAAAAACCGAAGAAACTTTTTTACAGGGAAACCGGATTCATTGCATACAAAACAGCATATAATGTCGTGCAGGTTATCATAACCTTTCTGCTGGTTTGTTTTGCATGGGTTTTCTTCCGGGCCGCCGACCTTGGGACTGCCTTTCAGATTGTTTCCCGGCTCTTCTCCGGTTGGGACCATGATTCGGGGATTACAGCCCTTCGTTCTTTGCAAGGTATTATCGGTCAGCAGGGTCTTACTATTCCTGAAGTAGGATTTGTGCTGGTCCTGATCCCCTGCATTGTATTTATTGAATATTATTTCCGGGATCATGCTTCTGGGAAAACATTTTCCAGGCTGCCGTTGACGGTAAGATGGGGAGCCTATTATCTGCTGGTTTTATTGATATGTTATTTCGGAAAGTTTGAAACCAATTCATTTATATATTTTCGGTTTTAATTTTATCACCTCAACCCCCGTGGGGTTGTCTAATAAGTTGGAAAGTTAATGTTTCTCGCTGAGTTTCGCTGAGTTAAACGCAGAGTCACGCAAAGTTAAAACTCTTGTTTTCAATATTCTGCGAAAATCTGCGATTAATCTGCGGAAATCTGCGAGAAAA
>CAIYUC010000003.1 GCA_903929315.1 uncultured Bacteroidales bacterium
AAGTCTTTGTGACCATTGTGAAAAACGTTGTGGCCTTTGTGGTTAATTCTTAAAGCACTGAACCACAATGAACACCAAGATTGCACAAAGCACACAAAGAAGGAAAAATTATCATCTGCCATACTTATTAGACAGCCCCACTAAGGGGGTGAGTTTTTTAAATTCGATTATTCGTACCGCAAAGCATCGATTGGGTTGAGGTTGGCTGCTTTTCGTGCCGGGTACCAGCCGAAAAAGATCCCGATGGCGGTAGAAAATACGAATGATAAAAAGATTGATTCAATGGTTATGGTGATCGGCCATTTCATAACGCCGGCAAGGATCTTTGAAGTTAGTAAGCCAAGACTGATACCGATTAAACCCCCGATCAGGCTGATCATAAGGGCTTCGATCAGGAACTGAAGGAGCACATCTCTTCCGCGGGCGCCCACTCCCATCCGGATACCGATCTCACGTGTACGCTCCGTTACGGAAACCAGCATGATGTTCATGATTCCAATCCCACCCACCAACAGGGAAATACTGGCAATGCTGGCAAGCAGGATGGTTAATACCTGTGAGGTGGCCGTAGCCGCGCTGGAGATATCCGATTGGGAACGGATGGTAAAATCAGGATCTTCGGAGGGTCCGAGGTGATGCCTTTCTTTAAGCACCTGCGTGATCTCATCCGTAGCTTCCGGGATCATCTGTTCACTTCGTGCAGAAACCATTATACTGTTGATATAAGTAATGGTCATCATTCGTTCCTGTACAGTAGAAAATGGGGCAATTACGATATCATCCTGATCCTGTCCCCATGCATTTTGTCCTTTCGCAACGATCAGTCCGATGATCTTAAATGGCACTTTATTGATCCTGAGCGTTCGCCCTACCGGATCCACACCTTCCCCGAATAAGTTAGTGGCAACGGTATGTCCTACCACGCATAACTTGGAAGCACTTTTGTCATCATTCATGCCCCAGAAATTACCGCTTTCCATGGCCAGGTTGCGGATGGGAAAATAATCGGGGTAGACGCCATAGACGGATGTTCGCCAGTTTTGTGAACCGGCTACCAGTTGTCCGCTGGTACGGACAAGTGGTGTCGAATACAACACAGCGGGACAACGGGCAGGAATGGTTTTATAATCATCCAGGGTAAGTCGTACGGAAGATCCGGCTTCCAATCTCACTCCACCAGTGTTGCTGGCCGAAGGGTAAACGGTTAGCAGGTTGGTTCCCAAACTTGCGATCTGCGCCTGGATGCTTTCACGGGATCCCTGACCTATTGCCAGCATCGCGATAACAGATGCCACACCGATGATGATCCCAAGCATTGTCAGGAACGTCCTCATTTTATTCTTTGCAAGCGAGCGTAAGGCTGCTTTTAATAAATTCATCACTTTCATAAGGCATCCTCCTCTGCAATTACGGGCAAATTTTTAAGTTCTTCTTTCGCTGTTTTCTGGTTTTCAACAGGAACCGATTTCTGTATTTTCCCATCCCGGAAAATCACATTGGTTTTTGTATAAGATGCGATATCCGGTTCATGCGTAACGATCACAACCGTGATCCCGTTACGGTTCAATTCCTGGAAAATATCCATGACTTCCACACTGGTCCGTGTATCGAGATTTCCTGTCGGTTCATCGGCGAGAATGACCACGGGATCATTCACCAGGGCACGGGCGATGGCAACGCGTTGTTGCTCGCCTCCGGAAAGCTGGTTTGGGAAATGATGCGCCCGGTTGACCAACCCGACCGATTCAAGCGCCTTCATCGCCCTTTCCTGCATCTGTTTGGAACTGATATTGGTCGTATACATCAATGGAAGCTCAACATTCTCGAGTGCGGAGGTTCGTGAAAGAAGATTAAAGGATTGAAAAACAAAGCCGATTTTTTTATTTCTCAGATTAGCCAGCTGGTCTTTGTTCATCTTCCGTATATCTACCCCATCAAGCCAATATTCTCCTTTTGTCGGCACATCAAGACACCCAATGATATTCATAAAAGTTGACTTCCCTGATCCGCTCTTGCCCATAATGGCAACAAAGTCGTCATTCCGGATCTCAAGATCGACCCCGCGAAGGGCATGAACTTCCATATCTCCCATCTTATAGATCTTCACAAGATTTTTAATGGATATGATTACTTCCGACATATTACCGGCCTCCTCTGCCTGCTGGTGGACGCATCTGGAAGGGACTGGTTTGCTGTGTTGCTGCGCTACTGGCGCTGCCCTGCAGATTAACGACCCCGATAACGATCTCGTCTCCTTCGTTTATATTTCCCGAAACTTCTGTATAGCTGCCATCCGATAAACCTAATCTGACCCGTTGGGGAATCAATACTTCGCCTTGTTTCAACCAGATAAACCCTGAGGTTCTCTTTTCTTTCATTCCTTGTTGTCCGCTTTGTCCACCTTGTCCACCTTGTCCGCTCGTCCGCCTGTCCGCTTGTCCGCTTGTTCCACCTTGTCCGCTTGTTCCACTTTGTCCGCTCGTCCGCCTGTCCGCCTGTCCGCTTTGTGCACTTTGTCCGGTTTGTGCACCTTGTCCGGTTTGTCCGCTCGTTCCACCTTGTCCCTTATGTGCCATCCATTTCCCCATTTTTTGCTTGATCGAATCGGGCCAGAGTTTCATCATTTTGTCAATTATTTCCTGTGAAGGATTGAACCGTAAAGCGCTTGACGGCAGCTTCAGAACATCCTTTGCTCCCTGGACATGCACGGTGATATTTGCGGTCATACCCGGTAAGAGCTTCAGGTCAGGATTGGGGACGTTGATGATAACCGTATAATTGACCACATTCTGCGTGACCGTTGGTTGAAGCCTGATCTGGCTGACTTTTCCATTGAAGGTCCGATCTTCATATGCATCGACAGTGAATGTAACATCCTGCCCGTTTAAGATTTTCCCGATATCCGCTTCATCAACATTGGCTTGTACCTGCATCTTTGTCAGGTCATTTGCGATGGAGAATAAAGTAGGAGTGCTGAAGCTGGCTGCAACAGTTTGGCCAACATCTACTGCGCGGGAAACTACCACGCCTGAAACAGGTGCGATGATCGTAGCATATTTAAGGTTGATTTTTGCCCGGTCCAGGGAAGCTTGTGCCGACCTGGCATTGCCCAGGGCAGTCTGATAATCGGAATAAGCCTGGTCATAGTCTGCCTGTGCCATTACCTTTTCCTTAAACAACTCATTCGTGCGATCAAACGTACGTTTTGTCAAATCTACCTGTACAGTGGCCCTAAAAAGGGTTGCCTGAGCATCGACTAAGGCTGCTGCAAGAAAAGTGGTATCAATAATCGCAATTTTTTGTCCTTTTTTCACAACAGAATTGAAATCCACAAATATTTTGGAAATGACACCTGATACCTGTGTACCAACCTGGACCGTCGTATCTGCACTTAATGTCCCGGTGGCCGTTACGATGATCTCTAAATCTCCTTTTTCTACTTTTGCGGTCCGCCATTCGATTGATTTGGCTTCTTTGCTCCGTACCAGGAAATAAACGCCAACGGCAACTATTACAAGAATGCCTCCAATGATCAGAAGTTTCTTTTTCATCTTTCCTTATCTCTATTTATCTTATGCTTATTAATTATAATTTAATTGTATTACCCTGGTAAAAATCCAGGACTTTCGATTTGAAGATATAATTATACTTTGACTGGATCACATTTGACTGGGCCTGGGCAAAATTGTTCTTTTCAACCAGAAAATCAATGGCTGTTACCATTCCTACATTGTATTTTTTTTCAATGCCTTTATAAGATACCTCAGCTGCTGTATATTGATCTTTGGTTGCTTCATACTTTTTTAACGAATTCCTCAGGTCTGTATATGCTTGTTCGATGGCCTTTCTAAGCAGGTTCCTGGTATTCTGTTCGTTCAGTTGGGTGGTTAACGCGTTGATCTTTGCCCGTTCGATATTGCTTTTGATCTGGCGATTGCTGTAAATCGGGATGGCAAGGCTGAGCCCGATGCTCTGGCTCAGATTATCCCAAACCTGTTCCTGGAAAGGATAAGGTTCCGGGTTCTGAAAAGTTCCCTTGCTGGCCCTTGAGACGTAATCTGAGTTCACTCCCGCATTCAGGTTCAGTTTTGGCCACCGTGCTCCCTCGTATATTTTGATGCCCAGCAGGGCACTGTTGGTTCTGATGGAGGCACTGGCGATCTCAGGCATGATAGCCAATGCTTTCTTGTAAATATCTGTATTGGATTGTAAGAGCGCTCCTGATGGCTCGGATAAATCGGGTTTTACTACGTCGAAACTATCCACGACAGGAACTTCCATAAGCTGCATAAGGGTTACCCTGGCAAGGTCAAGATTACTCTGGGCATTCACAACCGAAAGGTTATCCGTGGCAAGCTGCGATTGGATCTGGTACAGGTTAAGTTCCGGTACTTTACCGGCAGAGACCATCTTTTGTGTCCGGTCTACCTGCGTAAGTGTAGATTGGGCCTGACTTTTTGACGCATCCAGGATTTCATAGGAAAGAAGCACCTGAAGATAGGCAGTAGTAATATTCAGTATCACATCATTTTTCGCTTTTTCGATATCGGACATACCTGCATCCATGTTCAGTTTATTCTGCAAGATGGTCCTGTTATTCTGAAATCCATTGAAAAGATTTATGTTACCGTTGACAGAAAAAGATGTTGAGTTGTAGTCTTCCTGGACGTATTGATTTGTGGTAGGATCGATGCTCCTGCCGAAACTTAACCCTTCATTGGCATTTGCACTAAGGCCCGGGATCCTGTTTGCCTTCGATTGTTTAAGGTCGATTTTATTGATCTCATTGCTTAACCGGGTTTGATTAACAGAGATATTTCGCTGAATTGCCGTATCCAGGCATTCTTGGAATGTCCAAACGCTCTTTTGAGCCCGGACAACCTGAACAGATAATAAAACCAGAACAATACTGCAGAATCGTTTTACCATAATCACTCCATCATTTTAGTCTTGTTGATAATTTTATATAAATTATCCTTATAATGCTCACTGACAGGTATTTCCTTATTGCCTATGTGAACGGTGTTTCGCTGAATAAATTGCACCTGGTGTATCGCTATAATATAGGAACGATGAACCCTGACAAATTCACGGGGGGAAAGTTTCTCTTCCATTGCTTTCATGGTGAGCAGGGTGATAACCGGTCTTTCGGCGGTTGTCATATAGATCTTGATATAATCTTTCAGACCCTCGATATAGACGATTTCCTTAACGTCAATTTTAACCAGTTTGTAATCTGTTTTTACGAAAAGGTAATTGCTTGCACCATTGGTTCCTTCAACAGACGCAGGGAGACCTGATTTCTCCGTCAGATTCAGATATTCCTGGGCCTTGTTCACTCCTTTCAGGAAACGCTCAAATGAAAAAGGTTTCAGAAGATAATCGATCACATCCAGCTCATATCCCTCCAACGCATATTTTTCAAAGGCAGTTGTAAAGATCACCGGGGGTTTTTTAGTTAAACTTTTCAGGAACTGAATGCCTGAAACATCGGGCATCTGTATATCAAGAAAAATCAGATCAATTTTTTCCTGCCGTAACATCTCAATTGCTTCAAAAGCGCTCCTGCATTTCTTAACAAGTTCAAGGAAAGGAACTTTCCGGATATTATCTTCCAGCAGGTCTAATGCCAATGATTCATCATCTATTGCAAGGCAGCGAATCATAATCAAAAGTTAATTTTCAATAATACCTTGTATTTCAAATCATGATCGTTTATTGATATTTCATGCCTTCCGGGATAAAGCAACTCAAGTCTTCGCAAAACATTCTTCAGGCCGACCCCTGTTTCGGAAGGAATGGTCTCATTCCCTCTTCTGATGATACTATTCTCAACACTGAAATTTAATTCCTTATTCGTGACTTTCATGATAATATCAATCCCTGAATCTCCGATATAACTGATTCCGTGTTTAAATGCATTTTCTACAAAAGGGATCAGGAGCATCGGTTCTATCATCAGTTGACCGACAGGCCCTTCGACCGTGAAATTAATCTGTACCTTACCGGAGATCCTCATCCTTTGAAGTTCAATGTAATTCTGGAGATATTCTACTTCTTTTTCCAGGCTGACTTTTTCATCTTTCGACTCAAACAGCATATACCGCATGAGTTGCGACAGTTTAATAATTGCATTTTCGGTATCATCCGATTTCTTGCGTGCCAGCGAACAGATATTATTCAGAATGTTGAACAGAAAATGAGGATTTACCTGCGATTTAAGGAAGGCGAGTTCAGAGGTCAGTTTCTCATTTTCCATTTCCTTTTTCTGTCTTTCATTTTTGAACCATTCGTCGGTGATCCTGATGCCGGTACTCAGACCAAAAGCGAGGATGGCCGGGTAGATTGTCATTAAAGAATAATGCAGCGGGTTATGATGATGAATATTGGGAATAAAAAATTGGTGAATGATGGTACTATAAAAAACATTCAAACCACTAATGATTAAAAGTCCTGCTACCAGGAATATTACATAGTTAAATAGTTTTTTTTTCAAAAGGAACCGGGGGATCAGGACGAGGTAATTCAGATAGAAATATCCCGCCATGAAGAGCAGCATGGACCATCCGAAAATCATGAATCGCTGTCTCCCCTCGTATGTCTCCATGAATAGCAGGGGGATGAAAATAAATGCCGCCCAGATCAGGATATGGATCAGGACAGAAAAGAATCGGGTTTGGGATAATCCAGGTTTATTCATTTTTATTAAGTCGCTTGCAAAAATAACCAAAAGCTGCATTCACCGGGCAGGAAATAGACGAATGAGGGATCCTGACCGACCAGATGGATTTTTTTCCCGATTTCAGAAATAATATTTTGAGATTATTATTATATTTGTCATTGGATGAATATAAATAAACCTCAAAGTTTTCATGCTTAACCAAAAACTTCAGCAACGGTTATTACAGCGATTATCCCCTCAACAAGTGCTCGTCATGAGGCTTCTTCAGGAACCGTTACTTGCTCTTGAGCAACGCATTAAACAGGAAATAGAAGAAAATCCGGCGCTTGAGGAGATGAACTCTGAGGATGAAGAAAAAGACCTGATAGTAGATGATACCAGTCCGGATTCAATCGAATCGGATGAGGACGAATTCATTGAAGTTCCACCGGATATCACTGTTAATGAGAACGATGATTTTACGCTGGAAGACTTCATGGAAGAAGACGAAATACCGGAGTATAAGCTTATCGCAGATAATAAAAGTCCTGATGAAGAAGCTCGTGAAATTCCCGTGGTTTCGGGAACCAGCTTCCAGGATTATTTAATCAACCAGCTCGGTATGTATAAGCTGGATGATAAAAAACACATCATTGCTTCCACAATTATTGGCAACCTTGATGATTCCGGGTACCTGGAGCGCGAGGTCAATGCCCTGGCAGACGATCTTGCTTTTAACCAAAATATAGAGGCAACACCGGATGAAGTACAGGCCGTTCTGACAATCATACAGGAATTTGATCCTCCGGGTATAGGAGCCCGTAATCTCCAGGAATGTTTGATCCTTCAGGTTGAACGTAAACAAAGGAAAACACCGGCTTTAGAGCTGGCAAATGTTATCCTGAAGGATTATTTTACAGAATTTTCTAAAAAGCACTTTGACAAGATCCTTTTAAAAGCTAAAATTACAGAGCCTGAGCTTAAAAAAGCTATAGAAGAAATCCAGAAATTAAATCCAAAACCCGGTGTTATAATAAGTGAAGTTTCAAAAGAAAATAATTATATCGTTCCGGACTTTCTTATCACCAATTTTGACGGTGATCTTGAGCTTACCCTGAATTCCCGAAATGCCCCGGAACTTATGTTAAACAGGCAATACCTGGAGATATTAAAGGGTTATTCTTCCGCGAATAAAAAAGTCACCAGCGCCGATAAGGCAGCCATGGTATTTATCAGGCAAAAGCTGGATGCTGCCAGAGGCTTTATTGATGCCATAAAACAACGCCAGGACACCCTTTATATTACCATGAAGGCAATCATGGATTACCAGAAAGATTATTTTCTTTCGGGGGATGAAACTATGCTGAAACCCATGATCCTGAAAGACATTGCTTCGGTCATTAACCTGGATATTTCAACAGTATCAAGGGTTGCGAATAGTAAATATGTTCAAACCCCCTTCGGAACATTCCAGCTGAAAAGCTTTTTCTCAGAATCCATGCAGAATACAAAAGGGGAAGAAATATCCACCCGTGAAGTCAAAAAAATCTTACAGGATTGTATTGAGAATGAAGATAAGTCCAACCCCTATACCGATGATTACCTGGTTGATATCCTCCGAAACAAGGGATACAGTATTGCACGACGTACCATTGCAAAATACCGGGAACAATTAATGATCCCTGTTGCAAGACTTCGCAAGGAGCTGTGAGTTTTATTTTACCGATCCTATTATGGAAACCAAACTGGCCAGAGTGATTTCGTACCTTTTTCATCCTCTTCTGATACCCTTATATATCCTGTTGTTCCTGCTCAACGTTAACACTTTTTTTTCACCGGGACTTGCCTTTTCTTTTAAATTGACCTTGCTGGGAGTGATTTGCCTGACTACTATCCTGTTTCCGCTACTGTTCATTTTCCTCCTGTATAAAAAAAAACTGGTTCGTTCGCTGTTTCTTGAAAGCAGGGAAGAACGGATTTATCCAATCCTCATAATCGCCATCTTTTATTACCTGACATACTATTTAATGAAAGGGATCCGCATTTCTCCCGTTTTCAGCTATTATATGCTGGGAGCCACATTCCTCGCAATTTTAGCTTTGATCATCACTTTTTACCGGAAGATCAGCCTTCATATGCTGGGGATAGGAGGAATGTCGGGAGTGATACTGGGGTTAGCGTTCAATCTTTCTTTGAACATGGTTTATTTTCTCCTCCTGGCAATTTTCGTTTCAGGGATTACCGGTTTTGCCAGGTTAAAATTAAACTCCCACAAGCCTTCCGAAATTTATTCGGGATTTCTTGTGGGAGCAGCTATTATGTTTTTCTTATTCTTCCTTGTCTGATCAAAAGGGCATCAGCACGATCCCTAATGACAAGGGGTACATTTCCGGTTCGTTGTTCCCCTGTTTAAAAATCGTTGAGAGCATATAAGAAGCATTCACATTGATCCAGCTATAACCGATACGCAATGTCGGTCCGTAGGTAAATTGTTCCAGGTTCTTGATTCCTGAAAGTTTTATCTTTGTTTTTTCAGCTAAGTTGACTCTATAATTGTAAGTGTTTAGTATCCCATCACCGACATATTTGGTGCCGCTGTCAAGAAGGATTCCTCCTTTGAAACCGAGAGCGACAGTTACTTTGCTTTTACTTTTAAACCTGAATTCAACAGGTATTTCAAGATAGCCCACAGTCAATTTACTTTTCTTATAAGAGACCGTATCGGGGATTTTTTTAAACATAGTCGTGGTAGAGTCGTTGAGGTAGAAATTGCCATACATATTGTGTATGGTCAATTGTAATCCAATGGCGAAGCTGAAATTGCTTTTCCCGAAAGGAATGTTATACGTGCCCAGAATTGTAAATCCCTGGTTGATGGTCCTGGTTTTTACACCGGCCGGCATATTCATCCAGATATCGGTGAATTCACCAATGCCGACGCTGACTTTTTTCTTGGTGCTTTCGTTGACCACCTGCGAATGTCCCGATTGGATAAAAATGAAGTTTATTAGCAGAAAAAGTGCCATATACGAGTACCTCCGGGGGGCACGTAACCGGTTTTTAAAGGAAATAATAGTATCCATGATAGTTGATTTTATATGGTAAAAGTAACTTTTTCTTTTATAATAACGATGGCAATAGGAATCCGGTATAGGTAAACAGGAATTTTATCTCCATAAGTTTTCAGGATATATCTTCTTATCGACCAATTCCCTGATCTTCGCACTAACCTGTTTTTTGTCCTGTTTGTATGTCATACCAATCCAATGCTCATGGCAATTTAAAATCTTTACGCTGGCCCGTTTGGATTTCACCAGGGTATTAACCATTGTAGGAATGTAAAATTCCGCTTTGGGATTTCCGGCGTTTTCAGCGATGAATTCCTTAAAACCAATTTTCAGATAGCGGAAAATGGAAGGTGCAAAACCCCAGAAATTCATAGAAACAATGGTATCTTCAGGGATCCGCAGAAATTGTCCGGATTCATTTTTATAAGCAATCCCCTGTGGTCTTTTTTCGATATGGGTTTGTTCAATGACTTCAACAAGGTTGGAAAAACGATCGGCTTTGCAGATACCTCTTGAAACGGCTCCGTGGTCAGAGAGTGTTTTCCCGATTTCATATCCTACCATGCAATAGTCATTTTCATAATCCGGTGACCAGTTATCATAATAACGTACCAGGAATTGGAAACCGCATCTTCCATAAAAGTCATCCGCATTGATCACGGCAAAAGGCCCTTTGATCTTTTCTTCTGTTATCAGAACTGCATGACCGGTTCCCCATGGTTTGGTACGCTCCCCTGTGAAAGGTATTCCATCCGGGGTCTTTAACTCCTGTAATACATAATCAATAGGGATTTTGCCTTTCAGTCTCTTCATGAAAACTTCCTTAAATTCCTTCTCAATACTTTCCCGGATGACAAAAACAACTTTATTAAAACCAGCATGTATGGCATCGTAAATGGAATAGTCAATGATTGTTTCGTCAGAAGGCCCGATTTTGTCAAGCTGTTTCAGTGAACCGTATCGGCTGCCAATCCCCGCAGCCAGTATTACTAATGAAGGTATCATAGGGATAATTAAAATTATTATTTCCAGGATCTGATTTTATGCCCTGCAAAGGCATAATAACAGATCACGATATAACAAGGGATCATGATCCAGTACGCTTTATGCGGGTTGAACATATCTGCCAGCCTCCCGTAAAGCAAGGGCAACAAAGCTCCACCAGCAATGGCCATGATCAGGAGCGAAGAACCGATCTTGGTGAACCTTCCCAAACCGTCAATAGCAAGCGGCCAGATGGCCGGCCACATGATCGCATTGGCCAACCCAAGCAATGCAATAAAAAATACAGAGAGATCAAAAGGTAATGTAAGGCTGAAACTCGTAATCTGCACATGCAGGAATGGCTGATAATTCATTGTGGCCGTTGAGATCGCAAGGATACTCAAGACCAATCCCAGGAGCGCCGATATCCCGAGTGCAGTTTCCTGCTTCAGGTATTTCGGGATCAGGATGATCCCTATGATATACCCGATGACCATCGCCGTAAGGGTATAAGAAGTAAATACTTTAGCTTCCGACAGGGGGATGCCCTGTGAAAGACCGTAAGGAATGATCGTGTCTCCTGCAATTACTTCAACACCGACATACAGAAACAGCGCTATTACTCCAAGTACCAACTGGGGGAAATGCAGAATATGAGATTTGCCGGTATTGGCAACAGTGAGTGTTTCATCTTCCCGGTCAGTATCGATATCAGGTAAATTGGTAAACCGAACCATTAACCCAAGACCGACCAATATCAAAGCCATAATGATGTAGGGAATGATAACCCTGGATGCAAGGTGGTCAAGCAATACCGATTTCTGTACTACATCCATTGTTTTAAGCTGAGCCGTAAAGATATTGGCATCTTTAAGGACAATGATACCCAGTATCAGCGGACTGATCACTCCTGCTATTTTATTACAGATACCCATGATGCTGATCCTTTTTGCTGCACTTTCATGAGGGCCGAGAATGGTGATATACGGATTGGAAGCTGTCTGCAGGATCGCCAATCCGGTACCCAAAATGAACAAACCGGTGAGAAACAACCCGTAGGTTCTTGTTAAAGCTGCCGGTACAAAAATCAATGCACCTAAGGCCATGATATAAAGTCCTGTAGCCATCCCTTTCTTAAAACCTGTGCGTTTCAATACCCAGGCTGAAGGAATCGCCATTACGAAATAAGAGATATAAAAAGCGAATGTTACAAAATAGGCTTCAAAATAGTTCAGTTCACAAGCAATGCGTAAATAAGGGATCAGAACACCATTCAGCCATGTAACGAACCCGAAAATAAAAAAGAATACCCCAATGATTGTGATGGAAAGAATATAAGTGAATTTATCATTTCTTACAAAAGGGTGCAGGGTATCACTCGTCATAATCAGCACATCATTAATCCGGAAAAAGAATGAACCGAAAAGTAACGCAAAAGTAAAAGTTTTTTTTAATTCCTAACTTTAAGTCTCAGACTGTTTGTTACCACGCTTACAGAACTAAATGCCATGGCTGCACCAGCGATCATTGGATTAAGCAGAAACCCGGTGAGGGGAAATAATACTCCTGCAGCGACAGGAATGCTGATCACATTATAGAAAAATGCCCAGAAGAGATTCTGCCTGATGGTTTTAACAGTTGCTTTCGATAATTTAATCGCAGTCACAATTTTTTCAAGATCTCCTTTGATCAGCGTTATTTGGGCACTTTCCATTGCAATGTCCGTTCCATTGCCCATGGCAATCCCGATATCAGCCAGCATGAGGGCTGGCGAATCATTGATCCCGTCGCCAGCCATGGCAACCTTGTACCCTTTTTCTTTCAGGCTCCTGACATATTCAACCTTATCAGCCGGCGTGACTTCCGATTTAAATCTTTCAATTCCCGCCTGCTGTGCAATATGTGAGGCAATGGAAACACTGTCCCCGGTAAGCATATGAACCTGTAACCCCAGCTTCTGCAACTCTGCTACCGCTTTTACCGATGACGGCTTCAGCGCATCTGAAATACCGATGATTGCAACAATCTGCCGGTTCCGGGAAACATAAATGACGGAAGTTGATTTTTCCCGGATGTTTCTTTCTGTAATGAGCAATGCGTCGGGAATACTACTCCCATGCTCAACAACGAAGCTTCTGCTGCCAATATGATATTCCTCCTTGTCATAAAATGCTGAAACCCCTTTCCCTGTGCTGCTGTCAAATCCCACAACAGTCATCAAAGAACGATGCTCCGAAGTGAAATGCTCCACTAATGCTCCGGCAAACGGGTGTTCCGACTTACTTTCTATAGCCACGATGGCGGAAATGATACCGTTGGTATCATGAATTACAGGATCCCAGAATATTTCTGTCACCCCCGGTTTACCTTTTGTCAATGTACCTGTTTTATCAAGGATAATGGCATCCAGCCTGCAGGCGGTCTCAAGACTTTGCGCATCCTTGATAAGAATACCCTGTTCTGCTGCTTTGCCGATACCGACCATCAGGGCAGTAGGCGTTGCCAGGCCAAGTGCGCAGGGACAAGCCACAATCAGGACGGAAACGGTGGTGATAAAGGCTATAAAGGCGGAAGATACCGGATAATGGACACCGGATAATGGAATAATAAAGAACCAGGTAATAAAGGTTAATATAGCTATCCCGATAACGACAGGTACAAAAATGGAAGCAATTTTATCAACCAATCGCTGGACCGGTGCCCTGCTTCCTTGTGCTTCCTGCACTAACCGGATAATCTGGGCCAGCATCGTTTCACTTCCCACTTTATCGGCAACAACCGTCAAACTGCCGGATTGATTCACGGTTGCCCCAATTACAGGCTCATCTTTCCGTTTTATCACAGGAACAGATTCTCCTGTGATCATGCTTTCATCGACATAACTGTTACCTTCGGTCACAATTCCGTCTACCGGTATCTTTTCACCCGGGCGGATGATAAGAATATCTCCTTTGACGATCTCATTGACCGGCATTTCAATTTCCTGACCATTACGAATAACACGTGCATTCTTCACTTCCAGGGTCATAAGTTTTTTAATGGCGGATGAAGCCTTTGTTTTTGCTCTTTCTTCCAGAAAACGGCCCAAGGAAATAAAACAGATAATAACAGCCGCTGCCTCAAAATAAACATGTGGCTCTAAACCGCGGGAAAGGAGAACTTGAGGGAAAATTGTATTAAAGGTACTGAACAGAAATGCAACCCCGGTGCCCAATGCCACCAGGGTATCCATATTGGATGAGAAGTGACGCGCCCTTTTGAATGCAATGATAAAGAATCCCCTGCCGAACCAAAAAAGTACAGGAATTGTTAAGAACAGCATGATCCAGTTGGAATAAGAAGTGGCGCGAAAGACCATGGAGATGAGAACGATTGGCACTGATAGTATGCAAGCCATGATCAGATTAAACCGCAGTTTATTCAAATATTGATGTTCCGATGCGATTTCCTTTTCCGGCGTCAGTTCACCATCAATAATGAGTTTATAACCAATGCTGTCGACTGCTTTCCCCATTCTGGCAGGATCTGTTTTCCGGGGATCGTAATTCACCAATACATTGGAAGCAGCATAGTTCACATTCACTTCCTTTACCCCATCCAGCGTCCCAAGCATGCTTTGTATGCTGACTGCACAGGAAGCGCAGGACATTCCCTCGACTTTAAAGATTTCCTTTACAAATGCCACCTTCAGGCAATTTTTTCACAAGTATAACCTTTTTCCCTGAGAATAGAAATAATCTCCGATTCATCATCTCTCATTGATTCTACTTTCAAAATTTTTACCGGTTTTGTCAAGTCGACATCCCAGGTAACAATACTTTCCAACGCATTCATTTGAGGAGCGATCTTTTCAATACAACCATTACACTTGAGGTTGGTTTTAAACTCCATGGTTTTCATCATAGTTTTAAGTAAATTATTTTACAAAGTTAAAATGTTTCTAAATAAGATTGGAATATTATTACAATAATGGCTAACTCTTATTTTGATGTGCCGGAATAAATAAGACTTATATCACTGACAGGATCAGCTTGTGGAAAGGGACACAAAAATAAATTCATTTTTTTGTATCACCTTTTCAGTTCTGTCCGATTAATGACTTCACTCTGGCACTCCCCTAAATGACCTCTCCCCAGCCCTCCCCTTAAGGGCTACTCTTTATACACATCTTTTTCATGCAAATAATAACCGTTTTTAATCAGGCTGTACTTGACTAGACCCTATTTAAATGGTATGTGTTCTGGCGGTGATTGATAAGATTTCGTTAGAACACGGATGACACGGATTAAACTGATTTACACGGATCTTAGTTTTTTCAAATCATTTGTGAAGATTTTTCTTTTAAACTGTGGATTTCTGCCGAAATTCAAAAGAAGTCCAACTTCAATTTCTGTTGCTTTGAGATA
>CAIYUC010000004.1 GCA_903929315.1 uncultured Bacteroidales bacterium
CAAGAAGGAATCGCACTCATAACCAGTATTTCCCATCACTCGACTGCCTTGTACATAATGTCAAAGAACAATTAACTATCTGGGGAGTCCCAAATGAAATCTTACGTAAATTATGCTGTATTAATTAAGTCGTCATGTATAGAATAACTTTCCTGATGATGGTTCCGGAATTTTCTGAATTTACCACAAGAAAATAGATGCCGTTGTCAATCATAGACAAATATAGGGAATTTGAATTCTTCACCTCAATTAATAATTTTCCAAAAGTGTTATAAAGTGATGCCTTGTAATTACCGGTTATCATATCGCCTGAAAAGGTAATCTTCCCGGTTGTGGGATTTGGATAAACAACAAAACTGGTGTTCTCTTGCTCCTGGATTCCTTGTGGTCCTACATAATGGTAGGAAGCAGACATTTGAGACGCACAACCATTGATATCAGTAATTTGTACTGAGTAATAGCCATCCTGTGTTACGATCAGCATCTGGTTTGTAGCCCCGGAGATGGCTGTACCGTTAAAATACCACTGGTTCCCGTACGAAGCGCTTGAATAGAGTGTGTCCCCCATGGCCCCGATGGTTGGAGTGAGTGGCAATTGGTTAACAGCTACAGTGGTAGAATCTGAACCGGAACAACCGCTACCTGAAACTTGGACAATGTAAGTAGTTGTAAGCAATGGTGTTACTATAGGGTTTTGCTGATTGGATGTATATCCCGGAGGAATGGATGTCCATGAGTAAGTATAGGCAATACTACCCGTTGCATTGGCATTCAGTTGCGAATATCCTCCAACACAAATCATAGGTGGTAAAGCGCTTGCTGTGACGGTGGGTTGTTGGGAGACTGTGACAGAAACTGAATCAGATGCGGTACAGATATCACTTGTCACTGTGACTTTATAGGTTGTGGTTACAGTAGGTGTAGCTGTCGGATTTTGCAGGTTTGATGTAAACCCTGGTGGATTTGATGTCCATGAATAGGTATAGGTTGAACCGCCTGATGCAGAAGCATTCAGTTGTGATGAACCACCGATACATAGTGAAGTTGGTGAGGCACTTGCTGTCACGGTAATACTGCCGTTAACATAACATGCTGTATACCTGTAAGCTTTAGGAACCGTTCCACCGGCAGTATAAGACCACAACATGGTCTGGTTAGAGTCAATCTCATATATGTATCCTGTTGAGGAAATGCATATAAGCATATTTCCGTTGGGGAATTGCTGAGAGCTCGACTGATCCTGAGCATCGCCGAGACAAATATGACGCCAGGCATAGGTGGAGGGTGCATATGCAGTTCCGGAAGTATAATAATAGCTATAACCATTATAAGGGGGAACGAAAATATCAACACAGGAATGGTTACCCGGAGCGCCCTGGTTATTAAAACCGACCAGGTCATTTGCTTTGGGACAATTCGCTGGTACCCAATGGGCATCATGTACAATATTGAAGACCCTGTTGGATAGCGTACCCTGGTTGTATGCTGCCGGGTTACCCCAGCGATAAATAATATCGCCTCCTTTTCCTGAGTTTCCACCGGTATGCATGGCAGCCTGTGAAGTGGTCGTGCTGTGATCAATTACATAGATTTCATCCAGATTATGTGAACTAAACGTGATCTGGTCAAGTGTTGAATTGTAATCAATGCCGTTCAAGTGCAACCAATCCTGGGTCTGAAGATAATTGATATTTAATAATTCAGGATGATTGGCTACCACACCGTAATTGCTTTTTGTCGCATCATGATCCTGGATAAGATGATCCCATGCATGCCATTCCCATACGATAGTACCGCCGGTTGCCCCCTGTGGCTGAACTTCAATAATTTTATCAGGCCACATGATAATATTCTGAATTCCCCCTGCCTGTATGACTTGAGCAGCTGTCTTCACTTCATAGGAAATCAGCAAAACATTCCCATTCGGCATCGGATGAATGTCATGATGGGTACAATAAGTGGATGTTGAATAAATATACGTCCAAACGACATTTCCGTTCCAATCGGCTTTCTGGACCTCCCCACACATTGCAGCGCCATTTAACTGATTATTTGCATATTGAACCGCTCTCAAAATGTAACCGTTCGCGAGCAGGTAAGAAGAATACCCGGTTGCATCCGTAAAGGTCCAGGAATGATAAATGTTATGATTCATGTCGATCAGATAGGCATTATGGTTCCCCATTTTGCTATACAGGGTATACCCATTATAGGTTTGTGCCTGAGCAAAGATGCCTGACATGAGCACCAGGAAACAGACACCTCTTGTGATAACTCTTTCCATAATTATTTTTTTTAATGCATGATAATAACCTGATTTATTTTATTGTTCACCGAAAAGAAATATGACCCGTTTTCCCAATTGCTGATGTCAATTGCTGCAGTTTCTGTAACCGTGCATTCGAGTATTTTTACCCCATAAATATTGAAGACTGAAACCTTTTGCGGGATCGGATCATTTATTAAAATATTCAAAACGGTATTGGCCGGATTGGGGAAACATTTAACCGGAATCGTATTTGTTGTAAGATTGTTCAATCCCAATGTACAGGTAGGGCATGTCAGCAATCCACCATTGCGTAATTTGTATGACTTTGCGCCAAGGTAGCTGTTTGCAGAAAGAGTCCCGTCATAAATTACATTGTGGCCGTTACCTGTGATATTGGTGACTGAATCACCCGAAATTCCGGCGGGATCGGAAACAACAGGGACATAGGATGTTGCGTTAACATCCAGGGAACTGGTCAGATCCATGGTCAGACTTACCGAACTGGCTGTATTTTCAGTATTGATACTGCCACTTAAGGTTGAACTGTTCATTAAAGTGATTTCAGATGTACTGGTATTGTCACAAACGATGTTCCCGGTCAGTAGTTCTCCATCTGCCATGAAAATAGTGCTGCCTGAACTGACGGTATTCAGGATATTGCCGGTACTTGCATTCATTGTGGCTCCACCGCTTACACTGATCGATCCTGTCGCACCGGTAATATAGAAGGCATCACCGCCATCGATCGTAAAAACCCCTATCGGTGAACCTGGAACGGTCTTATGGATCATCAGCCCGTTTTGAGCGCCTGCCAGGCTGGTGTTGGTCAGGTGAATAATCCCATCCGCATCGATAACTGCGCCATTATCCCCGCCTGAGGTAACGGATGCACCGGAAACCGTGATGGTGCCGGTTGAATAAATCCCGGCTGAATGGCTTCCCGAAGAAGTATCTGCTGCGATGATTGTCCCGCCTGTTACATTTACGGTTCCACCGCCGAAATCAGTTGCAAGAGCGGAGGAACTGGGGCCTGTTGTGGTTATGTTCACGTTGTTGAGCGTAATTGTTCCGGTATAGGTAACATCCACGCCATGTGCGAGGGTGTTCCCTGTTGTGATGGATCCGTTCGTCATCGTTACCGACGATCCTGCACCGGTCGCGAAAAGTCCGTTGGCACCGGTACCACTTGTGGTCACCGTATTTCCGGTGAAGTTGATTGTACCGGCCAGGCTTGCCAATACACCTGCGTTTGTACCGTATTGGCTGCTGTTGCCGGTATTTGAAGAATTGCCGGTTGTTGTAACAGTTGAATTCGATAAGGTAAAGATTCCACTATTGGTTACAAGGACACCGGAGGTATCCGTAATGGATGAAGAGTAGGACTTGCCTGTCAGGGTAACATTTCCTCCACTCTGGTAGTAGTAAGTTTGCCCATAGCCCATGATGGAAAGAGCTAAAAAGAAACTAAATAAAATGACCAATCTTTTCATAATTTTCGCGTATTGAATGTATGTGTGGAGTAAAAGTATTGCAGGAAATGCAGGGATAGAAAAAAAATAGGTAAAAACTAAAAGTTTACCGGTGAAACGGAGAAATCTTCTCCCTGAATTGAAAAATCAGGCAAGAAAATTACAACTGAATTCTTCCCCTCAGATCATCGATCTTCTGAAAGAGTGTATTAAAGAAACGATGCCTTTCCTTTTCAGAAGTGCTGCTGATCAGGGTGGATTTTTTGGTGAGATTACGAAGGGAGGTTTCAACCTGGTTACAAAGCAGTGAATTTTCAGTAACGAGGAGATTGATTACATTATAGGTGAGAAATGTTTTTGCGCGTCCATCCTTTAGGATAAAGATAGTGTTGTCACCCAGGAGAACTTCGTTACAATAAAGTTTATAATTCCCGTCAATCCCTTCCGGAACGGTGCCATGCATAAAACGGAATCCTTTCTTTGCCTGTTCCTGAAGATGCGAGACCAGGATTTCAACCTTCTCAAGGATTTTCAGGGAATCTGCTTTATCGGCGAAGTATCCGCAAACATGACAAAATTCAAGTTGACGGAGAAGACTGTTAAAGGTCTCTTCATTCCAAAGTTCGACCGTTGGGATCTTATTATAGGTGGATAATATCTGCCTTCCAACCTCCAAAACTTTGTCAGCCATATCGAACCGGAAAAATTCCTGTTCGAAACCGGGAGCAGTAAAAAGAACTTTATTCCAGAAATATACTTTGAAAGCAAACAATTCCGGAAACTCAAAAAAATGGAAAATAGGAATGTCTTTGGCAGAATAGAAGATCTCTTTTTGTCTGCAGGAATGTATGTCTTTAATTTCATTTAAAATAGTAGTAAGCCATTGAATGAAACTGCAGCCCTGTTCGCCTATGGCCAGGGAGTTAAAAATAATATTCTGGCTCTCAACACTGAAAAGCATATCAAGAGAAATGCGATATTGCTGACACAGGATTTTAAGCTCCTCCAGTGACAATTCTTTTTCTCCACGGATCCGCCGGTATGCACTGTCATAACTGATTCCAAGCAACTCAGAAATTTCATGAACAAATGAAACGTTTGTTGGAAGTTTTTCCTTAATGATCTGGAACAAAGTTACTTGGATAGGATCAGTAGATTTCATAGTGCAAATTACATTAAATTTCCATATATTATCCTAACATGAGAAAAATTTTTATATCATACATAGTTTTTGTTGTAAAAATACCTAATTCAAATGTAAATTTGTGAACAATAAAAGTAATCCGATGAAAAAACAGGTATCCATTTATATTCTTGCATTCCTTTCCCTGATCATCATTGGGTACGGCATCCTTTACATGTTACAGCACGATATCATGAGTTATCATGCGGCTTTTTTAGGAATGTCAGAAGAGCAGCTTATGGTATTCAACCAGCATATTATACCGCTTTATTTAACCCTGATCTGGATTACCGGATCGTGCATGATCGCTATCGGGCTCACATCACTGGTGATTGTAGTTGGCCCGCTCAGGCAGGGTCAGCGATGGGCCTGGTGGGTGCTTATTACTCTTTTACCCATCCCCCTGGTCATCACTTCCATCCTGTCATATCATATTGCCTATACAATTCCTTCCGGGCCTAAACCTCCATACTGGCTTGCTACAGGAATTTTTATTTTATTCATTGCATCCATTGGCTTTTGTTATCCCCATAGGAATAAATGACGAATAAAATGCCATGAATTGGTGAATGTCGAATTCAGTTGAAGAAAATTCATTATTCGTTATTCGTGAATTTCATTCGTCATTCGTACTTCATGGCATTCGGCATTGATAAAAAATTGTCCTGGATTTCAAATTGAAAGGCTTTTAATGCATTGGAAAATAAAACGGCAAGCACAACCGGCATCAATCCCCCGGGACACGGAGCAATGGCTCCGGCCACATTATTAACTGCCTCGGCATTTACCCCTCCCCGGATCACAGGTAATATAACCCCGGGATGTTTTTTGCTCGGAACTTCATTCACAAGATTGGAGTATACATCCACGATGCAGACCCCTGTTTTAAGCCATTCCGGTTGAATAAACCCGGGACATTTTGAGACGATAAACAGGAAATCAGCCCTTTTAATATGATCTGCGAGATGGGTTGAATTTTTATTTACAATCGTGATGGAGCAATTATCAGGTACTACTTGCGGACAGGCAGTTTTTACGACCATGTTGGTAAAAGGCCTGGAGAAAAACTCATCATCCGCCACAAAGACCCATTCAGCCCCCTCTGTTTTGCTGATGCCGGCTTCTGCAAATAATTCATTCAGGGCTGTTGGCAGGACCATCGGATACCTGATTTTTCTGAGATCCCTTGCCAGCATGTTAAAAAGATGACTGGAATGAAAACCCTCCACCTCTTTCATTAGATCAATATGATTTATGATCCTGATCGCATTTATATGCGCTGGCATGGGTTGAAGCAGAACGATGGCATGAACAGAATCATCGGCATTCAACTGGTCGATAAGCTCAAATAATTTTTCTTCCGGTGCATCACACGAAAGGATCTCTGTTTTCACTCTGAAACCAAGGTCCCTGGCTGCCTGTTCATGCAAAGCGATCGTATATTTCATCAGGGGTTCATGTCCGGTCATGGCGATAAAGGTTATTCCCGGTCTTACCTCTGAACCGTTAAGATTTGCGATTTCCTCCTTTATCCTCCCAAAGATCTGGTCTTTATATGTGGCGCCATTCAATACTCTTGTTTCCATAATCTTTAATTTTAAGTTATCCTGATAAAACATCGATTTTCGAAAACAAAGTTATCTCAGGCAGTCCCTGCTTTTCAATTAATAAATACTGCTGCAAAATGGGATTTTGGGAAAATCAATAATCAGGAAAAGAAATTTCGGATCGAACAAAGGAAATTAGAATATTTCCTAATTAAATAATGGAACAGGAAAGATTTAATGAAAATCTTCAAAATAAAAAACCGTAAAAAGTATTTTTTGCAACAAAACTCCGCATTAAAGCAATTCAAACCGGTAAGAATCCTGACGGATGAAAATGAACAGTAATATCGTGAATGCCCATAATGATGACCCGCCATAGCTGAAAAAGGGAAGGGGAATACCAATGACAGGCAACAGGGCAAGCGCCATTCCGACATTAATGAAAAAATGGAAAAACAACAGGGCCGCGACACCGTAACCATATAAACGGCTGAATTTTGACCGCTGTCGCTCAGCTACCAGGATGATCCTGATGAATAAACCCAGGAATAAGGAAATTACAACGAAACTTCCTGCAAACCCCCATTCTTCGCCGACTGTACAAAAAATAAAATCAGTACTCTGCTCGGGAACGAAGTTATATTTCGTTTGCGTGCCTTTCAGCCAACCTTTCCCGAAGAATTCCCCTGAACCAATGGCGATCAATGATTGGTTCACATTATAACCGGCTCCTCTCAAATCAATATCCTTACCAAGCAAGACATTAATGCGGGTTTGCTGATGTGGCTCCAGAAAATGACGAAAGGCAAAATCGACTGAAAATACAAGGCCTACTGATAACAGGTAAAGACCTGCGATCGTGATCAAATGCAGGATCCTTCTTTTTGTATTCAGGAAAAAAAATACGGAGATGATAAATGATCCTCCGATGATGATATATTTATTTATCAGCAAAGAAAGAATTGCAAGCAGGGGAATTACCACGAAAATGGTCATTAATGTCCGGGAGAGACCCGCCCTGTAAAGGACAATGATGAGCGAGGTGAATACGATGGCAGAACCTGTATCGTGCTGAAGGATGACAAGGACGACGGGAACAAGAATGAAGACTGCCATAACAACCAGGGTTTTTATTTTTTTAATGTTAACATCCAGTCCTCCGAGGTATTTAGCAATGGCAAGACATGTACCGACTTTCGCAAATTCAACAGGTTGCAAGGCAATTCCTGCAATTTGAAACCAGGATTTTGATCCCGAAATTTCTTTCCCGGTAAATATCACTGCGATTAATAGCATAATACCGATCCCATACAATAGGTATGCAAACTGGGAGAAGAACTTTCCGTCAATCATTAAAGTAAGAAAAGCAATGAAAAATGCCGCAAGGATCCAGATCACCTGCTTGCCATATTTTTGCGAAAAATCGAAGATCCTGGAGTGGTTTTCATTATAAACGGCAGCATAAAGATTAAGCCATCCTAAAATCACCAGGATGAAATAAAGAATGACGAGGGTCCGGTCTATGTTTGAGAAGATGCCTTTGGTTCCTCTCATCTTAATGGGATTAAGTTTGCATTTATCATTGCCTGTTCCACTTCTTTTCTCTTTACTTCCCGCGTAATATATTTTTCAATCATCAGGCTGGCAATCGGGGCAGCCCAGGTAGCCCCAAATCCGGCATTTTCAATGATTACAGAAATGGCAATCTTAGGATTGTCCATGGGGGCAAAAGCAATAAAGATGGAATGATTTTTTCCATGCGGATTTTGTGCAGTGCCCGTTTTCCCGCAGATTGCAATGCTATCCATTTTCGCATTTCTGGCCGTTCCGGCTTCTGTCACACCATGCATCGCTTCCACCACAATGTCAAAATATTTGGGATCAATATCCGTGGTTTTCTTTTGTAAAAACTCCTGAATTAAGTTGTCTTTTATTGAGGTAGCTTTTATAATATGCGGAATGAAATAATAACCCCGGTTGGCAATGAGCGCAGCAAGATTTGCCAGCTGCAGGGGAGTGATCCCGATTTCCCCCTGGCCAATGGCAAGGGAAATGATGGTAAGTGCGTGCCAGCGATTTATTCCATGGTATTTGTCATAATAATTTGCGCTCGGGATATTTCCATTCAATTCTCCCGGTATATCAATACCAAATTTTCTTCCAAATCCGAAGCTCATGACATGGTTTCGCCAATTCTCATAACCCTGGCGGGTCGTGGTAAAACAAGGCTTATCAATGATCGATTTAAAAACCTTGCAGTAGTAAGTGTTACACGATAATTCGATGGATAGTTTCAGGTCGAGCGGAGAAAAATGGGGATGACACTCAACCATTTTCCCGTTTCCAAGTGAAAAGCCTCCGGGGCAACTATACAGCGTTTTCTCGTTCAAAACTCCTTCCTGCTGCCCAATAAGAGCATCAACAAGTTTAAAAGTGGATCCGGGAGGATACATAGCCATTAATGCCCGGTTGAACAAAGGATCAAAAACACTGTCCTGACTAAGGTTTGTATAATTTTTTCTCCTGATCCTCCCAACAAGCAAATTAGGATCATAGGAGGGACTTGAAACCAGGCAAAGAATTTCACCCGTGGAGGGTTCGATCGCTACAATGCTGCCTACTTTATTTGTCATTAAAAGTTCACCATATGCCTGGAGTTCGCCATCCAGTGATGAGTACAAGTCCGTCCCTGCATAGGCGCTGGTATCATATTTTCCATCCTGGAACGCTCCTTTATCCCGGTTGAAAACATCCACTACCCTGATCTTCATTCCTTTCTTTCCCCGAAGGATTTCTTCATATGATTTTTCAATCCCGCTGATCCCGATATAATCCCCGGATTTATAATAGGGGCTTTTTGAAATGATATCAGGGTTTACCTCACTGATGTAACCCAGGGAGTGTGCTGCAATCGGATAAGTGTATTTCCGCAACGTCCTGGGTTGAACAAAAAATCCGGGAAAACGGAACATTTTTTCCTCGAGGTAACAATAGGTTTCACGGCTTACCTGAGCCTCAAAAATGGAAGGACGGTAAGGTGAATAGATCCTTGCTTTCCTCATCCGGTCAATGAATTCCTGCTTATCGATTTCAAGCAACCTGCAAATTTCAAGCGTATCGGTATTTTTCACCTGGTGTGGTGTGACCATCAGGTCATATGCGGCTTCATTGTAAACCAGCAATTTCCCGAACCGGTCATAGATCAGTCCACGGGCAGGATATTGGGTAACATAGCGCAACACATTATTATTGGCCGAAAGGATATATTTATTGACAATGACCTGGATATAGAATAACCGGATAATAAAAATCAGGCCAATTAGTAAAAAAAAACCGATAATGACGTATCGCCTGTTTGAATAGAGTTTCTCCATCCTGAGTTAATGCTTCCTTAGGATAATTTCAGGGGTGGTGACAATATTGCTTTTATTGAGTGCCCTGTCATAAATAAATACCCCGAATTTAATGGTGTCATAAACAGGATGTGGATTGAGGGTCAGGGTATCTGTGATGGTTCCTTTAATGGGTTGATTGGGGTCATCCGGTGTTAGCAGTGGAATTCGTGCACTTAGAGGGAAAAAAGGGTTAGTTTGTTTAAAGATCCCTTTTTGCTTTTCATAATATATGATAACTAAATTGTAATAGTAAGATCCGTTTTTCTGATAAGGAGACAGGGTATCGCCGTCACTTAACCCGATATCTCCATTCCCATCCTGGTAGGAGATCGTCAGGATCCCACGTTTAGCAAACTGACCTGTATCAAAAACATTGAAAAAATTTTGAAAGTCGATAGCCGGGATATCCGAGAAACTCTCCTTCTTTATACACCCTGTCAGGCCGGTGAATAGACCTGTTGTAAGACAGATCAGGAAGGCAATGTACTTAATTGTGACTAACTTTTTCAATTTTAACTACTTTTGTTCACGGTATAAAATTACAAAATATTCGGTTCGACGGATCAATGCAAGGTAAAATGGATTTTGCACAGGAAGTGTTCAACATCAACGATGATGAGAGGTTCAATACAATTGCATTGAAAATATTCGGCTACCAGTTACAATTCAATAAGATTTACAGGGAATATATTGAATCAGCGGGAATATCCGTTAACCGGATTTCAAATTGGCAGAAAATTCCATTTATGCCAATTGAATTCTTTAAGACGCACACCATTATTTGCGGAGTTGACATTCCAAGGAAAATTTTTTTAAGCAGCGGGACCACCGGAATAATACCCAGCCGGCACAAAATTGAGGATCTGACTGTTTATGATGAATCATTGCTTCGGGGATTTGAGATATTTTACGGTTCTCCGGCGGATTATCATATCCTTGGCCTTTTACCTTCCCCTGAGGAGAATCCGGAATCATCCCTTGTCTACATGGTAAAAACACTTATGGACAAGGGAACCGGTAAAGAACATGGCTTCTTTATGCATAATTTCAGGAAGCTCGAAAAAGTATTGAACCGGTATGCCACGTCATCTGACAAAATGATGCTTATAGGCCTTTCATTTGCGCTTCAGGATTTCGTCGATACCTGTCAGGTTTCTTTTCCCGGTTTGATCGTTATGGAAACAGGAGGAATGAAAGGAAGAAGGAAAGAATTGATACGTGAAGAGCTTCATAAGGAATTACGGATTGGTTTCGGCGTAAAAAAGATCCATTCTGAATATGGGATGACAGAACTTCTATCCCAGGCATATTCTAAGGAGGATGGGATTTTTAAATGTCCCCCATGGATGAAAATCCTGATCCGCGAACCCAATGACCCGTTTCAATTGTTACAAGCAGGAACACTTGGAGGAATTAACATTATTGACCTTGCAAATTACAATTCCTGCTCTTTCATTGCCACCCAGGATATTGGTAAAACTTATGATGACGGATCTTTCGAGGTTTTGGGAAGATTTGATTACAGCGATGCGAGGGGTTGCAATCTGATGGCAGGTTAGTTTAAGGGTTCGCCAATTGGCTGAAGGATCTCCGGGATATCATTTTTTGGGAAATTTACAAGCTTTGAAACGGGGTAGGCGGTCATCAGCTCTGCCGGGTAAGGCCGCAAAAGATCCAGTAGTGTTTCTTCACCCGGGTTCCGCAGCCATTTGTTCTCATCTTCATTTCTTAATATTACAGGCATCCTGTTATGGATCTTTTCCATCAGCGAATTCGGGCCGGTCGTGATGATGGAAAAGGAATGAATGATCTCACCTTCAGGACTACCCCATTTTTCCCATATGCCTGCCATTGCAAATGGGATTGCCCCTTTCATCATAATCCTGTACGGTGTTCTATCCTTGTCCTTCTTCCATTCATAAAATCCATCGCTTAGCACCAAGCATCTTCTGTTTTTAAAGGCATTTCTGAAAGAGGGTTTTTCGCGGATGGTCTCGGCTTTGGCATTTATCATTTTATAGCCGGATGACGCATCTTTTGCCCAGAAAGGGATCAGCCCCCATCTGAAAAATCGAAGGGTATCAGGAGCGTCATTTGAGATAACAGCAAGGTCCTGTGCCGGTGCGCAATTATAACGGGCCTTATAAATAGCGCTTCGCACGGTGACGCCAAAGCGTTCTTTGATCAATTCATCTTCTATTGCAAATGAATACCGTCCGCACATTTTTCCGAAAATCGGTATAAAGGTATAATTTTTTCCTACTTTTGCGAATTGTTCTATTTTAACTATTGATAATGACCGATATTACCCCCGATTCCGACTTGCCACCTCCCACCTCAGATAACCCCGGACAAAACGAAAATAATCATCTTCATCCTTCCCGGAGGCATCACCGCCATTCGCATGGCCACCGGCATGGTTCCGAAAGACGTTTTCGTTACTCCGGAAGACGGAGTGATCATTCGGAAGGGCGATCTGGCAATTCAAATCTTCGTAAAACAGAAGCTTTTCTTGCAAAGCAATTCCTGAAAATAGCCGGAATCCTATTTATACTCGGCGCAATCTGGCTGATTATCGGTGAATACAACCCTTTGAAAAAAATTACCGGTCCAGTCAATACAACTGACATTATTGAAAAAGTTACGAAAATCACACCCCTGGTACATCTGACCAATGCGATACTATTACCAATCATTATTTCAATTCTCTTTATCATCATTTTGCTACTTCTCTCCTGGAGAAATAAAAGTGTTGAGTTAGAGACCATATCCCTTTGTGCCTGGATCTTTACCGGGTTATGGTGGGTATTGAAATATATTGAGACAAGGAATACGTTTTTACTCTATAGTTTTATTGTTGCAGGGTCATTGATTTATTTATCTTTTTTTCTGAGTGACATAGTAGTGAGGAGGTATCATGATGGCCCCAGGGTAAAAAATATACTTGAAAGTATATTGATTATTGCAAATTCCACTTTTTATTACGCTTCAATAGTCTTTCTTTTATATTTCTCCGGGTTTATAAACTATGAACCTGTCTTTACAGCCCTCCTTCTGGTCATCAATATTATCATCTTTTTTATTGCAGGAAATAAAAATATTTCATACAATAAGGTTCCTTACCTGTTATTCTCCGGAATAATTATTTCAATGCTACTGCCATGGATCTTCAGAATGGACTATTTAATCCTGTTCTTTGCCGTTTTTTCTGTTTATTTAATGATTTTCTCCAAGTATTCCGGCCACCAGATATCCATACTCCTGTCATTGGTCGCTATGACTTCGATGATTTTAATTTACCTCTCCGGATGGATTTTTGAATTTCTTCCTTCCCTTTTTACCGAAAATTTGCTTCCTGACAAACACTTATTTTACAAAGGTTTAATTGCGGGTTTTTTCGTACTCTTTTCTGTTTCAATTAACGCAAAAATATTAGAGAAACTTCATATCAGTTTATCGAAAAAATGGTTTGTCCGGGGTACCTATCGGAAAATACTCAAAGGAGTCTTATTGTTTGCCGTTTATTTGTTTTCATACTGGGCTTTTAACTATATTATATCGTGGTTAATCCCTAAACAATTAATCAAACCTCTTATCTGGTGTTCGTTCAATTGCATATATTTTATTTGCGCAATACTCATTCTGGCGAACCAAAGATCTTCGTTTTTACCAATATCATTTATTTTTGCTATCCTGCTAAGTCTTTTCTATCCGATTCTGGTTCATAGCTATAACATCAATATACGTGATACTTACCTGGAGGCTGATAGGTCATTTCTTTCTGCTTTTTTGTCTCATTATGTTGTCGCCGGATTACTGATAATTTTACTCCTGGTCCTTTTACGTTATGTGAACCGATCCTTCGGAGGGAAAAAAGTGTTCATTAAAGCATATTGGGTATATTTTTCATTGTTCATCCTGTTTTTGTTATTTTCCGAATTCAACCATTTTATAGTTTTGCTCAGCTATGTAAGAGGGGTGAAAATAACAAAGATCATCGTAAGGAACCATGAAATATTACTATCACTTCTTTTGATGATCTGTGCGATCATTATTTTATCTATGGGTTTGATCAGGAAAACCAGGTTTTTACGAATTTACTCATTGATCATTCTGGTGGGAATTATTGCAAAAATCATCATAATTGATATACCAACACTGGGCCCTTTGACAAAAACAGTGGTTTTTCTGTTCCTTGGCGCTATGCTACTGTTGATTTCATTTTTCTATTCGAGGGTAAAGCACATTTTTCTATCTAAACATACCTCCCATTCCACAAATAGAATTCCAGGATCAACCCCGATTATAACGCATGATAATAGTGAAAAGTAAAATTATTCACAGATGAAACATGTAAAATTAAGACTTTATGGCCGGGTTCAACGTATAGGATTCCGTTTTCATTCTATGCAAGTGGCTTATAAATACAATGTTACCGGATTGGTTCGTAATATGGATGATGGATGTGTATATATCGAAGCGGAAGGTGAGAGCAGCAATATCGAAAAATTTATTGAATGGTGTAAAATCGGGCCAATGGGAGCCAAGATCGAGAAATTTTATATGGAGGAAGGGGATTTGAAAAACTACACTTCGTTTGATATTGATCACGTCTGAAAATCATTTTTTCCCTTCCACAATAATAACGATCTCACCTTTTATCTTTCTTGTCTGATAGAAATCCACTAATCCCTTCAATGTTCCCCTTTGATTTTCTTCATGGATTTTGGTTAACTCCCGTGAAACACAGGCCTGCCTTTCTTCACCGAAATATTCCCTGAACTGTTGCAGGGTTTTCACCAGCCGGTAAGGAGATTCATAAAATACAAGGGTCGCCATTTCTTCTGCCAGCTCTTTCAATCTTGTCTGGCGGCCTTTCTTGTGTGGAAGGAATCCTTCGAACAGGAATCGGTCAGCAGGGATACCCGAATTGACAAGAGCCGGGATAAAGGCAGTAGGTCCGGGAAGACATTCTATACGCAGACCTTCTTTCAAGCACGCTCTTATCAATAAATAACCCGGATCGGAAATGGCAGGGGTTCCGGCATCGCTTACCAGTGCAATATTCAAGCCATTCCTGACCTTTTCAACAATGGTCCTGATCGTCTGATGCTCGTTGAACTGGTGATGTGAGATCATTTTTTTGTCAATCCCATAATGCTTCAATAGGATCATTGTTTTACGGGTATCTTCGGCAAGAAGAAGATCCGATTCTTTTAAGATACGAATTGCACGAAGCGTGATGTCCTCGAGATTTCCGATGGGAGTAGGTACAATATAAAGCTGACCCATGAGAGGCTATTTGTTCATAACGAGTTTAAATCCGATCCCATGGACATTGATCAGTTCCACGGTCGGATCTTCCTTTAAATATTTGCGGAGTTTCACGATATATACATCCATACTCCGGGCGTTGAAATAACTGTCGTCATTCCATACCTTGTTCAGGGCAACACTTCTGTCCAGAACATCATTGGCATTGGTACAAAGCAATTGAAGCAACCCTGCTTCCTTGGAGGTCAACTTTTGATCCTTGTCATGGATGGATAATATTTGCCGGTTAAAATCAAATGTATATTGACCGATCCTGAATATATTCTCATTGGTTGTATTTTTTGCTGAATCTTCCGTTCTGCGCAAGATGGCTTGCATACGCATCAGCAATTCTTCCATACTGAAAGGTTTTGTGATGTAATCATCTGCACCCACCTCAAATCCTTTAAGTTTGTCCTCCTGCATAGATTTGGCAGTAAGAAAAAGAATCGGGATTTTTTTGTTCCTTACACGGATTTCCTTTGCAACCTCAAATCCATCCTTTACAGGCATCATAATATCAAGGATACAAAAATCAAAGTTATTTTTATCAAATATGTCAATTGCCTCTTGTCCGTTTATGCATAAAGAAGTGGAATAACCTTTTGCATCAAGATAGTTTTTCAGGATATTGCCAAGGTTCCGGTCATCTTCCGCCAGAAGTACTTTTGTCAGGGGTGTTTCCATACTATATGTTTAAAATAATCCAAATTCTTTTCCTTCGCTAAAGGGTAAAAACACTTTAAATTTACTCCCTTTATAGATTTCACTTTCAAGACTTATTTTTCCGTGATGTTCTTCAACAATCGCTTTTGTATAGCTCAATCCAAGGCCAAATCCTCTCACATCATGAATATTTCCTGTTGGAACACGATAAAGCTTATCAAAGATCTTTTTCTGCTCTGCTTTGCTGATCCCGATCCCATTATCTTCAATGGTCAGAATAATTCCGTTGGCGGTATTTTCGGTGTTTACCTTGATCACAGGTCGTTTTGGTGAATATTTATTGGCGTTGTCAAGAAGATTGTAAACAAGGTTTGTCAGGTGAACCTTGTCTCCTATGATAAAAGGAGAACCGGCTCCAAAGTTCTTTGTGATCACACCATCCTTGATCTCAACCTGTATCATGATATTTTTTATTACATCTGAAATGATTTCATGCAGATTGATTCTTTCCCTCTTCATTTTAATCTGTCCTTTATCGAGAACCGCCGTCTGTAGTATCTTCTCGGCCATACCGGCCAATCGTCTGCTCTCATCCTGAATTATACTGATATAATTTTCATAAAATTCTTCCCTTTTACGTATATCTTTATCCCTCAATGCTTCACATGCAAGTGATATGGTTGAAATGGGTGTTTTAAACTCATGGGTCATATTGTTGACGAAATCATTTTTCATTTCGGAAAGCTTTTTTTGCCTGAAAATTATAGTCACTGTATAAGCAAAAGAATAAACAATGATGATAATCAGGATCATTGAAATAAGGATCATGGACCAAAGTTCAGTCAGTAAAAATTGTTTCTCGTGCGGGAAATAGATCAGAAGATATTCAGGAGTTGAAAAAATATCACTCCGGAACAGCTCGTTCGCATATCCATTATCGATCAGTTCCCTCCTGTATTTTGACGAATTTTCCAATAAAAAAGTCTCATTTTCAGGTTTATAAATCCCAAAAACAAATTTTGTATCAATTCCTTTCAGGTTTAATTCAAGTGAAATCAGCGAATCAAGCTGCCGGGCCGTAATGAAAGTCTCATAAGGAAGATGGCGGGTAAAATTCAACATCCGTTCATACTGGTTTATCTGAATGGCTTTATTCTTTTCGAGACGTTCAACATTGTAAATAATTTTTATTACAACATCGTTCACTATACTACGGAAAGTCGCTTCTTTAACGGAGGAAGCATTTTTGATCCAGTAGATCTGAATACCCATGAGACCGATAAGAGACATCGTCATGATGATAATAGTGAAAATGATAATCCTTCGGTTCATCAATACAAAAGTACGCTATTTTTAATGAGCGTTTTTTAACAAATATTAACGTATCTTAATATTCCTTAACAATTCCGCTTGATTTTCTGATCTATTTTTGTCGGACGCAATATGGTTAGAGATGATTTCTTTCTATATGTCTGTTCTTTATGCATATAGCAGGTTTGTGCAAGTTTTCTGATTTATAATTTTGTTTATTGATTTTTAAGTAAGTGTGTCCGGGAATCGGGCACACTTTTTTTATAAACTCACCCCCCTTCCCCCTCTCTTAAAGGAAGAGAGGGGGAGGGATTTAAACGGGCACACTTTTTTTTATAAAAGTTTGTGAATACAGGATGCTTTGTTATAATTTCGTTTTATGAACTCACACCTTTATACCCCCTCTCTTTTTTCAAGAGAGGGGGCCAGGGGGTGAGTTTTTTGAACTAAAAACAGCACAATGATAAAGTTAGAAATTGACATAAGTAAAGCTTCAACATTTATTGATCCTTCAGAATGGCAAAGTATTGAAGAAGAAGTAATTCGTCAGCATAAAACGCTTCTGACCGGTACCGGGAAGGGAAATGATTTTCTTGGATGGCTGAGGCTGCCATCAACATTTCCCGGTGACCTGATAAAACGGATCCGGGAGGATGCTGAAAGGATCAAAAAAGTATCGAAGATCTACCTGGTCATCGGGATCGGGGGTTCTTACCTGGGAGCCAGGGCTGTAATCGAAGCCCTGAGCCACAACTTTCCTTCGCTTTATTCTGAAAATGAATCCCCGCAGGTTTTATTTGCAGGCAATAATCTTGGTGAAGATTATCATTCGGATTTACTCGGGATCCTTGATGAATACGCCTATTCAGTTGCAGTCATTTCAAAATCCGGAACGACGACCGAACCGGCGATCGCTTTCAGGCTGGTAAAAGAACACCTGAAAAAAAAGTATAGCAGTACTGATTTTACAGAAAGAATTATAGCGATAACCGACGCTTCCAAAGGAGTATTAAAAGAACTGGCCGATAAGGAAGGGTATCAAACGTATATTATTCCGGATGATATAGGAGGCAGGTACTCCGTGCTAACTCCTGTTGGACTGCTCCCTATTGCTATTGCCGGTTTTGACATTGAGCATTTACTTAAGGGAGCCAGGGAAATGCAGGAACATCTATTTTCTGCCGTCTCCCCAGGGTCAAATCCGGCAATTACATATGCAGCCATAAGAAACGCATTGTACAGAAAGGGCAAACGGATTGAGATCCTGGTAAATTATCAGCCCAATTTATTTTATTTTACAGAATGGTGGAAGCAGCTTTTCGGAGAGAGCGAAGGAAAAGATAATAAAGGCATCTATCCTTCCGGTGCAAATTTCACTACCGATCTTCATTCTTTGGGACAATTTATCCAGGAAGGCACACGTGATATTTTTGAAACGGTACTTTCCGTTGAACATCCACGTAAAGAATTACGCATCCCTTCAAAAGAACAAGATGAAGACGGGTTGAATTATCTCTCCGGTAAACGGATTTCTGAAGTGAATGACAAAGCTGAACTGGGGACAAGGCTTGCACATATCGAAGGAGGTGTTCCAAATATTAGAATAAGTGTTCCTGAAATAAATGAAGAAACACTGGGCCAACTGATCTATTTCTTTGAATTTGCCTGTGCTCTCAGCGGGTATACACTGGGAGTCAATCCTTTTGATCAGCCGGGAGTGGAAGCGTACAAGAAGAAAATGTTCACGCTTTTAGGCAAACCGGGTCAATGATCCCTGGTTTTTTTCAGCACTGATTCGATGATCCTGGGATAATGCTCATATTCAAGTGCATGAACTTTCTGGGCCAGGCTTTCGGGTGATTCATTTGCTTCCACATCGCACCGTGCCTGGAAAATGATCTGGCCTTCGTCATATCTTTCGTTCACCATATGAATGGTGATCCCTGTTTCCTTGTCTCCTGAATGAATAACGGATTCATGAATACGCATGCCATACATCCCTTTACCTCCATATCCGGGTAGAAGAGCCGGATGGATGTTGACGATCCTGTCCGCGTATTCCCGGAGAAGATAACCAGGGATCAGCCATAAAAAACCAGCAAGGACAATAAATGTTATTTGCCGGTCTTTCAGGATGGTTAAAACTTTTTCAGTTTCATAAAACTCTTTCCGGGTGAAGATTACAGTGGGAATACCTGCTGATTTTGTCCTTGTCAGGACAAAAGCCTCAGGATTATTTGATAGTATCAGGTCCACAGAAATGAATGAATGACCCTTGAAATATTCTATGATCCTTTGGGCATTGGTGCCGCTTCCCGAAGCAAAAATGGCAATCTTCTCCATACAGCAAAAGTATAAAAGTAAATTTTCATAAAGAGAAAAACTTTGTAAAATGAATATTTCCGGAGAATTGTCGAATCCGGGAATGGGGAGTACCTGATCTCACAGAACAGCCTGGTGATGATCTGGTTGGAAATGGACAGTGAAATTGGAAAATTGACGGCTTTTATCCCTTTAAATTTCCCCAAGGGCTTCAAGGTCGGCTAAGTCTTTTTTCCTGTTTGTGGATCGTTTATTTAGAATGAACTCTTTCTTTCCCAGGTATCTCACAGCAATTTCCCCGTATTGCCCCGGAACGCTTCCCTGGTCGGCTGTATCCCAATCCACGCCCGAGATGGAAGTAATGAGATCAATTCGAACCGGCGGATAACCAAGCTGAATGATGTTATCGGGTGAAAGGAAATAACTTTCTTCTAAACCTACCGATCCAAATCCAAAATCATTGAGCGCCCTCATGATTTTGTCCGCATTTTCAGGATCAGGTTTTACGAGGATATCAATATCCCCGGTGAACCTTGGGACGCCATGAAATGCAAGTGCATAGGATCCCACAATGATATAGCGGATGCTATGCGCGTTGAATAACCTGAATAGTTCTTTGAAGTCGGGTTGAATTTCCATTGTTTTGCCTTCTTAACAGTTCAACGGCTGAAATCCTTTCTGACGGATCTTTTGAGAGCCAGAATGCAAGATTTTGCTGAACCTCGTTGTAAAGCCTGATGTCATGTTTAAAAAAAACTTTTACCACCATCGCCTGATAATTGATCCCGTGGTTGAGTAATAAATTTATGAAACTAACGGGATGATATACAAATGTACATTAAAACCACCTGTTTACACACAGACGGATAAAAATCCAGTCCGTAGATCAAGCGCTATACGTGCTCGAAGCACAATCGTTTAAATTAGCGCAATAATCTAAAACTTGACATTTTATGAAACGAGCATGAGGACTGGATGTACACAAAGATACAATTTTTTATGCCATCTACAATACTAAAAAACATAACCCGGTTATTGAGTATAGTACATTGACTTCTTCCATCCGGGCGATGGGAAAAGCATTACAATCAGAAGAAGTCGACATGATTGCGATGGAAAGCACCGGGATGTATTGGATTCCTGTGTGGAATATCATGGAAGAGATGGGATTTTGGATCTATAAAATGAATTAGTTTTATTTCTATCAAATCTCAGTCAAAGAAAAAAGGTTAGCAAAAAGAAACTCCTCGCTATCTGGCTCGTGGGGGCAGCTTCTTGAAGTAAGTAAAAAGCACTTGAACAAAAATTTCATTTTAAGGAGGTGGGTTACAAACCTAAATGAGTCTCATATTTTTTTTGAAATGTCAGATGATAAATTATTATTACCTTTACAGTTGGTAATATCCCCAGGGATAGAACCCGTTAATTCCCTGTAGATTATTAATTGTCAAATTATTACCTTGTAAAAAGGTTAAAATTTATAAATATTTTTGTTTTTATACTTTAAAATTCATTCCTTTGCATTCCGTTTCACTAAAAAACAGAAAACATGTCAGACATTGCATCAAAGGTTAAAGCTATCATTGTTGATAAGCTGGGTGTTGACGAAAATGAAGTTACACCCGAAGCAAGTTTCACAAATGATCTGGGCGCTGATTCTTTAGATACTGTTGAGTTAATAATGGAATTCGAAAAAGAATTTGACATTGACATTCCCGATGATCAGGCTGAGAAAATCGGTACAGTAGGAGAAGCGATTGCGTATATTGAAAACAATACCAAGTAACTTTAAACACGGGTTCTGTAAAAGGTATCCGTTGGCCCTTTTTTCCTACTTCAATAGATGAAAGTAAAATCCCTCCACAGGAGGGATTCTTTTTAAAACAATGTTTCATAAAATCAATTTCAAGTGGATTTAAAGCGAGTAGTGGTCACTGGTTTGGGTGCATTGACCCCGATCGGCAATACGGTTGAAGACTACTGGAGGGGATTGATCAATGGAGTCAGTGGAGCCGGACCTATCACCCGTTTTGATGCGTCAAAATTCAAAACGAGGTTTGCCTGTGAGGTGAAAGGTTTCAATGCTGAATCCTTCTTCGACCGTAAAGATGTGAGGAAATACGACGCTTACTCTCATTACGGGATCGTTTGTGCAGATGAAGCTATCAGGGATGCAGGCTTTGAACTGGCCAAAGAAAACACCGATCGTTTTGGTGTAGTCTGGGCTTCAGGGATCGGGGGTTTGGATACCTTTCATACAGAGGTAGCTGCATTTGTTAAGGGAGATGGTACTCCCAGGTTTAACCCGTTTTTTATCCCGAAAATGATAGCCGACATTACAGCGGGTCATATTTCGATAAAATATGGTTTCAGGGGGCCTAATTTTGCTATTGTTTCAGCATGTGCTTCTTCGGCAAATGCCATTTTGGATTCATATAATTACATCCGGCTGGGGAAAGCCGATGTATTTATTTCCGGAGGCTCGGAAGCTGCCATAACTCCAGTAGGTGTTGGCGGCTTTAATGCAATGCATGCCTTATCTACAAGGAATGATGATCCTTCTACGGCTTCGCGTCCATTCGACAAAGACCGTGATGGATTCGTCATCGGTGAAGGTGCCGGAGGACTGGTCCTGGAAGAATTGTCCCATGCCCTTGCAAGAGGTGCCAGGATCTACGGTGAAGTTGTAGGTGCTGGCCTTTCAGGAGATGCATTCCATATGACCCAGCCTCATCCTGAAGGATTGGGAGCTATCATTTCGATGAAAACAGCCCTGGAAGATGCCGGGATGAAAAAAGAAGAAATTGACCACATCAATACACATGGTACATCTACTCCTTTAGGAGATATCATCGAGCCGAAAGCAATTTTATCGGTTTTTGGCGAACATGCCTACAAGATCAACATCAACTCGACAAAATCAATGACCGGTCATTTATTGGGCGCTGCCGGGGCGATTGAAGCGATTGCTGCATTGCTTGCCGTAAAAAATGATCTGATACCTCCTACGATAAATCATTTTACAGATGATCCTGAAATCGATAATAAACTGAATTTTACTTTCAATAAAGCACAGACACGTATTGTAAATGCTGCTTTAACCAATGCCTTTGGATTTGGAGGGCATAATGCATCGATAATTTTTAAGAAATTCCAGGCATAAACTCCTTTGTCGCCGATCTACCTTAAACCGGTCCGATACTATTTTTCTTCTGATAAAGATCTCTTTAATGCCATAAAGAACATTTTCGGGTTCTACCCGGGAAATATCTTTTTATATAAGCTGGCATTCCATCATAAGTCTGCAGGGGTTGAAACCGTCACTGGAATGAAGATTAACAATGAACGCCTGGAATTTCTCGGTGATGCCATTCTCGACGCTATAACAGCAGATTATCTTTTTAAGACCTTTCCGTTAAAGGATGAAGGTTTTCTCACTGAAATGCGATCCAAACTCGTAAACCGGATACAACTGAATAAACTGGCTCAAAAGATGGGGCTCGATACTTTGGTGCAACTTGATTCCGGCCTCTCCAATCAATACAAGTCTTTCCAGGGAGATGCCCTGGAAGCCTTAATAGGCGCGCTATACCTTGACAAAGGCTACAAATTCACAAATAACATAGTACTCGAACGCATCATTAAACACTATTTTAATATCAATGAAGTAGTGAACCAGGAATTGAATTTCAAAAGTAAAATGATTGAATGGGCACAAAGACAAAAAAAACAAATTGTCTTCAATGTTGTCGATGAGATTGGCTCAGGGTATAAAAAACAATACATTATAGAAATAGAGATCGACAATCTGCCTCTCTCCCGCGGTCAGGATTATTCCATAAAAGGCGCCGAACAACTGGCTGCAGAGAAGGCCTGGACGAAGCTCAATGAGGAAGCCCAGAAATAGTTACCAGGTCACCTTGTTACTTGTAGTTACTGATAGTTACTTGTGGTTATTCAATAGTTATTCAATAGTTATTCAGTTGTTATTCAGTAGTTATTCGATAGGTAGCATCCTGGAGTTTCACCACCTTTATTGACTGGGTGGAATTCCCATTTATCTTCAGTGACACAATATAAACTCCCGGCTTACAGGATTGACCTTCTTGATCAAGCCCGCGCCATTTTATTGAATGAGATCCTCCTTCCAGTTTTTGATTAATTAAACATGTGATGAATTTCCCGTGAAGGTCAAAAAACGATAGTTCTACCGATGATGTTTCCGTTAAATAGAATTCAAATGTGGTTTCATCCTGAAAAGGATTGGGATAATTTTTTAATGAAGACACAATATCATCTTTTTCTTGATTACCTACAATCGGGTTGGGAGTGAAATTTCCATGACC
>CAIYUC010000005.1 GCA_903929315.1 uncultured Bacteroidales bacterium
AGAATATGTTCGTCATCCGGGTGGTACACATGAGCTAACAAGAAGCGGTAATAACCGTCAGCGTATCGATCAAATGCTGCGTACTTATGAATTCTTTGAGCGATGGATCAATAAATAATTCTGCAAATAAAAAAGCGGCTTACAAAATAAGTCGCTTTTTTGTTTTTATACCAACTATGTATTTTATAGAAGCAACTGTTGCGTCGCACCCTTTTACTTTATAGCAAACTACAGGAATCCTATTTTTTTACATCTTTCAACCAGTCATTCAATCCACTCAAAATTTGTTTTGCCACTGTTGCCTGAAATTTTGGATCAAGGATCCTTTTCTCATCAGCTTCATTACTCAAAAATCCGATCTCCAATAAACAATTTATAAAATCGGTTGGCGCACTTAATGCGAAATTAAAACTACCCACATTACCAAACTCATTCATCTTTATATCGACCATTCTTTTTAAAATATTTTCAGTCAAAGGGCGAAAGCCGATATGTTTATAATAAGTACTACTTCCGTTCACCAATACATTAGCAGAAGAATTTAAATGCAGACTAATCAATACATCAGGATTTTCCTGCTGTAGAAACAATATCCTGTCTTTATTATCAAAAGTTGTATCCACTTTTCTTGTCATCACCACATTAGCCTTCTGTTTGCGTAATAATTTTTCCAGTTCCTTAGCAAACTTTAAAGTGAGTATTTTTTCTGAAGCACTTGTTTTTATTCCGCTGGCACCTGTATTCGTTCCGCCATGACCGGCATCAATAGCAATCTTTAAATTCTTCAATAACAATACTTGTGGCTGACGTTTTACTTTCACAACCAGATTTTTATTATTGTAAGCAATATTGTAGCCCCAGTGCTGCTGGTGCTGCAATTCGATGGTTACTCTCAAAACATCGTCTTCTATCTGATTATAATAAACATTTCTGATTTCCTTGGCGGAAGATAATTGTGTGATCCAGTTGGTATTACTCTGTACACCATAAATATCAAAAACTATTTTTGAAGGTTCAATTTCCATCCAGCTTTTATACGGAAGTCTTTCATCTAAATTGATGGATAAAATATCGAAGCTGCTGTCCATCCCCTGCACTTTCCAGGAATTAGATAAATAGAATGGTTTCTCTTTGATGGTGGAATCCTTTTTAATAAAAGCCTTATCAATAAATGCAGTATGATTTTTAGAAAGCTGCAGTTCGTACATAGCGCTGGTGCTATCTATGATTTTGAATACGATATTCGTATCAACATAACCCATTTTAGCGCCACCTAATCTGTCATCACCCAAACCGTAAGCGAGTGATGGTAATTTTCCTGTTGATTTGCCTAACCAATAAGCAGGAACTGTATTCTGCGCAAACAAGCAGGATGAAACGAATATACAAGCAATCAGAGGGATGGTCTTCATGCTATGAAATTAGTAAAAACCTGTTTGCGAAGAACATAATGATAGCTTTCTTGCCCATTTAAGGGCATAATTGCCTGTTTTACATGTCTATGCCCCGAAGAAGCTCTTGTAAACCTCCTTTGAAGGATACTCAAAAAAATAAGGGAAGTAATTTACATTACTTCCCTTATCTCAATATGTTTTAAATGGCTATACTAATCGTAGCGTTTTACTTTCGTATACCAGAAGTCCCTATAGCTGATACCAATGGTGAACTGTACATAATTTTCTTTGATCAACCCATGAGAGATCGTTCCTCTCTGACCAATTTCTAAAGTGCCCATCATGGAAAGCCCTTTTAATGAATTGAAGCCGCCACCAATGGTTCCTCCATATCCGTCTATTTGTTGTGAGTTAAGGATCAAATAAGAGTTATTATAAAAGAACCCTGACTGAAGAAAGTATTTTTCAAAAGTAAGGTCTCTGTATCTCAGCTTTTTGGAATATTCAAACCCTACGCTGTATCTATTACTGTTCGTTAATCTGTAACCGGCACCTATATAATTTAAATTACTCCAGCCTTGATAGTTATAATCTGCAGCAAAAGTAAATCTGTCATTAATAATCGCTGAAGCGCCAAAACTGTACATATATGGAAGCTTATAATAATCATTGGCGTAATTATCATAAGACTTTATTGTTGCATTATCTTCTTGCACCAGCAAAGTAGTATTGGTTCTCAGTTTTGTTTGCAGAGATCCTGTTGCACCAAAACCTAATTGAAGAACTGAATTGATCTTTTTCTTGTATTGTAAACCAAGTTTGAAATAAGGATTTGTGTAATAAATATTTTTGACAGTGGTGATTGAACTGTCGATAAAACCAGGAACCACCGTTTCTCTTTGCTGC
>CAIYUC010000006.1 GCA_903929315.1 uncultured Bacteroidales bacterium
AAAGTCTTTGTGACCATTGTGAAAAACGTTGTGGCCTTTGTGGTTAATTCTTAAAGCACTGAACCACAATGAACACCAAGATTGCACAAAGCACACAAAGAAGGAAAAATTATCATCTGCCATACTTATTAGACAGCCCCCGAAGGGGAGGGGGCACAATCAGCTAAAAGCCGATGTTAAATCCGGCATTGAGCATATTTGTTGTTCCACTGAGACTTTGTGGTGAAAATCCTTCATCAACAGGAGTTTGCCGGTTAATATATTCAAGAAATAAAAATGCGTTATTGACAAATTCATACTTCGCCGATACTCCAATACTTTGAGTCCGCCAGGTCAATCCTTTAAGAAGAGGAACAGAATTAGGATCTTCAATCTGTTCGTACGGCACATCCTTGCCATGTTCCTGTAATTCATAAGTTATACTGAAATGAAGGTTCCTCACAGGCTGATAGCCAATTGCAAAATAGATATCCTGGGAATTGTCCCTTAAAAAGCTTCCGAGGTTGTACATGTTTGAAGCGTAAGTGAGGGTTGTGACAGCGCTCTGATATGTCATTGGATTGGTCAGTGTGTATTCAGCTGTAAGTGAAACATTCCGGAAGGGAAAATCGCTGACACGAAAACCTCCTTTATAACTGAGAAAATTATGGCGGTTTGCAGCGGTAAAAACTTCCCACTTGAACCCATCAATAAATACCGATCCGTATAAATGAAGATGTTTTATTTGTCTTGAGCTGATGTTCAGGAACAACTGGGAATTATTTCCGTAATAGACCGATTCAAATGAATTCCCGGTGTAGGTGAAATTCACAAAGAACAAGAAAGGACTGAGAAAAGCGGGATTAGGGTATTCTGAAGAATAAATCACAGAATTACCGATCGAAAGATCAAGGTTAGTCCAGGGGGTGAATGTAAACATACTGGCAGCAAGGTATTTATTGAAGTAATATTCCCGTGTACCGGTGGGAATTTTCCACGATCTGCTGCTATCCACCACCTGTGAGACCAGCCATCCGTGAATGTACGTATAATCAAACCACCTGACAGGATTCATGTGGAGCTGGAGATAAGGGAAAGAGGGTGTCCTGCCTGAAAATATCGTTGCCCCGTTATAATTATCACCCCACTGAAAATGATCCTTTACTATTGCAACCGATCCCCAGTTCCATGCAAAAGTGATACCTCCCCGCATTTCACTATAATCACCACCCCCCTTTGCCGAGGATTTCCAAGACGCCCCTTCATCCTGTGTAAAATATTCCGGGTTAACCAGGAGCTGGTTTTCATGATTATCCCTTAGACTTCCATAAAACCCGAAATGCTTCCCAATGGTTCCTGAAAATTCCGCCCCGCCCCAGCGGTGATATACTGAACCGCTGTCACTGATGAAATACTTTATTCCCCAGATCGGTCGTAAAGAAAATGTGAACAGGGAGTCTTTGTATAAAAACGAAACCGGACTTATCGGTATCCCGAATTTATCCTTCTTTTTAAAGAATCCCGGCACTTCCTTACTATAAGTCAGATCAGATTTCAATTCCAGATTGTAGTCTCTCAGGTAAAACGTAAGTTCTTTTTTCTGTCTCTTATTTAACCGGTCCTCTTTTAAAAGGGCTTCCTGCAGTTTCATGGCAATGTACTTACGATAATAAGGCTTCAATGCCGAATGAAGTTGAATGACCCCGAGATTTGCCAGTTCATCCAGGAAATCGTAAATATTTGAATAATTTACATCCTGGTAAGTAATCTGTGGAAAAACTATCAGAGGGGAACAAAACAACAGAAGAAGCAGGAAATGCCTTTTCAAAACAATTTATTTTATGACCCTTCGAAATTTTTACAAAAGTAAATAAAATCAATGAACAATTGAACAAACCAAGGAATGCAGAAGATGTACAAAGCACTGAAATGTTTGTTTCAAGGTATTTGTAAGCAATAAAACTATTATTTTTGTATCCCTTACATGATGGTTATGAATAAACGCTTTATTCTTTTTTTCCTGCTAATCATGCCATTTATTGCTTCTACCCAGCAAACACAAACCGTTCAAACTTCTTCTTCTACGAAAGGTGTTTTTCTCGATGCCTCCGCAGGTTTGTCTTTACCTATGGGCGCCTATGCGAGTATTGATAAAGACAATGACCAATCAGGCTTCAGCAGCAGCGGACTTCTTGCACAATTGACCTGTGACTGGATGGGTAAAAAAGATTTCGGACTGGCGATCCAATACACCTTCCAGCTCAATTCTCTTAAGAATACTTCCAAAGATTCGGTCTTTCCTGGAATGTCAGTCCCCCTGGGGTCCGGTAACTGGTCAAACCATTATATAATGGTGGGGCCGGTATACATGAAATATTTTAAAAAAATCCTCATTGAAGCGAAGGCCCTTATAGGGGTTATCATTTCCACCAGCCCCTTCTTCAAAACAGTAGATCCGGCTTTTAATACAGTTTCAAGTAATACCGGAACCGGTCTTGCATTTGGCATCGGAGCAGGAGCAGGTTACCGGGTTTCTTCAAAAGTTACGCTAAAGATAAATGCAGAATATCTGATGGGAACCCCGAAAATAAATAGACAATATGGAGCACAAGTAGTCGGAGACACTAATGGCGCTTTTGTATATTCTCCCCCCATCAATTTTGACACTAAAAAAGTTGTTTCTTCGTTTAACCTGGGACTAAGCATCATTATCAAGATCCCCGGTTAAGTCACTGACCTTGTTAATCCCTGAGTTTGAATTTATCTGATTCATCAAACATGCTAAAAAAAATATTTTTTTCTTTGCTGATCCTGCTGCCTGGTTTAGGATTCTCCCAGGCCAGCATCAAGGATTCGGCTATTTATACTCCCGTGATCTATGCAACCTATTCCTACCAGTTCCCGGGCGGAGATCTGGCTCAGCTTTTTGGTGCGAATTCAAGCATCGGTGGGGGCGTTTTATTCAAGACCAAATCCAACTGGCTGCTGGGTGCGGAAGGAAATTACCTTTTCGGAGGAACAGTGAAAATATCTACTACATTATTGTCAGGTATTGTCTCACATGAAGGGTATATAATTGACCCCAACGGATTCTTTGCCGATATTTACTATTATGAAAGAGGATTTAATTTCTTTGGAAAAGTCGGAAAGGTGATCCCCATATTTGCTCCGAATCCCAACTCAGGACTTACCTTGATGGCTGGAGCCGGTTTTATGCAGGATAAAATCCGTATCCATACTTCCGGGAACGACGTTCCGCAGATCAGCGGTGATTACCTGAAGGGTTATGACAGACTGAACAATGGTTTTGCCGTGACCGGATCACTGGGTTATCTGTATCTCGGGAATACCCGGTTGCTCAATTTCTACATTGGGTTTGAGTTTATCCAGGCCTGGACACAGAGCAAAAGGAAGAGGGATTTCGACACCGGTCTGCCGGATAATAAAAAATACAACAGCCAATTCTATAGTGTGAAAATCAGTGGTTCATCCCGCTGTATAAAAGATCGCCACAGGCTTATTACCTCTATTAAAGGTCAGTGATACTTCGACACAAGGCAATAGATCGTATGTTTGAAAAAGGCAGTAGGTAATAGGAAAGTGAAGCGTGATTGGTAATCGGTAATTGGTGATCGGTGAATTGTAACGATTACGAATTACGGATTACGAATTACGATGTAATAATTCATAATACCAGATTCAAACTCACCTGCCTGCCGGTAGGCAGGTATTTCATAATTAAAAAATGTTCCTTCTTTATAGTATCTCAATATCTATTTATGTCTTTTTCATTCGTATTGCTTCGCTTATTAATGGAAAAGCAAGAATATGGATAATAGGGAGAAATAACATTTTTCAACAGCTCAGGGATGAATTGGAAAAAGAACCGGAGAAAAACAGGCATAATCTTGTCTGGTTTCATTGCGCGTCACTGGGGGAATTTGAACAGGGGAGACCCGTCATGGAGAGATACAGAAAAATGTATCCGGATCATAGAATTTTGCTTACCTTTTTTTCTCCTTCAGGGTTCGAGGTCAGAAAAAATTATTCAGGTGCAGATCATATATTTTACCTGCCTGCTGATACCCGGCGAAATGCAAGGGAATTTATCGATCTTGTACAACCGCAAATCGTCATTTTTATAAAATACGAATATTGGTTCAATTACCTGAATGAACTGACCATCCGAAAAATCCCCGTTTATATTGCATCTGCTATCTTCCGGCCCGATCAGCATTTCTTTCAGTGGTATGGGGGTTGGTTCAGGCAGCAACTTAGAAAAATCACAGGATTTTTTGTTCAGGATAATGAATCTGAGGATTTGTTGTTTTCTATCGGGATCAAAAGTGTGTCAGTAACCGGCGATACACGTTTTGACAGGGTTTATGACATTGCCCGGCAGGATAAACCCTTCCCGGTCATTTCTTTGTTTTGCAGGGATGCTAAAGTTCTTATTGCAGGGAGTACCTGGAAAGAAGATGATGAGATCCTCTTCTCCTTTATAAATGATGATAAAACAAATCTGAAATTTATTTTAGCCCCTCATGAAACGCATGACGCACGGATAGATTCGTTAATAAAAGGTTTGAATAAACCGGTCCTGAAATATTCGCAGACTAACGAAGAAAATGTGAAGAATGCAAAGATTCTCATCATCGACAGCATTGGTATCCTGGCCTATCTTTATAAATTTGCAACGTTTGCTTATATAGGGGGCGGGTTTGGCGCAGGAATTCACAATATCCTGGAGGCTGCTGCATATGGAGTACCGATCATCTTCGGTCCCCGTTATGAAAAATTCCGGGAAGCCATTGACCTGATCCGGTCAGGAGGAGCTTTCAGCGTCAAAGATGTCCGGGAGTTTCTTGCAACTGTCAATAAACTGAGGACAGATCATGAGTATTACGCCCATAGTGCGGAGGAATGCAGGCAATACGTTCAAAAGAACCGGGGAGCAACTGATAAAATAATCGGACATATTTATGGATAAAGGGAACAGGTATGTAATCGGCGATATTCATGGATGTATCAGGACATTCCGGAGGATGATCGAAGAACAGCTCCATTTAAAGAACAATGATGTACTTTATCTTTTGGGAGATTACATCGACCGGGGACCAGATCCCAGGGCTGTTATTGATTATATCCTGAAATTGCAGCAGGAATCTTTTACCACCGTTCCACTTTTGGGAAACCATGAATACATGTTGCTGCAATCCCTCGAGCGTGAAGAATATTTCAAACTCTGGACGGTCAATGGCTATGAAACGACATTAGCAAGTTTCGGGATCGATCCTGTGTTAATGGGTAACCGGAAATGCGTCTTTGAAATCCCCGCACTTTATTTTGAGTTTATCAGAGGGTTATACCATTATGCAGAAACAGAAGGCTTTTTATTGGTTCATGCAGGCTTGGGAAGGAATAAAGAAAATCCTCTTGAAAATATGGAGGACTTATTATGGACAAGGAGTGAAGTTTATAACAGAAATATAATGAAAGACCGAAAACTGATCCATGGTCATACTCCTATTTCACTTGAAAACATTAAGGATCGTGTTTATGATCCCGAAGAATCCTTCCTGAATCTCGATGGTGGCTGTGTTTACAAAACCATCAACGGGCTTGGAAACCTTATTGCACTCAATCTTGACAACCTGGATCTGTTTGTCCAGGAAAACATCGACTGAAGAGAAGGAATGCAGGAAAGCAGAATGCAGAAATTGTCATTGGCAGATTTTAACCCGGCTCTCGTGCGCTTGTAGCGCATGCGTATTCACCATATTTGGCGTGCCTCTCTGAGACTGTGTGAAAATGATTGTTAATAACTTTTTTATTATAATGTATTGATTGTTAATGTTATGCATATATTTGAATAAAACAATATATATGCATTTTATAGAACCTGCAGATAGAAATCAAATCATTTTCATGAACAAATTGGATGATTTGGTTGGTTCAGATAACAGTATCCGGATACTTGACTGCATGATTGATTTCATTATAAAAGAAAATCCCTTAGCATT
>CAIYUC010000007.1 GCA_903929315.1 uncultured Bacteroidales bacterium
AAATGCTCGAGTCTAAGCGAATATTTTTACAAAAAAGGTTATTAAAAATCGAATCAGAGTTAAACCTATATGCTTGTCAACCAAGCAGCTTGGTTTTTAGTTAGATGAAAGTGAAGAGTAAAGAATGAAACAATGAATAACTATGAATAACTATGAATAACTTTTATTTAACTGTTAAAGATAGCATATCTTCCTCCGAAAGTTTGAATTTCATAACCGCAGCGTCTTCAAGAGCATGTGTTACGGTTGTTGACCCGGGAATAGCCACAACGGCATCTCCATGGAAATGGATCAGCCAGTTAAGGGCAACCTGCGAAGGAGTGACGTTGTATTTTATGCCCAGCGCTTTTAACTGCCGGATCAGGGGTTTGCTTTTTTCAAGTCCGGAAGGCTTAAAAGAAGAGGAATACTTCCGGAATCCAATATTTTTTAACAACCCGGGATTATCATGAAATTTCCCCGAAAGGATCCCTTGTGCCAGCGGAGAAAAAGCAATGATGGTGATACCAAGTTCTTTTGCCGTTTGCAGGATCCCGTTGGATTCAATGCTCCTGTCGAGGAGGTTGTAACGAACCTGGTTGGATATTAACGGGATACCAAGCCTGTCCAATGTTTCCCAGGCGCTTCTCATTTTTGCAGCTGAGAAGTTGCTTACCCCTATATACCGGATCTTCCCGGCTTTTACCAACCCGGCCATTGCTTTCATCTCTTCTTTTTCACTTGACAATCCATAGGGCTGATGTACCTGGTACAGGTCGATCGGGAACGGATCGAGCGCTGCAAGCCGCTCATCAATGGTTCTGGGGATATTGGATGCTGTCCGGAACATCGGCCACCACTTTGTCGCAATCAATACATCCCCGGGCTTTTTTCCCAAACGGGTGAGGGCAGCGGAGAGCGCTTTCTCTGATGCCCCGTCACCATAAATTTCAGCCGTATCAAACCAGTTGATCCCGCTCTGCAGGGATTGATCAACAATGGAGGTGATGAGCTCATCATCGAGCTTTGGCCAGAATTTCCCGGCAAGGTTGTTCTTTTTGCTGAACTGCCAGCAACCCAGGCCAATGGGGGTAACGACCAAGTCAGACTTACCGAGATGACGGTTAATTTGTAATTCTTTCATTTCAGAGGACTAAATATTCTTTAAAGGTACTACAATTTATTAAATGAAAATCCATGTATATACATTCTATAATAGTTTATGAAGTATTTTTCTTAATTTGTTTTTGGCACCGACCGCCCCACCCCTGGGGGTTTGTCTAATAAGTTTCTTTTTTTTCTCGCAGATTTCCGCAGATTAATCGCAGATTTTCGCAGAAGGTTGATAACATGAGTTTTAACTTTGCGTGACTCTGCGTTTAAATCAGCGAAACTCAGCGAGAAACTTCCACTTTACAACTTATTAGACACCCCCAATATACCTTATGAGTTCTACTTTTCTACAAACATGTGATCCCTACTGGATCAGTAATTGTATTATGTCTTTTCAACGACGCTGGTTAATCACTCTAATCAGGATAATGATTTCAATGTCCAAAATGATTAGAGACAAGCAAAAGAAAAGTACATAATAAAAGCATTTATTATTATTTTTCGACCTGAACCGGAACAGCTTCTTTGCCCGGATGCCGCCTCCAGGTTCTGATCCATTGTGGGACAGCATCGACCAGAATGATCACGACCGATGTCATGATGATGAGGGTAAGAACGGTATTGACGATACCGTCAAAACGGTGGGCAGTATCCAACGTCATGGGAAGATAGATCCCCCTGATATTCATGATCCCGGCTGTGAAGGTGGTAACTCCTACAAAAAGCATGGGAAGGATCGTGATCCAGGCATACCTGATCTTCCCGCGATTGATCAGGTAAGAAGTACCTATGACCAGTGCAATGGTGGCAAGGAGTTGATTTGCCGTACCGAACATTGGCCAAATCGATGAAATGCTCCCGGTGGCAATAAAATAAGCCCAGAAAACCACGACCACTGCGCTGGTAATCAGGTTTCCGGGAAGCCAGCTTGTTCTTCCAAAAGGTTTATAAACTTTACCAAAAGTTTCCTGAAGGATAAACCGGGCAACCCGTGTTCCTGTATCTATTATCGTCATTATGAACAGAGCCTCAAACATGATCGCAAAGTGATACCAGTACGAAATAAGACTGCTTAATCCGGGAAGGGAGGAAAATATCTTAGCCATACCAAGTGCAAGTGACACAGCGCCGCCTGTCCGGCCGACAACCTTTTCTCCCACTGCTGCCGACAACTGTGACAAATCGGAACCGGTAAATCCCATGGAATGTAATTGGGGTAATATCTGGGCAAACTTATCTGCCGGGACATTGATCTGGAAATAATCAAGTGGGTATAAGCTTGCGGCGGCAATTAATGCCAGGATACTCACCACTCCTTCAGCAAGCATAGACCCGACTGCGATCGGGCGGATGTGCGATTCCTTCATGATCATTTTCGAAGTTGTGCCTGAGCTCACCATCGCATGAAAACCTGAAATTGCCCCGCAGGCAATGGTGATGAAAAGGTAAGGATATAATGTCCCGGGTATGACCGGGCCCCCTCCATGCGTGTAAATAGTAAAAGCCGGCATTTTCATGGTCGGAGCGACGAGAATTATACCTACAGCAAGCAATGCCACAACACCTAATTTCATAATAGCACTGAGGTAACCACGCGGTGTAAGAAGAAGCCAGACAGGTAATACCGAGCAGATAAATCCAAAACCGGCAAGCAGAAGGGTCAATGTCTTCCGGTCAAAAGAAAACCAGGAAGCCAGGGGGGATGAAGGTATATATTTCCCTAAAATAACAGCGAGCGAGAGCAGGATCACACCCATAAAAGTTGCTTCCTTTGTCCTTCCAGGCCTGAATTTAAACATCCAGATCCCCATGAACATTGCAATGGGAATAGTAGCAGTTATGGTGAAAGTTCCCCATGAGCTTTCCGCCAGGGCATTCACAACAACCATCCCCAATCCGGCCAGGGATACTATGATGATGATAAAGGTTGCAAGGGAAGTGGTAAAACTGCTGGTAAGTTTTTTTATTTCAAAAAAGGCGATTTCAGATAGTGATTTACCGTCGTGGCGAATGGAAGCAGTCAGGATCACCATGTCATGCACAGATCCTGCCAGGACAGCACCGAGCACCATCCACAAAAACCCGGGGAAAAAGCCAAACTGGCATGCAAGTACCGGCCCGATAAGGGGTCCTGCTCCTGCAATGGCTGCAAAATGATGGCCAAACAATACCCATTTGCTCATGGGGTAATAATTCTGACCGTCATATAGTCTGCCGGAAGGAGTGATCCTTGAATTATCCAGAACCAGCACTTTTGCTGCTATAAAACTGAAGTAATACCGGTAGGCCAGCACGAAAAATGCGATGGCACCTATCAGGAGAGGCATGGCATTCATGGAAGCAAAAATAATCATAATTTTAAGTTTGGTGTCTCAGGGTGTGTTTATGTATTTTTTATCTTTATACTTTCAAATAATCTATTTTATAACAAATGATCTATACAACATTACATGTTACCGAAGCCATCTTTGCTTTTGCACTTGTAGTTTTGTTGGTTGTCATTTTAAAGAAGAAGAACATTGTTTCTTCCGGTGACCTCAAAAAATACGCAAAACTGATGACCACGGCTATCCTGCCGGCAGTAATCTTTTTTCAACTCTCTCTGAACCCGGTGAACGGGCACCAGTTTGTCCTTGTAATGATCATGTTCCTGGCCGGGGTCTTTAGCATGGTAATCACCTGGATTGTCGGCGTAATAATGCGGCTCAGGAAAGAAACATTGGGAATGCTCATTATTACATCCACTTTCGGATCTTCTGCCCTGATCGGTTATCCTTTGATCCAGTTTGCTTTTCCAAACAACACGGCTGCGATGACGGATGCTATCCTGATCAGTGAACTTGGAGTGGGGGTTCCTATCTTTACCTTATGTCCCATTGTCGCTTCCTATTACGGTTCGGGAAGTTCCGGGTTGAATGCGATGATAAAAACCTTTCTGAACTACCTGAAGTCACCCATTTTCATTTCTGTTATTGCCGGGATTGTGTTTTCCCAGTACCAGGTGATCGTAAAAACCCCTTTTTTAGCACCCTTTTGGGAATCGCTACGGATGATCCAAGGTACGCTGACAGTGATGGCCTGCCTGATCCTTGGGTTGCAGTTAAAATTCAGGTCGGTACGACGGATACTCCCGCTATTCCTTGTTTCATCCATTATCCAGATCGGTATCCAGCCGATTCTTACCAGTTTTGGCGCCGACCTGATGCACGTTAATCTGATGGACAAGCAGGTCCTGATCCTGATTGCCGCTATGCCTTCTGCTGTTTTAGGCACTGTATTCGCCACCCAATATCAATGTGATGCGGAATCAGCATCCGAATTGGTTTTTCTGAATATCATGGTCAGTCTAATCGGGGTCCCGCTGGTGTATTATAGTATGTTTCACTAAACAGTTAGTTAAAATCGGGGACATATGATCTTTACAACCCTGCATGTTACAGAAACTATCTTTGCTTTTGCAATTGTAGTTTTGCTGGTTTTGATTTTAAAAAAGAAAAATATTGTTTCTTCCGATGACCTGAAATCATACTCAAAACTAATGACGACGGCCATCCTGCCGGCGGTCATTTTTTTTCAACTCTCCCTGAACCCGGTCAATGGACATCAGTTTATCCTGGTAATAATAATGTTCATCACCGGTATTTTAAGTATGGTAATTACCTGGATTGCCGGTAGACTTATGCGGCTCAGAAACGAAACTTTAGGTATGCTCATTATTACATCCGCTTTCGGATCTTCAGCCCTGATTGGTTATCCTTTGATCAAATTTGCTTTTCCAAACAACCTGGACGCGATGGCGGATGCCATCGTGATCAGCCAACTTGGCGTAGGTGTTCCCATCTTTACCTTATGTCCAATCGTCGCTTCCTATTACGGTTCGGGAAGTTCAGGATTTAATACAATGATCAAATCCTTTCTGGACTATCTGAAATCGCCCATTTTTATTTCTGTCGTTGCCGGCATTATTGTTTCCCAGTTTCAGATGATCGTAAAAATGCCTTTCATTCAACCTTTCTGGGTGGCGCTTCGAATGATTGAAGGTACGCTATGGGTGCTGGCATGCCTGATCCTTGGTTTGCAGTTAAAATTCAGGTCCGTACGACGGATTATCCCTCTGTTCCTTGTTTCAGCCATTATTCAAATGGGTATCCAGCCAATCCTTGCAAGTTTGGGTGCTAACCTTATGCATGTAGCGTTATTGGACAAACAGATTTTGATCCTGATCAGCGCTATGCCTTCTGCAGTTTTAGGGACGGTATTTGCTACTCAATATCAATGTGATTCGGAAACAGCGTCCGAATTGATTTTTCTGAACATCATGGTCAGCCTTATCGGGATCCCTTTGGTGTATTACAGTATGTTTCATTAATATTGCTATTGGCAAATTTGTATAAACTTTTGTTTGTAGTTTTTCTTTTCTAAATGATTACAAAAATATTTCTTCTGCAATTGGTGTTGACATTCCTTATCGGAAGCTGCTGGATATACTTTACGGTCCTTGCCGGACTTCGGTTCGGCAGTAAGACCGGCGGGTTCATCGGAGGACTTCCCTCCACGGCATTATTGTCGTTCTTTTTCATTGGATTTACGCAATCCCCGGAAATTGCTTCATCTGTTACGACAGTATTTCCAATCGCAATTTCAATATCCTGTTTATTCCTGGTTGTCTTTGCTTTGATCGCCCGCCGGGGTTTTATTCTTGCTCTTATATCAAGTCTGTGTTTCTGGTTTTTTTTGTCAACTATCATCGTGTTTTTCCGGTGGGAAAAATTCATACTCAACCTGGTCATCTATGCAGCAGCCATGCTTTTTGCATATTGGATGCTTGAAAAGTATTTATTGATCAGGTCGGTATCCTTTGATAAAACTAAACATCCGGAAAAACATCTTGTAATCCGTTCTGCATTTGGAGGACTTGTGGTGATGCTGACAGTGCTCATTGCAAAAACAGGAGGTCCCGTATTAGGGGGAATAATTGCGGCATTCCCGGCCATGTTTATTTCAACGTTAACGATTTCATATAAGGCACACGGAATTGAATTTTCCAGGGCGATGACCAAACCGTTGATGGTAACAGGAATGATTACAATAGCCGTTTACGCCCTTGCCCTGAGGTATTTATATATTTCGACCGGCCTCTATTTAGGAACGTTGCTTTCGGTTTGCATCTCGGCTGTCAGTGCTTACCTGACTTTCCGCTTTATTTTGCCGCAGTTGAAATGAGGATCGCCATTAAGTAAAGAAGGATTTATCCGGTAATGTCAGCATTTCTGAAGGTGCATCATTGACAACCGGCTGCATGAGTCGTTGTTTAACCTCATTGGAAATCAGGTTGCTAAAATCAAGATGGTCAATGGGCCCGGGCTTATTCATTTCAAATCTGCGGCTCAACTCCTCTATCAGGAAGAATGTAAGCGGGGTCAAAACTTCAGCCAGTTTGTGGTAAACAATCAGCGGATCTCCGGGTAAAATTCCTTTCGTATTCCGAACATTAACCGGTGGAGATTGCCCAACAACATGTCCGCAGTCAACCTCCTCTGAAACATGATGCACAGACCATATATTTGTTTCTGCATTACGGGCAGCAAGATCTTCATAAGGAGCAGGACCTGCCCCCTGGTTTTTGGTAAGATCGGATGGATGGAAATTATAGATACCGTAAGGGGGCAGATTGATAATTCGTAAACTGATGATCTGTCCGAAGACACAAACAAAAATGGCGTCAGGATTCCATTGTTCCATGATCCGGTAAAACGATTCCACTTTGACTTCGCCGGTATAGACCGGGATTCCATGACTAAGGGCCGATTCAAGGGTGAATGTTTCATTGAACACCCGATAAGGCTGATCAAAAAAGTTCCAGACCCGTTTTTTCAGAGAAATTCTGGCATCGGGATTCAAGGGGTTATCTGTTACCAACCCCACAAGATTTAATTTTCCCGGGAACCGGCGTTCATATCCCTTAAGTGTTTCAAGTACAAGATAACCATATTCCCAGCTTCCAAAAAGGACAATTCTTAAGCCATCACCGGTTTTGTCAGGATTTTCGGATGGGGCCGGTTGGATGAGTCCGCCCCAGCGGGTGTCATCTTCAGTGATAAATTGCCTGCCGGGCTTGTCAAGGACAACAAGGTAATTAACCAGCTTTTCATTATCAGGATTTGTCAAAGATATTTTTCTTAATAAAAGGAACTATTCACCCATTACAAATATAGACCATTAATTTGAGATAAAGGAGGTTATATTAAAAATTCCATTATATATAACTTTTACTAACTTTGTTTTTCTAATTCGAAATAAGCGTAAGGAATTGCTATATATACATTGAAGGCCCACATGGGTGAAGAAATAACAAATGTCCCAAAGAAATTTAAACTAAGTGAAAGTGGTTTTACTGTTCTGAAAAATAAAAATTTCAGAACACTATGGACAGGTTATTTGTTTTCATTTTTCGGAGTCTGGATTCAGAATATTACTTTGGCGTGGGTGGTAGTAAATCAGACAAATTCAGCGAAGGCTTTAGGCACGCTTTTGCTTATCCAGTTTTCTCCGGCAATGCTGCTAACGCTGGTGGGTGGTTCATTAGCCGATAAATATCCCAGGAAAAAACTGTTGCTGTATTCTCAGATACTCATATTAATCCCGAGTATAATTGTTGGAATTATCAGTATTAATTCCCCGATAAACCTGATTCTGCTTTACGTACTTGTTGGAATTATAGGATTAGCGCAAGCTATCAATAATCCCGTCAGGCAGGCACTCATTCCCGAAGTTGTGGAGAAAAAAGATTTGGCACCGGCGATCTATTTAAACTCAACAGCCTTTAACATCGCAAAAATAGCAGGACCGGCTATTGGCGGGCTGATGATCTCCCTGGTGGGCGTTTTCTGGACACTGACCATTAATAATCTTAATTATTTAATAATGATTATTGTTTTATTTTTTGTTAAAGCGGATGAAAATAAAAAATCAGATGATAGAAGCAGCAAAGGCATTCTTAAACAAATTTCTGAGGGTATAAAATATTCCATCTCAGAAAAAAGAATATTGATCATCATGATCATCGCTATATTTTTAGGCACTTTTGGCTATAATCTGAATGCGATTGTACCTCTGGTAGCAAAGTTTATCTTACATGCAACTCCGGCTGAATTTGGTTTGTTGACAGCATCAGCCGGTGTAGGAAGCCTGTTAGCTGCAGTTATTTTAACCTTAATCCAAAAGACCAATTTGCGGATAGTCGGCTTGGGTGCGCTGGGTTTTTCATTGGCTTTGATAATGGTTGGATTTTCGAATTCAATGTTAATGGCGTCGTTATTCTTCAGCTTATTTGGATTTTTTGGTATTGTCTTTTTTTCCTCTTCGAATTCTTTGGTTCTGCTTAAAACGCCTAAAGAATTTCAGGGCAGGGTGAGCAGTATTTTTATTTTCCTGATCATAGGCTCCACCCCTGTTGGATGCTATATCATTGGCCATCTGTCAGACATATTCGGAGTTAAGGAGACTATTATTTCATTCGGAATTTTATGCTTGTTAAGTTTTATCATAACCCGTTTAATATTTTATAAGGTTAAAGATATTGATGATTTATCACGGTTTTCGTCAGGAAACAATTAGTATAAAGCTTTTGTTTTAACATAAGGAGGTATCTTATGAAAGTTGCAGTATTAGGCGCCGGTCATGGCGGACAGGCAATAGCAGGCGATCTCACGCTGGCTGGTCATGAAGTCAGATTGGCATCGGTTCCCGAACATTCCACCAACATTGATCTGTTAAAAGCATTTGGTGGCATTGTCGTTGAGGGTATCACTTCAAGCGGAGCAAAACCCGGTTTTGCAAAAATCGCCCTGATAACAACCGATGTTGCTGAAGCAATACAGGATGCCCAGGTAATAATGGTAGTAATGCCGGCTTTCGGGCAGGAAGCCTACATGAAAATTCTTTCAGAAAAAGCAAAGGCAGGCCAAATAATAGTTTTTCATCCGGGTTATTATGCATCGCTTGTTTTTGCAAAAATGCTGAAAGAGGCAGGCCGGGAAGGTGAATTGATTTTTGGTGACACCTTAAGTCTTATTTTTGCTGCAAAGACGAAAGGCCTGGGTCATGTAAATATCAAGGCCATGAAGAGTGAACTCCCTTTTGCTACGCTTCCATCTATTAATACAGCTAAGGCTTTATGGGTAATTTCAGATATTTATCCGCAGTTCTCCCCGGCATATAGCGTTTTGCAGACCAGTATTGATAATGTTGGAGCCATTGTACATCCTATTACAACATTGTTGAATATGAGCAGAATCGAACATATGGGGCCTTACAGGACATCACACTATGATGTTAGTCCTTCTATCGGAAGAGTTATGGAAACTATTGATAAGGAAAAAATGTTGATTACGAAAGAACTCGGTATGGAAGCGTTTTCATTTATGGATATAATTTTTACCATCTACAAAGTGAAGGCAGCAAATATATTTGATCAAATGTCACAGATTTCTGCCCACAATGTGCAGATGGCCCCCGGTGATCTTAAACACAGATATATTACTGAAGATGTTCCATATGGTCTTGTCCCGCTTGCAGCTTTTGGCAAACTGCTTAATATTAAAACGCCCAATATTGATGCTATCATCAATCTTGCCTGCATGGCAAACGCGGAAAACTATTGGGAAATGGGGAGAAATTTATCCACTATGGGAATTGATAATATGAATATCAAAGAAGTGGCGCAGTACGTCACTTTTCTGAAAAGACCGGAAGCGTAAGCGTTGGCAATACACCGTGAACATTTTTAATAAATTGGTATTGACCCTATCACCTCGCCCCCTTCACCCCCTCTCCTTCAGGAGAGGGGGACGGGAGGTGAGGTTAATAGAATAACCAGTCAATTTCCTTTCAGTAAAGAAAGTCCCTCTTCAATTGTAGGATAAATTGAAATGATCGTGTCGAACCCGCTGATGCGAAAGACCTCTTTAATGGTTTCATTCAGACAGCAAAGTGCGAAACCTCTTTCTTTTTTCTTCAGCTCTTTGGCAAGTATTAGTATGGAACGCAAGCCAGCGCTGCTAATGTAGTCAAGCTTGCCAAAATCAATCAGAACATTCTGCCCGGATTGTTGTATCAAAGGAGTAACTTCGTTTTCAAATTGTCCTGTTGTCATAGTATCCAGCCGGCCTTCAGGATGAATGACCAGCGCTTCCGCTGCTTTTTCTGTTGTTATTTTCATGATTATTTCAGTTTTTATTGATAACGGATGATAATTTTTATGATATTTTTTGTGTCTTCTCTTTGGTATGTAAAGGCCTCGGTCAGGTTTTTTACCAGGTGAATTCCCATCCCTCCGATTTTCCGCTCGCCTATTTCTGAATTTGTATCAGCATTCTCAGTGGCAACAGGATTAAATTCCTTTGCATCATCAATAATCTCTATACTTATGGATTTCCCGTCAAACTGAAAATTGAGAATTATGTCATGTTTCATATCATCATTGTACCCATAGGAAATGGTATTGGAAATCAATTCTTCGACTACAAGATTCACTTTATTAATTGACCCGGAAGGAATATTCCAGTCATTGCATAGCTGGGTTATTTTTTCAGCCAGCACGGGCAGATTCTCTACGGAATTTGTTATCAGCATTTGATGATTTTGCCCGGTTTCTTTTGAAAGTTGCTTGCCGAAATACTGAATGGCAAGCACACTTATGTCGTCTGACTGTTCGGTGCCATGCGAAAATTCACTGACATCATCAACAATGCGATTCACTATTTCATATGGAGCAAGATTCGAATTATTCCCGAGCATTTCAGTTATTCTTTTGATGGAATATTCTTCGTTTTCAATGTTAAATGCTTCGCTGATGCCATCGGTATATAAAAAGATTGTATCCCCATGATCCAGTTTTAAAGTATTCTGAATCATGCTTGAATTTATATCGATCCCAAGGGGAATGCAATGAGTATTATCTAATTCTCTGACAGTTCCGCTGTTTTTGATAATGAAGGGATAATTATGTCCGGCATTGATATATTCCACTTCTCCGGTTGAAGTATTTAGAATCCCTAAAAACAGGGTCACAAATAAATTACTGTCATTATTCTTACACAGGTAATTATTCATAAGTTCAATAACCTTGCTGACATTTAGCCCTGCAATCTGGGTTTCGGCACGCATAATGGTAGTTGTTATAGCCATAAACAAAGCAGCGGGTGTTCCTTTTCCCGCGACATCGCCAATTGCAAAACAAAAACGTTCGTCATCGATAAAGAAAAAATCATAAAGATCGCCGCCAACCTCTTTGGCTGGCTCAATAAAACCATATATGTCGAATTCTTTTCTGTCGGGAAAAGCAGGGAATGTTCTTGGGATCATCCCCATCTGAATATCGCGGGCAACTTTAAGTTCGCTTTCAATCTTTTCTTTTTTGATGGTGGTCTCCCGGAGGTCATTTATATAAAGTATAAGCTTTTCTTTCATCACCGAGAATGCATTGGTAAGCTGGGCAATCTCATCCCTGGAGCGGTAAACGGGAATGTTTGTATCAAAGTCGCCTTGCCCGATGCGGCGGGTCGCAACTACAAGTCTGCTTATTGGTTTTGTAAATTTCCTCGTTATCAGTATCGATATGATTATCATGGCCAACAAGCTCAGGCTGAAAATGAGGGCAAGCTTTTTAAAAAAAGAATACAGTCCTGAATAAAGCTCCTTTGTCGGAAAGGTGAGTGCAAATATCCATCCGGTCATCGGAACAGGTGCAAAATAGATCCGGGAAGGCAGGTGTTTTTGTTCGGGATTACCGATCTCTTCAAACAGCCGTTCTCCTTTAAGCATTCTTTCGATTGTTTTAACTGCTAGTGGGTCCCCGTTTTTCCGGATGAGTTCGAGAATATCGGTGTTCACATATTCCTCGTGGGGATAGGTTATGAATTTCCCACTGTGAGAAACCAGGAAACTGAAACCCGTCTGGTAAACCTTTGCCGAATTTATGATGTGTTTGAAGGTTTTAAGGGAGATATCCATGGTAATGACCCCGGCAAATGTCCGTTTCCCTTTGATTTCCCTGAAAAAGGGGACGGAATATGTGCACATCAGCGTGTCACCGCCCCCTTTGTCGTAATAAGGTTCCGACCAGACTGGTGTTCCAAGCATTTTGGGGATCCGGTACCAATCCCTGGAAAAATAATCATATTCAGGAGAAGCAAGATCTTTTTGAATGATCCTGTCCCGGCTTTCAAAAAAGTACGGGCAATAACGATAATGCTTCGCATCATGCATATAAGGTTCAAAAGCGAGGGCAGTTCCAAAAGCCAGAGAGTCTTCCCTGACAAAATCTTTTGCTATTTCCATGATGTTTTTGTAATCTGGTCTCTCCGATTCAAGTGCCAAGGCCAAAGCATTAGGGACTTGTTCGACCGGCCGGATTACGTTGGTGATCCTGGATATAGTAAGGTCAGTAATATTCGAAGCCCGCTGCATGGCATCATTATCCAGGATATTCATGGTAAATTCAAGGGTATAGAAAAAAGCGATGCTGAAAATAAACAGGATAGCTGAAAGGAGAAACAGGCTGTATCGCAAGGTAAGCCCTCCTCTCCGGAATTCAGTTGTGGATTTCTTGTCTTTATTCATTAGCTGGTTTTATTTTCTCACGCGAAATCACTCTTATGGGTATAACCGACAGGTTTGGAAGATCCCGGATATACTACCTTCTAATTTGTGAAGGCAAAATTAATGAATGAATAAAAGATCACTACTGACCGACTAACTATTTAGTAAAGGGGGTCACCCCAAAGAGTTCCCCCCAATGCTGTACTTTTAGTTTGCGAACTTAAAAAGCTACAAAATAGGTAAAGATACAGAAATAAAATTTTTCGGACAGTCGATTTTTAAACAAATATTAGACTTGATAGAAAGAGTTAACATACCAGACTTGGTTAAAAATAATAGTGCTGAGCGTTATTATAAGGCTTTTCAAGCTAGAGCACAGTTTATTATCTTGATATTTGGTATACTTGGCCGGCGTGACTCTATAAATGAGATATGTGAAGGCTTAAGGACCATGGTGAGTAAGTTGAATCACCTGGGTTTAACGAAAACTCCGGCCAGCAGCAGCTGCCGAACCGGATCATACAAGTGAAATTTACTTTGATTTAAAGGGAGATCTGTTTTGTAAAATGAAAAAAAATAATGTTAGTACCGATTGATTTTCTTAAAAAAGTGATAGATTTTCTACTTCCCCGCGTGGGTGACTGTTAATATACCCCTCATTTCTGTTAGTATCACGCAGCTTTTCGTTTTTTCTTACTCAATGCAATCCGTCTTCCCATTTGAACAGAATTGGCTGTCATTACACCAAAGAAAATCCAAAGTATTTCTGTTTGCTGATTCCTGGCCTTTATTTTATCAAGCAGATAGTGATTCTTTTCATTCCCAAAACTTCCTTCCAGCACTGTTGCTCTTTGTTTTCCAAGTTCTTTGCGTAATACGGATGCCTGATCACTATATTGACCCTGCCTGCCTTTACGAACAAAACAAGTAGCTATCCCATGTGTCGAGCAGTATTTACGGTTCTTGATCGTTGCATAGATCTGATCTGCTCCAAACTGATAACAATGGCCAAAATATTTTTGATGTCGCCAGATAGCTTGTTTCAATCGGATTCCCTCATTGAAGGCATTATAGCTTAGATGTTCAAAAAAATTAATCCCATCGACCTGAAGCAAATGTGCCTTTGGCCCAAACTCAACCGCTTTTACCTTTTTCCCTCTGATAATAGGACGTACATAAGGCTTATGCAGGCTAACAATCCGATCCTCTATCCGTACTCCAGGATGATTCAGGTGATCTTTTTGCTGATAATAAAGCTTACGGATCGTTTTGAGCCGTAAGGTGTCTTTCTGTTGTCTGAGTTTGGTAAACCCCTTATTTTCCAACTCATCATAACGAGTTAGCAACCGACCTAAAAACAACAACAAGCTTTTCCGTTGTCTTCTTTCTTTTCGTCGCGATCGTTTTCTTCTTTTCTGATAACCCAGATGACGTTCCTTTTGACGCTGAAAATTAATGCGCGGGCGACGTATTTTGTTCTGCTTACAAATAAAAATGATTTGTTCATACAGCCAACGGCAGCTTTCCCATAATAACCGAACATCGGTTGGATGAGTGATGCGACTTTCATAAACGGTTGCATCGGCCATTCCTACATGCGTATGTTCCATATAAGGCTTTTTCAAGATAAAGAAGGTCTAACTGTTCAAATAAAGTTAAAAATCCTTCTTGATAAGATCTGTTTAGTGTGTATTTTTGCATTGCATTTTAAATTAAACAACCCCGAAAATGCCCATTTTTTGGCAAATTCGGGGTTATTTTTTAGCAATATTATCAACAGAGTTCCTAACAGACGAGGGTTTCAAGATTTCAGAAAGGCCCTATTATACACTTTAGCATAAAATGAGTACAAATATTAAGGTACAACAGATTTGCCCGTTTTATGGAAAAAAGGTTTCTTTTCGGTTTTCTACCGCAGTGATCAGAGAAATCCCCTCTTTGATTCCATGTTTGAATGGATTCAGATTGAATCTGTCTGGATTGTTCTTATTGTTCATGTTTATTGCAATAAACGGATCATCGTTTGACTAAGATTATTTTCTGCTGGGAATGCGATGGAAAGCATCACCCCGTGGATTTCAACCGAAAGTGTTGTGAACACCGACAAGTTTTTAAAGCAGCACTGGCGTATCAATTGCGGTTCTGTTCTCAGGGTTTCAACAGATTCAATTTCATACCACTCTGTTGGCACGCGAAATCCGAGGCCGATTGCCTTTCCTGCGGCTTCCTTTGCGGTCCAGAGGAGGTGAGTAAGTTCAAGAGGATCTCCTTTACTGCTGCATAGATCCTTTTCACGAGAACTAAGTATAGAGGGTATAATGGCCCGGTTTTTCTCTGTGATGGTTTCTACATCTATGCCCATTGGAACGGATAGGGGGAAACATAAACCGGCATTCCATGATTCATTATTGGCAATGGAGATGCCGTAATGCCGAGGAAGATCACCTATTACTGGTCTCCCAATGGAGCCGGTAATGATCCGGCAGGCTGCTGACGGGATATCCGGAAAGACCTTATTAATGGCCATCTTTCCAGCTATTCTTCCGTTCAGAAATGATCTTCTGTGGATATCTGAGGTATAACTGCTACCGGTATTTATTTCTTCCGGATGAAGCAACATGCGGGTTTTAGTATTAAGATCTTCGTTGTTGAGTGAGAGACAAAGTGCGAGGCCTACCGCCAATTCTTCATTTCCTAATGAAAAGCGGATCATTGATTGAAAAAATTCATTTGGTTTTTCCATAAGGTCCTCAGTGATATGATCTCCTTTTATAAACCGGTATTGACCCATTGCATTAAGGCAAGCGCAATCTGTTTAACGCAGGGTTGAGCTATAATGGAAACATGATTGCCCGGAATATTTGTAATCTCAAGATTTTTTTTGATCCAACGGCCCCAGTCCAGATCAGAGGCCCGTAAAGGGACCTCACCCTGCCCGTCAAATGGTGGTAAAGATTCCTCAGCCCTGATCAGCAGGGTTTTTCCATCGAATGTGCCCGGGCGGCAGGCAGAGGTGATTTCATTATGATGTATCATCATTTCAAGGTATCCGTGAAAATCAGTTATTTTCATATCGTCAGGAACCAGATTGACCGATTTGAATGCTTTCAGAAAGATTTCCGACTGGGCCTCCGGAGACTTTCCATTCAGGCTTTCAGCGCTGATCCCGAGCGGGCGGTCTACAAGATGTGCCACCTTACCGGCAAAAACCAGCATACGATCAACAGGATCAATATCCTGTTTTACTGCTGTGCCCGAATCTTCAATGGGTGCAAGCTGATCGATGATCATCAGCCGTGGGCTCTCTCCCGATTTTTCCCTGACCTGCCTTGCCATTTCAAAGGCTATCAACGCCCCCATTGACCATCCGCCTAAAATCAAATCATCTATACATTCAGGCAAAGATACCTCCTCCAGGTAATAACGGGCCATGTCGATAACGTTATTAACCGGTTTCCCTTGCAAACCAGCTGCCTGCAGACCGTACACTGAATATTCCTTTCCCAGTTCCTTTGACAGTTCATAATAACAAAGCACGTTGCCGCCGGCGGGATGTACAAGGAACAATTGCTTTTTCCCCGAACCAGGCCTGACAGGCACAAGGCAGGTAGATTGCTGGATTCCGCCGGATGTGCGGATGAGTTCGGCCAGTTTCATCACGCTTCCGCGCTCGAATAATGTGGCCAGGGGAAGGTAAATCTGAAATTCTTTTTCAATCGCAGCAAACAACTGTATGGCCAGAAGCGAATGCCCACCGAGGTCGAAGAACCCGTTTTCAATCCCAACCTTGTCTGTTTTCAGAATGTCCTTGAAAATATTGAGAAGTCTCAGTTCGGTAAGGTCGCGGGGGGAGCCGGATGGTCGTTTGCCGACTGTAGTCCCTTCAATTGTCCGCTGTAGTTCCTTAAAATCTGTTTTTCCGTTAGGTGTGAGAGGAATACGTTTCAGAACATAAAAAGCCGATGGGATCATATAGGAAGGCAGATGATGTGAAAGCCATTGTCTGAGAGTATTTTCGTCATAGTCTATGCCTTGCTTCAAACTAATAGCAGCCTGCACTGAACTCACAGAAGTCATATTCTCCGGAATGAGAACTACAGACTGTTCAATGGCTGGATAAGCGTTCAGAACATTCTCAATTTCCCTCGTCTCAACCCTGTAACCCCTGATCTTTACCTGATGGTCCCTTCGTCCCTCGAACACAACCGCCCCGATTTCATTCATCCTTCCGATGTCACCGGTGAAATAGATACGTTCACCCTGCCTGAACGGATCGTCAGCAAATTTCTCAAGAGTCAGCTGAGGCTGGTTCATGTATCCCCGGGCTATATTTTTTCCGCTTAAAATGATCTCCCCCGGGACGCCCTTCGGAAGAAACTGCAAGCCCCGGCCTGCTATATATACCGATGTGTTGTCAAGCGGGAATCCAATGGGAAATACAGAAGTTGACCGGCCTGCATCAGGCGGGATCTCCCATGTGAGAGATCCAATGGTAGCCTCTGTCGGGCCATAATGGTTAATAATTCTAAGGTCTGGAGCAATGTCCCTCACTGTTCCCACAATATCAGAACTGCATCGTTCACCTCCAAGTATCAGCAGTTTCCGGGGTAGGAGTTTTCCGGCCCGGGCTAAATGGAGCAGGCTCATCATATGAGAAGGAACGATCTTCAGGCAATCGACAGGCCAACGGGTCAGCCAGTCGGCCAGCAGTGAAGCGTCGGTGGCGTGATCTTCGGGTATTATCACCACTTCACCTCCATGGATCAGGGGTGGAAATATGCTTGTATTTCCAAGGTCGGCAGCGATAGACGAAATCGTGGCAAACGAATCACTGGCATTCATTTTCATCCGCTTCCATATTCCTTGTGAATAATTCAGCAAAGCTTCAAATCCTATACAAACCCCTTTGGGATTACCTGTGGTACCGGAGGTATAGATCACATAGGCCAGTTCTCCCTGACCGGTGTCCCCTGGCGTGAAATCTCCTGACCAGGGCTCTGCCATAGCATCCTCAAAGGAAAGAACGGTCAATCCCGTGCAGGCGAGCTCTGCCGACAGTTCTTCCGAACTGATTAAAAGCCTGAGCCCTGCATCTTTTGCAATGAATTTCAAGCGTTCCTGCGGCAAATTTACATCTAGCGGAACATAAGCTGCACCGGATTTAAAAATCCCCAGTATGGAGATTATCAGTGAGGCATTGCGCGGAAGAAATAATCCTACCAGGTCTCCCTTTAATACACCTTGCCTTGACAGGACATTTGCCAGGTGACCGGAATCCCGGTCAAGCTCAAGATAAGTAAGCTTACGACGAATATCTCTTAATGCTATCAACTCAGGGGTTGACCTGACCTGAGCCTTAAACTCTCCTATCCAGGTTTCAGGTAGTGAAGTGCCAGGGGTTTTAAACTCAGTTCTGTTTCCCAGGCAAAACGAACGCTCCTCTTCGGGAAAATACTTCAGACTTCCACACTGTTCCTCCGGATTGCTGATTACAGAGTCTACCAGGATCTTGTAATTATTCAGAAGTTTCTGAATGGTTTTCTTAAGGAAGATGTCGCATGGAAAAGTAACCGAAAGGATGAGTTCCTGATTGGCTTCTTCCACCCAGAAATTCAGGTCGAATTTGGAATACGAATAATCTATGCTCTCAGGTTTGACCGATAAGCCTTTGACGCTGTAAAGCGAGGGGATGTTCTGATGAACAAAATGAACCTGGAACACCGGGTTGGTGCTCAGGTTTCGGTCGGGATTAACCTCTTCGATCAGCTTCTCAAAGGGAAGCTCCTGCCGCATGAAAGCCTGCTGGCAATAGGTTTTTATCTCTTTAAGGAATGTTATGGCAGTGGTTTTTTCATCTGTCTTTACCCTGAGTGGCAATGTATTGATGAACAACCCCATGGTTTGCTGGAATGATAACTGGTTGCGCCTTGCAACAGGCACCCCTATCATGATGTCCTTCTGGCCGCTGTATTCAGACATCAGAAGCCCGAAACAACCAAACAGCAAATGAAACAAGGTTATATTTTCACGCTGGCAGAACTGTCTGAGCTTTTCAGTTTCCACGGCACCCATGGAACTGACCTCCTTGCTGCCGCGATGCGACATGATGGCCGGACGCTGAAAGTCCAGGGGGAGATTAAGGGGCTCAGGAAGATCTTCTAACTGGGTTTTCCAGAAATCAAGCTGTTCTTTATACACAGGAGTGCCCATCCAGTCCTTCTCCCATTTCACGAAATCAATGTACTGATATTCAGGGACAGGGAATGGCGGAGGTTCTTTATTTTCCAGTGCTGCATAGGTCATCGAGAGCTCTTTGGCGAATACTGCGTTCGACCAGCCGTCTGAAATAATATGATGGGGGTTGATCAGCAGCATATATTCCAGGTTGTGCAGATGCAGCACCCTGAACCTGAGCAAAGGCAACTGATCCAGAGGGATCGCAGTTTTCCCGTGTTCAATGGCTTCATTCATTGCCCTTAATTCCCTTTCATTTAATGGAAGGTCCCGCAGATCTTCATAAAGTATCTCCGGTTTTCCCTTCGCGTGAACCTGCTGAACGGGCTTTCCTTCCTTTACATGGAACGAGGTCCTGAGTATTTCATGCCTTTCGGTGAGTATGCCCAGGCTCTGAACCAGGATATCAATATTCAGCGGGAATTCTGCGGATATCCTTAAAGCAACGGGATTGTTGTAGAGGGCTTCCCCTTCGGTAAGCTTGTGAAGGAACCACATCCGTTCCTGGGCCTTTGACAAAGGATAGAGCCCGTCGAGATTCCTTTCCATTTTAGGTGGTTTCCCCAGGCGCGGGGCATCAACATCCCTTCCTTTTCTGAGCAGGGCTTTAAGCTTTTCAGGACTTAATCCCGACAAGCGTTCGTTCAGTGATTTTTCCTCCTTTGCCAATAGTTAATTCGATTAGGGATAAGTGATTACAAGTTTTCCTATATGTTTCGAGCGGGACAGGGCAGTCAATGCTTCCTTTAACTGACTCACAGCGTAGATCTGGCATGGAACGGGTTTAAAAATTCCGGCATTGAACAACCCTGCAATCTCCAGGAGCTGTTCCTTCATTTTCTGCGGATGTATCAGGTACAATGAAATATCCAGCACTGCGTAAGTGATTCCTTTCCGGAACAGGTTCATCGGCAAAAGTGTGTTTTTTGCAATGTCCTTTTTATCCAGCTGTATGAAGCGACCGAAGGGTGAAAGAATTTCCAGACCCTTCATCATGGCATCACCCGAAAGCGTATTCAGCAACACATCCACTCCCCTGCCCCCGGTTAATTCCATGATCTCCTCACCAAATGCCAGAGACCTTGAATCCATTGGATGCGTTATGCCCTTCTGTCTCAGGAACTCCCTTTTCTCATGGGAACCTGCTGATGCATATATTTCAGCCTTTTTCCAGGAAGCAATTTCAAGCGCTGCAAGCCCGACGCCTCCAGTGCTAGTATGTATCAAAACCGATTCGCCCTCAGTAATATTTGCAAGCCGGATCAACCCTGAAAAAGCCGTCAGGAAAGCTGTAGGTATGGCCGCAGCATCTGTAAAGCTCAGTACCGGCGGTTTAGGCACCAGCTGGAGTTCAGAAACGTTGAAGACATTGATAAAATGGCTGTCGGGCTGGATCTTTCCGTCAATGAAGGTGCCTGCCGACAAAGCAATCACCTCATCCCCTTCCCTGATCTTTTCAACTCCCTTACCCACACGGGTCACTACACCTGCAAAATCGGATCCCATATTGGACGGTACACCCGGAGCCTCCGGATACTGTCCCATGGCTATCATCAGGTCCCTATAATTAAGGCTCGCTGCCCTGGCCTTTACCTGCACATACCCTTCAGGGGGATCAGCAGCAACTGCTTCTCTGAAACTGATATTCAGTGAACCGGGATTACCCATGATGCAGGAAAAACAATCCCACTCAATAGGCTTGTTTTGTATAGGTTTGCCATCCTCTTTGGTACCCTTTCCGGATGAATAGCCAAGCCGTTTCAGCAGTAACTCTTTCTGCTCTGGTGTAAGATCTGCTATCTTCTTCAGCAGTTCGTCATTTTTCATTTTCCATCTCCTTCAGCATAGCCTCAATCTCATCGGACCCCTTCATGGCAATGATCATTTCCACAATCCTGTCCGACAATCCTTTTACAGTCGGGTTCTCAAAAAATATATTCGGTTGGAGCTCAAGATCGAACTCATCTGCAATATTTGAAATGGTCTGTATAGCGAGAAGCGAATTTCCCCCGAGCTCCATAAAGCTGTCATTCACCCCTATCTTGTCAATTCCCAGAATTCCTTTCCATATACCTGCTACAACGTTTTCGATCTCGTTCGCCGGCGGCTCGAAAGGTGTCGAAAGCTGCGGGCGTTCATAGGTTGATGCACCTTCACTCTTTTCCTCCTCTTTTTCCTGTTTTTCCCGTTTCTTATACGAAGGCCTTTCTTCCAGTATATCCTGGTTCAAGTCTGTGGTGTTGATCACGATCTGGGGGAACTGCTTGAATGCGAGCAAACGTTTGAATACTTCAACTCCTTCATCCGGCAGAATATCGTTCTTCCCAGCGAATGCCGTCAGATCCTGCACATTTTTCTGTACTGCCTCTTTGGCCGGTTCCTGGCTGGCTTTGCCGATGTTCTGAACCAAGCGTATGAAAGAAATCTCTCCGATGCTCATAAGGACACGGTTCTCAGGATCTATAAGCTTGACTGCAAATTTCATTTCTTCATCTGCGGATTTCCACTCATCGTTAAGCCTGGCATAACACCAAAAATGGGCAGGCAATGGATGGTAAAGTGCAATATCCCTGTATGAGTATGGAAGAAACAATTCTTTCTTAACATATGGTATGGAACAGGATGTGGCCACGTCGAGCAATGCAGGATGAAAGGAGAAATAATTCAGGTCATCGAGAAACTCATCCCTGAGTTTGAGTTCGATCAGGAACTCCTTTCCGTTATACTGGGTTGAACGCTTGCAGTCCCAGCGGTTGTCATATTTCAGTACCGGTCTGCCTTCATCATTCAGCAATTCGAGGAAATGAGGTTGGTTGTCGACCTGTCCTCCTATTTTTTTGGATAGGTCCTGAATGTCGATGTTGGCGGATTTCATTTCTCCGGAAATCCTGAATTCACCCTTAACATGGTCCATCCAGATTTCACGGGAGGAATTGGCTTTTTCTTCCCTGCTGCTGATCCTGAACGACAGCAGTTTGCCCGATGGCTTCACCAGCAGTCGCAGTTTCCGGTTTATACCCGTATCATAAATGAGAGGCGTAACAAAAGACAGGATTGAAATCTCGGGATGTCCGTGAAGATCTTTGATTTTTATGTAGTGGTCCAGTATTTCAAGCGTGGAAATACCTATGAATGCCGGCTTCCCGGATAATTGGTGCGAGCTCAGCACCCAGTCGTGTTCAGGTTCAATGTCGATGATATAGTTATCCTGGCCATTTTCTGAAGACTGAAATTCCAACCTGATGCCGTTGCGGATTTCTTTCTGGGTCAGGTTTTTCCCGGATTGCAGAAGCTGCTTCTTCTCGGCTTTGGTTTTCTCCCAGTTTGCAGCCATTCCAACCACACCCCACTGTCCCCAGTTAATAGAAAGAGTTCCGTCGCCAATCAGCCTTTTCCTGTATTGGGCAAAAGCATCCATAAAGGAATTCGAACCGCAGTAATCGACCCTGGCAGCTTCCCCGAAAATGGAGGAGACTGAAGAAAACAGGAAGAAGAAATCCAGCTTTCTGTCTTTGAAAATATCATGAAGGATGATGGTACCATGCAACTTGGACTTCAGCACAAGATCGGCCTGTTCCTTGTCTTTTAGGGCGATGACCCCGGCTCCGGGCATACCGGCTGAATGTAACACTCCCCTGACCGGCCCATGTTTCTTTTCTACTTTGTCAATAATCTTCTTCGTCCCTTCATAATCCGAAGCATCCAGCCGGGCAAGGATCACCGTTGCCTTTAGGGCTTCCAGTTCCATGATGTCGCGAACCCTCATGGCAGTAATCTTTTCAGCATCCGGCGATTCGACTATACCCTGCCATTCGCTTCGGGGAGGCATCGCAGAACGATGGGTCAGAACTAATGTTGTTTTCACCGTACGGGCAATGAATTTTGCAAGTTCCATGCCAACGCCGCTAACACCACCCGTAATCAGATAAACTCCGTTATTAGCGAGGATGTTCTCCGTCAATCCGGCATTTTCGGGACATATTGCCGTATAATCCTCGACCCAGCGATAACCATGCCGGTATGCAACAATATTGTCATCAGCTGCCAGACGACATTCACTGATCAAGGCAGAACCCAATTCCTTAAGTTGTTCCTGGCCGGAATCAGAGGGCAGGTCAATAAGGCGGGCAATAATCCCCGGATGTTCCTGCCCAATGACCCGGGCAGGGCCAATGGTCAAGGCCTTCTCAGGGGCAAGCACAGCTTCACCGGATACATCAAAAAGATGATTTACTGCAAACAACAGGAACTGGTTTTTCACAAAGCCTTCGCTGATGAGAGCCTGTTCAAGATACATGGGGCCGTAAAAATGATCTGCTGCCAGTTGGTCCGCATGAAGCGGGTGAAGATGGACGGCATCCGGTTCACGCCCGTAATTCCATGCATAAACTATATTGCCGGGATTCCAGTTTTCTGATTTCAGAGCTTTCATTAGCTGAAGGTAATGCTCCTTCAGGCCGGAGTCAAGAACAAACCCATTGTTCTCCCGTTTGAACTCCATTCCCTTTGTTACAAGGAAAACAGGAATGCCTGCCTCATTCAATTCGTTACTGATCTCCCGGCACAAACCCTCTTCATCTGCAAAGAGCAGCCAGCATGCCTTCTCTGAAGTCTGCTCCGCGACAGCCATCCCGTTGACCGGTATCCTCTGGGGAGGAGCTGTCCTTTTCCATCCGGGAATATAGAACCATTGACTTATGTCGGATTTCTTTTTATTCTCTGATTTGGCTTTTGCTCCTTCTTTACGGGAAAAATCGATAATATAGGGTTTGCGTTCGAAGGGATAACCGGGATAAGAAACCAGTTTCTGCCTCGTGTTATCAAACAATTCCCACTTCACATAATCTCCATTGGCCCAAATCTGTCCAAGGGACGAATAAAAATAGATCAGGGGATCGGCTTTGTTATCCAGAGACGGGATTGTGCTAATGATTGCATGCGGACTGTCTTTTCCAAGCTGACGTTTAACCGCTGATTCAAGAGACTGCCCAGGTCCTGATTCCACAAAAACAGCAGGAGCCGTATCAAGGCATAATCTGGCGGCATCGGCAAAGCGGACGGTCTTGCGCACATGCTTTACCCAGAATTCGGGATCGGTCGATTCTTCTGCACTAAGCCATTGTCCGGTCACAGTGGAAGCAATCGGGATAGTGGGAGCCGAAAGTCTGATTTCACTGAAAAGCTCAGCGAAAGCCGGTAAAGCCGGTTCCATCATTGCCGAATGAAAGGCATGGGAAGTCGGGATCTTTTTATTGAAGGTTTTTGTTTTATTAAGTTCCTCTGCAAACAGATCGATCAGATCCACAGGTCCGGATACGACACATAATTCCGGGCTGTTTATCACTGCTATCTCAAGCCCTTTGGGCAGCATGGGGGTCAGTTGTTTCTCGGTGAGCAGTATTGCCAGCATGGCCCCCCCAGGCAGGTCCTGGACAAGGCGGCCTCTTCGGGATACTGCCTTCAGCGCATCCTTCAGGGTAAAAACACCCGAGATGGTCGCGGCAACATATTCACCAACGCTGTGCCCGATAAGCATGTCCGGCTCAATCCCAAGAGATATCAATAGCTTAGCCTGGGCATAGCTTACTATGAACAGGGCCGGTTGGGTGATATATGTTTCGTTGATCTTAATCGAAGCAACTTCCTCATCGGCCATCGAAGGAAACAGTATTTCCCTTATGTCCAACCCCAGCTCTTCTTTCAGTATCTCTGCACATTCATCAATGGTCTGTCTGAATATCTCCTGGTTCTCATACAACGGCAAGCCCATGCGGATATACTGATTCCCCTGACCCGGGAATATAAAAGCCACTGGCCTTTTCTCCTCTGATCTGATGGTTGTGGCAGTTTTTGTGCCAAGCCCTGCAAGCAGTTCTTCCCTGGTCCGGAAGGGTATGGCAGTCCTATTCAGGAAATGATGCCTGCCATGCCGTGAGGTATATGCTATTGCATGTGGATCGACATCAGGAAATGTTTGAAGGAAGGCTTTAATCTCTGCCTGGGCTGCAGTGACTGCATTCGGACTACGGCCTGAGACCAGGAGGAGGTCACAGGGAATTTTATGAAGTTCCGTACCGACAGCCGGAGCCTCCTCAAGAATAATACAGGCATTGGTCCCGCCAACACCGAATGCATTTACAATGGCACGGAGAGGCATACCGTTTTGGGGTTGCCAGTTTCTTAATTTCGTATTGACAAAAAACGGGCTGTTCAGAAAATCAATCTTCGGGTTTGTCTCATTGAAATGCAGGGAGGCTGGGATTTGTCTGTTCTTTAGGCAGAGAGCAGTTTTAATCAGGCTCGCAGCACCCGAAGCGATATCAGTATGGCCAATATTGGTTTTCACTGATCCGATTGCGCAATACTGTTTCCGGTCGGAATACTGCCTGAATGACTTTGAAAGCGAAGTGACCTCAATGGGATCCCCAATGGGCGTTGCAGTGCCATGAGCTTCAACATAGGTTATGGTATCTGCAGAAATTTCTGATAAGGCAAGGGCTTCGGTGATGACTTCTACCTGCCCTTCAACCGATGGAGCTGTAAATCCCACTTTTTTGTTCCCGTCGTTATTAATGGCGCCGCCCAGTATAACAGCATAAATATTATTGTGATCCCGGATTGCATCTTCAAGCCTTTTCAGAATAACCACCCCGCAACCCCGGCTGAAAACAGTACCATTTGCATCCTTGTCAAAGGTGCGGCAATGCCCGTCAGCCGATTCCATACCGCCGGCCTGGTACAGATACCCGTGCCTTTCCGGTATTTCAATGGTGGCTCCCCCGGCAATGATCAGGTCGCTCTGATAATTCATCAGGCTGTTTATCCCCGTAACAACAGCCACAAGAGAAGTGGAACATGCACACTGGACATTAACACTAGGACCACTCAGGTTCAGTTTATATGATACTCTTGTTGTAACATAGTCTTTGTCGTTGCTGGTGACAATGGATGCTCCGCTTGCGTTTTTCCTCACCCAGGGGTTTTCCATGGTCTCTATAAGATGAAGCGGAGTGCCTGTACCCCCGAATACACCTATATGCTCACTGGTATTATATGGGTCGCAGCCGGCATCTTCAAGGGCATGCCATGCGCATTCCAGGAAGATCCTCTGCTGAGGATCCATTAATTCAGCTTCCCGGGGCGTATATCCGAAAAATTCGGCATCGAAAAACTCTGCTCCGTCAATAATGCCCCGGTTCCTGATATAATTGGACTGACTGAAGACCTCAGGAGATACTCCTGATGCTATCAGCTCCTCATCTGTGAATGTGGTAAGCGTTTCGACCCCATCTAACAGGTTCTTCCAGTATTCGTTAATGTTTTTTGCACCGGGAAGACGACAGGCCATACCAATAACTGCAACTTTGCCTTCAAGGTTCTTGACTTCATCTGATTGCATAAAGTATAGTTTTTATGATTGATTTTTATTAGGAAAAATGCGCTTAATAATTTGTTGCCTGATGTTCCTGTTCCGCATGGCAACCCTTCTTGCGATATCTCCATGCGAATGATCCGACTTGTCTTTACGAAGAAAGGCTGCTAAGCTCTTTATTGTTGGATATTGAAAGAGGTCGACAATGGTGACATCTGTCTTAAGCTTTTCGGCAAGGAGGTCCTTTATCCTGACAAGAAGAAGGGAATGGCCTCCCACTTCAAAAAAATTATCCTGGGGTGTAAATGACTCATGATCAAGAATTTCTTTCCATATCGCTGAAAGGATAAGTTCAGTCTCATTCATGCGCCGATGGAAAAATTCAGGGATTGCAGGTACCCTGGGACGCAGGTTCATCAGGGCCTTAAAATCTGTTTTGCCGTTTGGAAGTGTTGGAATGTCAGGCGCAATGATGAAGCTCCCCGGGATCATATAGGCCGGCAGATGAAGCCTTAGAAAATCCTTTAGTTCATTCTCATTGATTTTTGTCTCTGGTTCAGGTACTATAAATGCTGTCAGACGAACATCTTCCTCTTTCTGCTCCATTGCATCAACAACAACATGTCGGATCCCAGAGAAACGAAGAATTGTCATTTCAACTTCGCCCGGTTCAATCCGGAATCCCCTCACTTTTACCTGTTGGTCGGTCCTTCCCAGAAACTCCACAGCTCCATCGGAAAGGAACCGTCCCAGGTCGCCGGTTTTGTAAATTCTGCTCCCCTGGTTTTCGGTAAAAGGGTCGGGAAGGAACCGTGAAGCCGTTTGGGATGGATCCTTAAAATATCCTTCTGCAAGTACCCGGCCGCCAATATAAACTTCCCCTGGAATTCCGACAGGCAGGGGATTACGGTTCTCATCAAGAATATATATACATGCATTTAAGATAGGATAACCTATTGGGACCATCCTGAGTGAGCTGTTGCGACGGCAATGCCAGCAGGCCATGTATATGGTTGCTTCTGTGGGACCGTAGAGGTTGATCAAAGACCCCTCAAATTCTCTGAAGATTTGGTCCTGTAAACCTTTTGACAACTTCTCCCCTGTCGAAATAATGTTTTTAAGATACCTGGTGCGACCGAAGACTCCGGCATCACTCAATGCTTTGAGACCTGAAGGTACAAACTGTACGGTATTTACCTGCATTTCATTAAATATTGCTTCTACCTTTTCAGGAGCCTGAAGTTCGCTCCTTTTTTCAAGTACCAGTCTGCCCCCGCTGATCAGGGGAGTGAAAAGCTCAATTAATGATATGTCAAAGTTGATGGATGCTGTAGATAAAAAAGTATCACTGCTGGAAAAATTTAATTCCTTTTTTATCCAGACCAGGACATTAACCAGGCTGTCGTGACGTATCATCACACCTTTGGGATTACCTGTTGAACCGGATGTGAATATGATGTATGCAAGATCCCTGGGGGTATATGCTTCAAAGGACCTGTCAGGAACTGGCCCTGATGGCTTAGCCAGCAGATCAGTTACGATAATGATATTCTCTGATAATTCCTTTCGCCTGTTTCTTTGCTCCTCATCAACGATAAGAAAATTAATTTTTGTTTTTTCTATGACATAGCGAAGCCTTTCCTCAGGATAATATGGATCAAGGGGGATGTATATGCCACCTATCCTGAAAACAGCTATAATGCACATGACCATTTCGGGGGAATTTTCCAGATGAATTCCTACCGGAACGCCTTTATGAACTCCACGAAGGCGAAGGTTTGCAGTCATAATTGCCGTTCTATGATCCATTTCTGCATAGGTTATGACTTCATGCCGGGAGACGAGGGCAGGCAGGTCAGGGGTTTTTTTTACCTGCAACGCAATAAAGTCGGTAATAGTTTCTTTGACATCATGTGATAACGCCGTCTGGTTCCATTCGTAAACAGTTTTGTTATACTCCTTGGGGGAAAGGAGATTTAAGGCTGATACCTTTGTTTCGGGGGCAACACAGATATGCTCAAGAATCTGTATAAAATGATCAAGCAATAATTCTATTGTTCCGGCATGATAGAGGTTCGATGAATATGTCAGCACTATTTCAGTCTCTTCAGGCCTGTCGAAGATCTCGGCAAAAAGATCGAATTTGGAACGGCCGAAAAACTCTTCCCTGGCTGCCCCGCTTATACCAGTATTGGTTAAAAATTCCCATGCTGTTTCATGAAAAGCAAACATGACCTGGAAAAATGGGTTAGTCCCCGGTATCCTTTCCGTTTTAAGAACTTCGGTCAGATGACTGAACGGGAATCTTGAATGGGAAAGATTTTCCAGGATAAGATCTCTTACCGACCCAAGCCAATCCGTGAAAGACAAGTCCGGGTCAACCATTGCCCTGAAAAGCATTGTGTTTACAAAATATCCGATCTGGGTAATAAAAGATTTTTTACCCCTGTTCGCCACTGGACTACCAATGAGAAAATCAGTACGGCCGGAATGAAAGTACAGGAGAACTGAAAATGCTGCAAGGCAGGTCATGAACATGCTAGTTCCGTGAGTATCGCTCAACGTCCTGAGCCTGGCTCTGAGTACCGGGCTGATCCCCCTTCTGACCTGGCCTCCCTCCCATGACGGGATTTCAGGACGCATAAAATCGGTCGGAATTTCAAAGAATGTAGGCACCCTGACTAATTGTTTCTGCCAGTATTGTTTATCATCTAAATACTCCATCCCGCTCATATACAATCTCTCTTCCCGGCAGAATTGAGTATAGGCCGCCGGCTCGATGGGCCAATCTGATTTGTTTCCGTTATTTGCATTATCATAAAAAAACGATAGCTCCCTTAACAATATATCGAAGGAGAATCCGTCAAACACAATGTGATGAACGATAAAAGCAAGCAAATGCTGGTGTTCTCCGGTTTTATAAAGGATGAACCGGAAAGGAGGTCCCAGTTTCAGATTGAAAGGATGCGCTGCTGTAATGCGGGCATGATCAAGGGCTTCGGGAACAGTAACATACAAGCTGTCGTGTTGTGGATTAATAATCTCTGGCATCCGGTTATCAGGAAGGTTAATAATTCCCTCTGATTGCCTATGATTGAACTGAAAGACCGTTTTCAGGGATTCATGCCTTCCGGTTATGCTCAGGAGCGCATGCCCAAGGCTGCCGATATCCAGCATACCTGTAAGTGTAATACTGTAAAAGATATTATAGGCCGAAAGCTCAGGTTCCGTCTGCTGAATGAACCATAAAGCTTTTTGGTTTTCGGATAAACCTGATTGCACGATACCTTCTGACTCAGTTTTTTTTGAAAGACTTTCAGGTAAATCAGTCCTGAAAGATACAGTCCTGAATTCTGTTGCAGGTTCTCCACTTCGGTTGGCATGATTTACAGAAACCTGCATCAATAATTTTTCGGGCGTTGGACAATCGAAAATGCTTTTGATCTGCACCGAAACTCCCGTCCTGGCCTGTAATTCCATGACAAGTGCATTGGCTTTAAGCGAATTTCCCCCAAGATCAAAAAAATTATCTTCCATACCTATTCCTTCCAGTCCCATTACCTCCTCCCATATCCTGATCATCTTTTTTTCATCTGCTGTTGAAGGGAATAGGACCGGATAGCCTAGATCGGGGCGCTGAACACCAGGAGCGGGTAATGATTTACGGTCAAATTTCCCATTGGGAAGCTGAGGAAATTGTTCCAGGGTTACAAAGACTTCCGGTATCATAAAATCGGGCAATGTTCTCATCAGAATTCTTCGGAGTTCATCAACCGGTATAGAGTTGTTTCCTTTGTAAACCAGGTATGCCCCCAATCTTTTCCCGTTTCGGATGTCCTCAACTACTTTTACGATGGCATGTTTAACATCCGGGATAGCCAGTAGGGTCATCTCAATTTCAGGAAGCTCGATACGAAACCCGCGTATCTTGACTTGCTGGTCTTTACGTCCGATGTAAATCAGCCTTCCTGATTCGTCTTCCTTTACCAGGTCACCGGAGCGGTACAGGCGTATGGGATCTCTTCCGTTAAGTTTTAATGTTATAAATGTGGTTCCCGTCAGCTCCGGGAGGTTCAGGTACCCTCTTCCAATGCCCTCTCCGCTGGCAAGAAGTTCACCGGTTTCTCCCGGCTGAATCATATTCAGATCATCACCGGTAATATAGATCTTTGTTCCTTCAAGAGGTTTCCCGATATTGGCAGGTTCACCGGGGTACAAACGGCCGGCTGTAATGTTTGCTGTTGCTTCGGTAGGGCCATAAAGGTTCCACAGTTGCAGATCCGGCAACAAGCGGAAAGTTTTTCTCAGCAGTTCATTGGTCACAGCTTCGCCCGAGAGGTAAACACAGGAAGGTGCCGGCCTGGTATTGCCCGCTGCATCCGTGGTCTCCAGGAAATACAGGATTTCAGACCATAGTGTAGGTACACTATACAGGCCCATTCCAGGATGGCAGGCATACCACTCCATCAGTTCCGCGGGCTTCCTGATCAGTAAAGGATCCAGGATATGAAGTGTTTTCCCCGATAGCAGTGTGGAATAGAATTGGGTTACAGCTGCCGCAAAAATGAAGGAGGAAGTCAATGGCAGAACAACCCCGGTTTCAGGCATTACATGCTCGCAAAACCAATGGATATAATAGCTCAGGTTCCGGTGCTCTATTATCACCCCTTTGGGATTCCCGCTGGAACCGGAAGTGTATAAAATATAGGCACAATCTGATGCATTTATCAGCCTGGTCTCCGGGATTCTTTTTTCGGAGTGATTCTTCAAACCTGACCAGTCTGGAATGAACCATTGAGTGTGATTGTCAGGCAAATGCTGAGGAAGCGAATCATCGGTGATTACAAGCCTTGCATCGGCATCCTGAAGAATATACCGTATCCTCTCCTGAGGAAAAGCCGGGGACAGAGGGATATAGGCAGCTCCTGTTTTCAGAACGGCCAGAATTGAAATAGCCAGGTTAACAGAAGGGTTCAGGTAAATCCCAACCATCGACCCGGAGCCTGTTCCGGTTTGCTGTAACTGCCAGGCAAGGTCAGACGAAAACTGGTCCAATTCGGAGAAACTGATACGTTCATCATCGCATATAACGGCAGATAAATCCGCTGAATCCGCCGACTTAAGAAATATCTCCTCATGTAATGGAACGAATCTTTTCATCGATGATACGCAGCCGGAATAACCCGGTCAGTTTAAAATGTGTTATTTAACACTAAAGTCCCAGAGATTGTACTTCAGCAATTGATCAGAATTAGCAGGAAAATCACCAATCAGGTATTTCAGTGCGATTACCTTTGTTATAATGGCCTGACGTCCGTTTTCCACGTTCAGAAGGGCGGAATTATAATCTTTATATGTGTTGATCACATCAATCTGGGTAGAAGCTCCCATATTATATTTCTGAAGTTCATTATTATATGTTTTTTTCTCAAGTTCTGCCAGTTCAACCTGGTTTTTAAATAAGGGGAAAAGATGCCCAATGTCGCTTAAAAGCTGAATAACCTGCATTTTGGAATCGAACTTTACCTTTTCAAGCTGAGTTTTGTAATATTCATATGACGAAAGCTTGGCCAGGTAATCACCCTTGAGTTCCTCGTTTTTAAACGGTATTTTATATGAGAGGGTTAGATTTAATGAAGAACCCGGGCTCCCGTTTAAAAAGGACTTATTGAACTCAGAGAAGGGTTCATATGCTGTTGTGCCAAAATACATATAACGGAGATCGAGATTAAGATCATTTAATTTATTATACCTGGCGCCATTCATTTCTATCAGGCTGGCCGAAGTTGCCAGCTCCTGGCTTTTGTAATAATGCGTGTTGACTATCATGGAATCAACATTCTTAAATATATAAGCGGCATATTGCTCCCAGGGGAAGGATGCAGGGTCAGGAAGAGAATCCAGAAAAAGCGGAACCTGGTTCGCAATAAGTGTTCCTTTCATATCAATGGATGTTATCAGGTCAAACAATGAGTTGGTGATATCGTTTTTTGCAAATGAGTATTGTTGTTCGATGTTAAACTCATTGGCTTGTGCGCGATAAACTTCAGATTCCGGAATCTGCTCATCGACAATCATCTGTTTGATATCGGAAAGGTATTGTTTTGCATCCTTCTTAGCATATGTAAGGATTCTTAAGACTTTGACCCTCTCATAAACTATATAATAGTATATCAGCGCGTTTTTAACGAACTGGCAAATCTCATCCGTAAACGATACATTCTGGGCTTTGTTTATCATCAAAGTTGAGAGGAATGCTATGTTCCTGGAATTGTTCCTCCCGAGATCGCGCAAGAGGGGTATAGTAACGCCGGCCCACATCCCCGATTCATTGACGGGCATATTAGTGCTTGGAAAAATATCCGGAACACCTGAGATGATTTCGGTTTCGGTGGAGAGCTTGAATCCGGTATAAAACTTTATCCCCAGACGGGTTGGAACCAGCAACTGTCCGTTGAGGAAATAGGAATCCTGGAAGGTGACGGTGGGATCGGTACCATAAAAGCCATATGTGTTCAATGAGAGTTGTGGATTAAAGGCGCCTTTGGTGCTTGTCAGTTGGCCCTCGCTTTCACCCAAAATATGTTTTTTTAACCGGATGTTGAAATTTCTTTCAAAACCAACCTGTAATACCCGGAATATGGACAGGGAATCATAATTAAAAACCTTTTGACTTTCCACAGGTAGGATTCCCTCATGTAGTATCTGGAATGTGGACAAGGAATCATAATTAATGACCTTTTGACTTTCCACAGGTAGGATTTCCGCTACAAGAAGGACTATGATCAGAATGGTCTTTTTCATCGCTCTTTTCACCTGGTTAATTTTAAAATTCCAATAAAGATTGATCCGGTTCAACAGGTTCATGCAAGCTGCCGTTTGGTTAGTTCTGCAAAGAACCCATTCTTTTCAATGAGTTCCATATAAGTGCCTTGTTCGATCAGTTCTCCTTTATCAAGGACAAAAATCCGGTCGGCATTGATGATGGTGCTGAGGCGGTGTGCAATTACAATCCTGGTCGCATTCAGTTTATCAATACTGGAACTCACAACCTGCTGTGTTTCATTGTCAAGAGCGCTGGTTGCCTCGTCAAAGATGAGTATCTTGGGGTTGCGTATCAACGCCCTTGCAATGATAATCCGTTGCTGTTGTCCGCCCGATAAGATATCGCCTCCCGGAGGAAGGATTGTGTACATTTTATTGGAAAGGTTCATGATTTCGTCAGCACATCCGGCCATCTCCGCAGCCTTCCATGCATCCTCTTCTGAATATAGCGACGACCCTGTAATATTGTACAGGACTGTTCCCTGCATGATCTTGGAGTTCTGCAATACGACCCCCAGCTGATCCCGCACGCCACGTATGTCAAGGCCATTTAGTTCCTTCTTATCGAAAAGGATACTGCCGACATTATAATTTTCAAATCCCAGAAGCAGCCTGATCAACGTGGATTTCCCCGAACCTGAACTCCCGGTTAACGCTACAAACTGGCCCGGATAAATAGTCAGGTTAAGGTCTTTCAGGCTCCAGTCGGGAGAATCAGGATATTTAAAACTCAGTTGTGTGATTTCGATGCTGCCGGTAAGTTCGCCCGGGTCGAGTTTTTCATTCATGTCTTCAGTATCGGCCTCCAGAATGGGCTGAAACAACTGGTAAGTAGGCTTGATATTCAGCAAAGGCACCGTGACCATAAAGGTCTGGATCATGGCTCCCTGAAAACTTAAATACGCGCTGTTAAACGCGACAAAATCACCGATGCCGAAGCCGGGCATACCTGATCTGAAAATACTGTACACTCTGATGAAGATCAGCATGGAAGCAAGCACAGGAAAAGTAACCGTAAAAATACTGGCCACCATGAGGAGTATTCTTTTCTGCCGGTAATGGTCTTTTTGCTGTGAATAGCGCTCTGCCCAGAGTGAGAATACCTTTTCTTTGCTGCCGGTGACACGTATCTTGTTAATTCCACGGATAGCCATCAGAAGGAATCCCGATATCATGGCATCCATGCGCCGCATGAACACAACATGTTTATATGCCAGAAGGCTTATGGTGAGCGTAAAGCCGGCGACAACAAGGCCCAATACAAGGGCGAGAAGGGCCAGTTTGAGATCGTAGAAAAACATAAGCGCAAGATAAAAAATCGAAAAGATGCCTGATATCATGGCACCCAGCACCGTGGTTGACAGGGTATCACGGATACGTTCTATCCCCATGCTGCGCTCAGCCAAGTTACCCGGACTATAGTTCCTGAAGAAATCGACGTTGAGGGAGAGTATCCTGTCCCATAAGGCAGCCTGGAGCTTGTAACCTGCTTTCCCTGCCATACGGAGAACCGCAATGGATTTGGCAAAGTTCAGCAACCCGATGGTGATCACGCAAATCACCATGATGCCACCGATCTGCCACAATTCATGCGTATTTCCACCCGGGATAACGGTGTTGAACACATAACCTCCCACAACCGGAATGAGCAAGGCAAGTAATGCGCCGATGATGCCTATGACCATAAAACTGATGATATCGCGGTAAGTGAATTGAAGAGCAAAACGGACAAGATCCTTGCCCTGAATTTTTCCTTTGGGGAAAGGGGTAAAAAAGCTACAGGCATTTGGATCCAAGAGCTTATTGATGGATTCCTGAACCAATTCTTTTTTGCGATTTTTCAGGTCGATCATCCAGTAGCCAGTGTTTCCTTTGGCAATAAGGGCAACAGGGGTCTTGTCGGTTTTGAGGAAACCCAGCATGGAACCGGCATTGTTTGTCCACCAGTGTGGTTCAAGAGTTACCATCCTTGAACGGATGTTTGATGCTCTGAGGACATTCCAGAGGTAATCATGTCTTCCGCTGATACGGCTTCCGGGATCAGCAAATTCGATCTTTTCTTCTTTTCCGATCAGCTGGCAGGTCTGGTAAAGCAACATATTTGGATTAGCCGCAGCTTTTTTGCTTCCGTCCTGGTGCTTTTCATCACCGAAAAGATTATCAGTAGATTTCCCGGAAATAATGGCTTTAAACCGGGCCAAGGCATTAAAAACCGCATTGTTCCTGAACGCATAAGTTTCTTTTACATGAACAAGTTCAACCTTCTGTTCTATTGCATACAGTTTCTTGAGAATGGTTACAATCAGCTTATTAAATCCGAACAATGAAGCCTGGAATTTGTCATTTTTAATCACCTGGCTTGTTGTTAAAACAGGTTTCTGCACGGCTGCACCAAAACTTATCCAAAGGTTTGATGTCAATGGAAGAAGAGGCAGGTCCCAGGTAATAGGATCGGCAAAATTGTAATAGAGAGGCTTAAGGCCGGAGGCATCAATCCACAACACCTCCTCGGGATCAGAGGCATTGTAACTTTTCAGGGGATCTGCCAAAAATGCTGGCATTGCCGTAAGCCCGTTCATGAGTGGCATGGTACCGAGATGGTTCAATGCGGCTGAAATCATGAGGAACCATCTTTCAAACAGATACACGGCATAATCGGGGTTTGCAGAAATCATTTTGTTTAATGAATCTGAATCAAGTACTCCAATTGCGCAGTTGGTCAATGCATTGATAACCAAAGAAAAGGAATCGTTTTCTTGGAAGCCGGGGACAAGAAACGGGGCATTGACACGGAAAAGGAACAACCTCCGGCCCTGGCCTGTGGGAAGTTTTTCAACATAGAAAACATCAGCATTTCCGGCCTCAAGGTAAAACGCAGGCGTTGTTTCACCATGCAAGGAAAGCACTTTATTACTAAGCAACTGCTCGGTCCTGGAATAAAATGAAGAAATCGCCTGTTGCTCCATATCAATTAAGATTTACCAGTTTAAAATAAATTCCCAACTGATCTTTGATCATCTCATCGTGGGTGCCGCGCTGAACGACTTTTCCTTTATCGAGGACAATAATTTCGTCGCAATCGCGGATTGTGCTTAGCCGGTGAGCAATGATCAGCGTAGTACATCCCCTGCGGCGTATGTTGTTGTCGATTATCTTTTCAGTATTGGCATCCAGTGCGCTGGTTGCCTCATCCATTATAAGAATGGTAGGATTAACCACCAGTGCACGGGCAATTTCGATACGTTGCCTCTGGCCCCCGCTAAGGTTGTTGCCCGCATTGATGAGAATGCCGTTATACCCTCCCGGCCTGGATGAGATGACATCATGAATGCAGGAATCTTTGGTTGCCTGGATGACATCAGGAGTCCTTATGGTATTATTCCACATCGTTAAATTATCGCTGACCGTACCCTTGAAAAGGAATATTTCCTGGTCAACCAGGGAAATTGAGTTTCTGATGACGTCCTGGGGAAAGGCTGTACGTTCATGTCCATCGAAAAGCACCTCCCCTGCCCAGGGCTGATACAAGCCTGCAACCAGTTTTGCCAGGGTAGACTTCCCAGAACCCGAACCTCCGACCAGAGCTATACGTTTCCCGGGTTCCACATGCAGCGAAAAATTTTCAATCAGCGGATCGCTGAAACGGTCGTATCCGAAGATGACATTTTTAAAATCCAGGAATCCATGCAATTTAGAATTGGCTGGGGTTATGGTTTCATGGTCATCATTTGCCTCACTTTTAAAATAAATATCTTCATTGGTCGACAAGGCATCCTGGATGGTATTCATGTTGCTCTTTGCTACCTGGAGATCACTGCCCATGGAAACCACCGATTTTACGGGTCCTGTGAAGTTGGACATCAGGCTCTGGAAAGCAATAAAAATACCAATGGTCATTTCCCCGTAAATAACAAGCAGGCCTCCGAGTGTAATAAGGATGATAGTATTCAGGTTTGACAAAAAATCGGGTAAAGTATCCAGCAGGTTGGATGTAACATTCAGTTTCTGGTCAAATACTACGGCATTGGAAAGACTTCCCGACCAGAGACCATAGAAATCGTTTTCGGATCCTGTGGCCTTGATGGTTTCTATCTGCTCCAGTCCAACACCTGCAGTGCTGAATGTCCGCTGGTTTCGCTCAAAAAGAAGCTGGTTTAGGGTCGAGCGTTTTTCAGAAATGAAACGAAGCACAAAAAGGTTGACCATGATCACCGTAACACCTATGATTGTCAGAAGAAGATTATACTGTATCATGACGATTGCATAAAACACAACCGTAATCATGTTTGACACCGTGGATGTAAGTTCGGTTGAAAGCAATGAAGCAAGGTCGTCATTAAGTTGAACCCGCTTGAAAATCTCGCCGGGCTGACGGGTCATAAAGAAACGGATCGGCAGTTTCAGAATATGCATTAGAAGTTTCGAGGACTCGACGATGGCGAGTCGCAGCTCTATTTTGACAAGAATCTTCTGCTGCAGGTAAGTCAGGATGCCGTTAAAAAAGAAAAGCCCGGCGATGAGCGCCAGCATGGGTTTAAAATAGCTGGGCTGGTTCAGGTTGATGATATCGTCAAAGAAAAGCTTGTTCAGGCCGGCCATTATAATTGCAGGAAATACAAGTATGGCACCGCATATCAGAACAAATCCCAGGTCAAACCGGCTTGGCTTTATTCGTGCCCACACCCTGTCAATAAAAACATTTTTGCGCTTATCCGGTTTGAAATCAGACCCGGGAGTGATGATCAGTACCGTTCCTTCAAATATTTTTTCAAGTTCATGTTCGTTGAGTTTCTTTTCTCCCTCATGCGGGTCATTCAGCAGGTAGAATTCCTTATTATAGCCGGTTAAAACGCTGTAATACCCTCCATGAATTCCAATGATTACAGGCATTTGAAGCGATTTCAATTCAGTCACACCACAGCTGCGCACTTCCGAATTAAAGGCGTGGGCGATGGCAACCTTCATTAGCCGGATGGCTGGTATTTCTGAATTATCCGTAACGCCACATTCCAGGTTCAATGTATTCTTGGCCGGATAACAATGGTAATACGAAAAAACCATTGTAAGTGCAACCGGACCGGATTCATTTTCCCCGATCTGGAGAATGACCGGAACCTTTTTTTTCACACGCACATTGCTCATTATAAGGTCTCGATTGATTGGTGAAGGGGATTATTCGAAATATGATTTGAAAATGGGTATGATGTAGTCGATAGGGGGTTTTTGTTTTACGACGATGGAAGCCCTGCACAGCGTTCCGGTATTAATGGCGTATGGAGGTCCTTTTTTATTCGACCATTTGAAGCCGCTTATTGTCGAGGAATCGGATTTAAGACTGATCTTTACCCTGTAGGTAGGGCCCTGCTGTTGAATAAGAGCTACCAGGTCCGGGTTATTTAATTCGTCAATGATGGAGTTTGTATTAGAAACAAAATGATTGACCTCTACAACCTCACCCATCAGCCATCCGTAAAGATTATGATTTACGGTAAACGGTTCTATCATAGTTTGCATACCTGGCTTCACCACGGCGTTAGAGTTGAAGGGGATAAAAAGGTCCAGCAAATGATTTTTTTGATTTTCTTTGTCCTCAATAACCATCATACGGGTACCCGCATTTACGAAATCGCCACTTGTGACCGACTTATCAACAATAATACCGTCAACAGGACTGCGCATTATCGTCTGCATGTCATATTCATCCTGAAGGTCGGTAATCTTCTTTATAAGCATCTGGATCTGGCCCCAGTAATCTTCCTGCTTGTATTGGCAGTCATAGTTCCAGGATTGTTGATCAAGCTCATTGGTTTTGACCTTTTGTTCGGTCTGGATATGCTGGTTTTTCGCATTTGATAGTTGATTTTTTGCATCAATGAAATTTTCCCTCGTGGCAAGTCCTTTATCCCATAGATCCTGTTGTTGCTGCATCTTCAGTTCATAAAACGTGATCTGGTCTTGAACATGATCAAGTTCTCTTTTGAGCCGTTCCTCCTCCAGGTTGTAAAACCTCATCTTACTGGGATAATCTCTTGAATTCCTGGTCGTAAGTAATGAATACTGTAATTTCAACACATCCAACTCGGCGTTCAGTTCAACCAGCTGATGCCTGAGTTGGGGCTGAAGAAGGTGAAGCAGGACTTCACCTTCTTTTACTTTTTCCCCCAATTGAAAATTGACCTGTTCAATCCCACCCGGATAGAGTGCTATGATTCCGTGAAGGCCTTTTCCGCTAACTATTTCACCAAGCCCATCAATCCGCTGCGGAATGCTTCCGAATACCCCCCATAAAATAGCGACAAAAGTCAGCAGCCCCAAAGCGGAAAGGGATATCCAGTATCGCGGACGCGTGATCTTCAACATGCGGTTCATTTCCTCAGGATTACCTGCCGATCCCGAAGGCTTTGATTTTTCTGCCATATCCATAATGATAAATCTTGCCGGTTAACAAAATGCATACAAAAGCAGGCCGTATAAACAACCTGCCGGAACCATATGAAAAAAAATTCTATCCCATGAATTTTTTCATGAGCTTCAAGCCCTTTTCCTTGAGTTTGGGTTTAAAATCACCATTTGCATCGAGATGAAACTTTTTATGGTGATTCCATAATTGTTTTTTCATATCATCAGCCATTTTGAATCCTCTGAAGCCTACATTCGGCATTTCGGGCATTTTTGGAAGCTCTTTAGTACTTTTACCGGCGCTCACTTTCTTTAGTTTGCCTGGCATATCGCCTCTGGAAGGGCCTTTGGGCGGTGAAGGAATGAAACGGTTTTTTTGATTTTTCATAATTTTGATTTTTAAGGTGTGAATCTTTATGTAAAGGTATTATTCTTTTGTAAAGAAATATTTTTATGAAACTGGATTTTTTTTATAATTAAAATGATACCATAAACGAACATGATTGTCGTAATGATAATCCAAACCTGGGTACAGACCTTAATCTTATTGAAACCTTCCACGTCATAATGGTGGATCAGGAATATCCTTAAAAAGACATTCGAAAAGTCGCGAAATGCCAGGAAACCGGTTAATAACATAAAATACCGGAAGTACGGCATTTGACGGTACACTATCCTGGTATGGTCTTTCGGAACCCCATGAAGGAATGCATAATCAATAAAAAAATACATGGCCATCGGTCTTCCGGTAAGCATGGTAAGGCACCAGAACGTGACCAGTCCGATATTCAGGTAAACATAATTCCAGAGCATCTGGTGCGCCGTCCTCGAATAAATATCCATGGTACTGCCTATGATCATCGTGGCAAGAATAAATAAACCTGTAATACTGTATTGTTTTTCTTTAATAAAAGTGAAGATTGTATACAGAAAACCCGGCACTGTCGAAAGAAGCATCGCAAAATAGTCACCCAGCATGGAACGGCATGTATTCCAAATCAATAATGGAAGCCCAAGATAAATGATCAGGTCCAGGAGGGTACGCTTATTGAAAACCTTGGACATCATATCTCTAAAAGATTGTTCGATGCATTAATGAATTAGTATACCGCTACGATTGTTGATTCGGTTCAAAGATAAGTATTACTGTTCCCTGAATCAAGCTTTTCATTTATTAATAATGATTATTTACCGGAATATTGATAGTTATCATTTTAATATTTATATCCTATGCCACAAGAGTTTTCTATATCACCCCGCTCCCTGATCAGCAAAACATAACTGTTCGTATCGACTGCAACCTCAGCGGGGTATGTAAATCCACAAAAATTATAAGGCGAAAGCGTAGCTGTGTATGCGCCAACATTATGTATCAGAACTAAATCGTCAACTGCTACATCTGGAAAATCAATTTCGTTTTGAATTATATCTATCGGGGTGCATGTCGCACCTGTAAGAATTGCTGGTGAATAATGTTCGTATTCTTTTAAAGTACTTATAAACGGTTCATGGTTTCTAAAATCTAACTGTCTTATTCCAAGATGATTAATGCCAGTATCTAAAATAATGTATTTTTTACCTTTTGAGTATTTAACATCTAAAACCGTACTTACCAGAATAGCTGATGTTGCAGTTAAATATCTACCACTTTCAAAGAATTTATACTTAATGTTCCCGAGGAATTGTTTTTTACTTTCAAACAAATCAGCTAACCCGGTTTTTAATATATTTATGTCTAATCCTGATTGGTTTGCTGATTCTGCTACTCCAAATCCTCCTCCAAAATCCAGGAAATCCAATTGATTGAATTCGTCTTTATGTTTTTCCGCAAATTCAATCAAAAATGATGTGTTTTGAATAATTTTTTGAGCATCAAAAAACTGTGAACCGGCGTACATAAAAAGTCCATTAATATTTACTTCATTCTTGTATTTTCTGATTAAGGGAATTACATTATTTTCGTCAATACCAAATTGAGAAGAAATACCCCCCATTTTTAATTGGGAAAAACGATTAGAGAAATCCGGATTGATCCTTAGTGATATATTTAAACGTTGATTTGTTGCACTTGCAATGTTTTCTAAATCTTGTTCAGATTCGACATTGTAAGACAGGATATGGTTTTGTATACCTAATAATATTGCTTCTTTACTTTTTATTGGACCTCCTAACACAATTCTGTCAGAATGAATTTTTAATTTAATAACTTGATGTAATTCGCCAACAGATCCTACCTCAAAACCCAAACCTGCTTGATTAAATATATTTATGACAAATGGATTAGGATTAGCTTTTACCGAATATAATAAGCGTGACTCAACAGGTAGGGCGGCTTGTAGTTCAATTATCTTATTATTCAGTTCATAAACGGTATAGATAATTAACGGCGTTGAGAATTTATTTACTATATCAGCAATGTCAATATTGAGTTTAGGTTGCAACTTGTACATAACTGCTTATTTTGTTTGAGAAGGTTCCGATCACTTGTTCAGAGAGAAATTTACTACTTACCGCCTGCTCCAAAGTCAGGATCGAATGTGCCGCTTTCAGTGTATCTGATTATTGCAAAATCATTATCTGAACCATTATTTGTATTTCCTGCCGCAACAATTTTTCCATCAGGCTGGATGGTGATTGCATTCGCGTGATCATCTCCATTCCGGATATCAGTTAATACTATACCGTTTTCCCCAAAAGCAGGATCCAATGTGCCATTTTTATTATACCTGATTAATGCAAAATCAAAATTTGAGCCATTGTTTGAACTCCCGGCTGCAACAATTTTACCGTCAGCCTGGATGGCTATTGAAGAAGCTTTATCATCTCCGTTCTGGATCATGGTTGTTACCATACCTCCTTTCCCAAAGGCCGGATCCAGAGTGCCATTTGCATTGTATCTGACAATTGCAAAATCAAAATTCAAACCATTATTCGAACTGCCTGCAACTACAATTTTTCCATCAGGCTGGATACTAACTGCAGAAGCCTCATCTTCGCCACTCTGGATAGAAGTTATCACTTTACCGCTTTTTCCAAAGGCAGCATCCAATGTACCGTTTGCCTTGAGCCTGGCAAGTGCAACATCAGTATTTGAATATCCTGCAACTACAATTTTCCCATCAGGCTGGATGGCTACCGCCGATACATGATCATCACCATGCCTTATATCGACTAACACAATGCCACCAGTTCCAAAGGCAGGGTCTAATGTGCCGTTGGCATTATATCTGATCAATGCAAAGTCAAAATCTGAGCCGTTATTTGAACTTCCTGCAACCACAATCTTCCCGTCAGCCTGGACGGCTACCCCGGAAGCATTATCATCCCCATCATGTATAGAGGTTATCACTATACCGCCTTTCCCAAAGGCAGGATCCAGGGTGCCATCTTCATTGTACCTGATCACTGCAAAATCATTAGCTGTACCATTATTTGAACTTCCGGCAACCACAATTTTTCCGTCTGGCTGTATGGCTACCGCAGAAGTATGTTCATCTCCACAATGGAGGGAAGTTTTAATTATACCGCCTGTTCCAAATGAGGGATCCAGCATACCATCTATTTTATATCTGACTACGACAAAATCAGTATTTGAATATCCTGCTACAACAATTTTCCCATCTTTTTGTATCGCTATAGCATTGGCTTCATCATCAGCCGTGGAAACCGGAGTAATAACAATTCCTTTCCTTCCTGATGCCGGATCAGTTACGCCGGGGGTCTGCGCTATAGTGCTGATCACAGTAAAGACTAATGCAAGTGTAAGAATTTGATTATGCATAAGGTTTTCCGCTTAAAGTAGGGAGGTAAAAATACAAAAATAAATCAGGAAATTTCTGATTACTTCAGGGATGTGTTTTCCCAAGTGTACATTTTATACATGACGACTTAATTAATACAGCATAATTTACGTAAGATTTCATTTGGGACTCCCCAGATAGTTAATTGTTCTTTGACATTATGTACAAGGCAGTCGAGTGATGGGAAATACTGGTTATGAGTGCGATTCCTTCTTG
>CAIYUC010000008.1 GCA_903929315.1 uncultured Bacteroidales bacterium
ATAACCACAATGATCCTTTAGATTTGCATTATTAACAACAAAGTGTGGAATAAAGAAAAACGTATGTGTAATGTGTTGATTTTCTTTTCTTTTTGCTTCTTTTTCTTTTCTTTTGTTAATAATTCAATTATTGTTAATAACTAAAACCGGAGGGAACAGCGGTGAACTATACAATGAACTGATCCAAGAATCATATTGTGAATTAGTCCGCAGTTCCCTGTTGGTTGCAAAAACTAGTTAGAATGTTAAGCTCAAGGCTTATTAAAGGTATTAGTTTCCCAACCAGATCCGGTTCTAAAAACAAAGCGATATGAGCAAATTTACAAAGAAAACTGGGTTTATTGGAATTGACATTTCAAAGGATACTTTTGATGCAGCTTTACTGCACGAACAATCACCAGAATCCTTTAAAGAAAAAAAATTCTCTAACGAATTAAACGGTTTTGAGGCCATGCTTCAATGGATCTCCTCTCAGAAAGTATTACTATCAGAGAGTTTGTTTTGTATGGAGCATACGGGTAATTATGGATTGTTATTGTATGCATGGTTGAGTCAAAAAGGCATTGATTTTTGTGTGCAACCAGGGTTGGAGATTAGACAAAGCCTTGGTATGATTAGGGGGAAGAATGATAAGATTGATGCGCGTCGTATTGCGACCTATGCTTTAATGAAAAAAGCAACAATTAAACCATTTATCCTTCCAGCCAAGATTCTCATCCAGATCAAGCAATTGTTAACATATAGAGACCAATTGGTCAGGATAAAAACAGGCTTGAAAAATAGTCTGAAAAGTCATCAGCTATATCAAAAGGTGAGCAATCTGGAATATGTCATACAAGATATTGGGAAACAGATACAGCAACAAACTGAGCGTATCGAGCAAGTTGAGAAGCTAATAAAGGAGATTATTGAATCAGAGCAGGGATTAAAAACCAATTTCAACCTTGCAACTTCAGTGAAAGGCATCGGGCTGGTTATAGCTGCGTTTATGCTTGTAACAACAAATAACTTTACAAGTTTTGATAATGGAAGAAAATATGCATGCTATATAGGAACCGCACCTTTTGGGAGTACTTCAGGGACATCAATTAAAGTAAAACCAAAAGTAAGCCATTTGGCAAATAAAAGAATGAAAACGTTGTTTTCAAACGGAGCAAACTCAGCTAAATCCTGGGATCCTGAGTTAAAAGCATATTATAAAAGAAAATTAAAAGAAGGAAAAGAACATAAGCTGATTATCAATGCAATAAGCTGTAAATTAGTGAATAGGGTATTCGCAGTAATAGAAAGAAGAACTCCTTATGTTACCGTTTATGGAAATAATTTTGTATAATTATTTGTTTATATCTTAGAATTCACAATGTATTACACAAAGTCCACAAGGAATAATTTCTTTGTGACCATTGTGCTTTCATTGTTCATTGTGGTTAAAATAAGTAGAAGGTTAATTTTGCCGGATTGATTATTTTCATGTACGTTTGAAACTTTATCGATAAATCATGAAAGAGCTCCTGAAAAAGTTATTGAAGTGGCTGATATATGCTGTCTTGTTCTTCTTTTTCTCAACCATCTTTTTTGTTTTTCTTTACCGGTTTGTCAATCCTCCGATAACTTCATTGATGTTGGCCAGGGTTTCTGAACAAGCAATCCATGGTGAGAAAATAAAGTTAAAGAAGCAATGGATTTCCCTTGATAAAATATCTCCGGACCTTCAATTGGCTGTTGTTGCTTCAGAAGATAACTGGTTCCTTGAACATCATGGATTTGATTTTGAAGCGATCGATAAAGCAAAAGATTATAACGAACGAAAGAAAGGAAAAAGGATCCATGGTGCCAGCACAATATCACAACAGACAGCGAAAAATGTTTTTCTATGGTCAGGGCGTTCATGGATAAGGAAAGGGCTCGAAGTATATTTTACTGTTCTTATCGAATTTGTATGGCCAAAGAAACGGATCATGGAAGTGTATCTGAATGTCATTGAAACGGGTGATGGTATTTATGGAGCAGAGATGGCTTCTGAAACTTATTTTCGTAAACCGGCCTTCCGGTTAACAAGACCCGAAGCAGCACTTCTCGCTGCAATACTGCCAAATCCAAGGAAGTGGAACCCGGTTCGTCCCACCAGTTATCTCTTTTCCCGGCAACATTGGATCCTCTGGAATATGGGAAACGTAGGGAACCTTAAGTATTAAATTAAAGGTAAGTTAACATGCATCAACCAAAATATAATGTAATTTTGCCGGTTCAAAATTTATTCCTCAATTCAGATTCAACAACACGTTAAATATTTCCAACTATGTCAACAGATCATAAAGAAAAAAAGTTTGTCTATTTTTTCGGAGGGAAAAAAGCCGAGGGTGAAGCAGATATGAAAGCTCTCCTCGGAGGGAAAGGAGCGAACCTCGCTGAAATGGTAAATTTAGGGTTACCTGTGCCGGCAGGTTTCACCATCACCACAGAAGTTTGCACTTACTTCTATAAACATAAGAGGACCTATCCGAAAACATTAAAGAATGAAGTAGAAACCGCCCTTCAAAAAACCCAGGTAGAAATGGGGGCTGTATTTGGTGATAAAGATAATCCTTTGCTTGTATCTGTTCGTTCAGGTGCAAGGGCATCCATGCCGGGTATGATGGAAACCGTTCTTAATGTTGGTTTGAATGATGCGACAAGGGAAGGTCTCATAAAAAAAACGAACAACCCCCGTTTTGTATACGATTCACAACGTCGGTTGATCCAGATGTACAGCGATGTAGTCATGGAAAAGGCTGCCGGAATAGAACCGAAGGAAGGAGCCGGAGTCAGGGTTCAACTGGAAGCAGAACTTCACAAATTGAAGGAAAAAAGAGGATACACCAATGACACGGAATTAACTGCTGAGGACCTGTCAGAGCTTATTATTACCTATAAATCAAAAGTGAAAGAAGTGCTTGGTAAACCTTTCCCTGAAGATCCGATGGAACAGTTATGGGGTGCAATCGGCGCTGTCTTCCAAAGCTGGATGGGCAAAAGAGCGATATCCTATCGCCGGATTGAAAACATACCCGATGAATGGGGAACCGCCGTTAGTGTACAGTCTATGGTATTTGGGAACATGGGTGATTCTTCCGCTACAGGAGTAGCTTTCACAAGGAATCCTGCAACCGGGAAAAATTATTTTTACGGTGAATGGCTGCCAAATGCCCAGGGGGAAGATGTTGTTGCTGGGATCCGGACACCAAATCCGATCAATGAAGTGGGTAAAGATGAGCATACCATGCATCTCCCGTCACTTGAAACATCAATGCCATCAATCTATTCAGATTTAAATAACATCCAGCAGAAGCTTGAACATCATTACCGCAATATGCTCGATGTTGAATTTACGATCCAGGAGAACAGGCTTTACATGCTGCAATGCAGGGTCGGGAAACGCAATGGTCCTGCTGCAGTCAAAATGGCCCTTGATATGTACAAAGAGAAACTCATCACAAGGGAAGAAGCCATCTTACGCGTGGAACCTTCTCAACTTGATGAGTTGCTTCATCCCATTCTTGATCCCAAGGTTGAGAAAAACCTGGAGCCTATGGCCAAAGGATTGCCGGCCGGCCCCGGGGGCGCCACCGGACAAATCGTTTTCACTTCAGAAACTGCCGTTCAATGGGCAAAAGAGGGAAAAACAGTGATCCTGGTTCGCGAAGAAACAAACCCGGAGGATATTGAAGGAATGCGTTCTGCCTATGCTATCCTCACCGCCCGTGGGGGCATGACAAGTCATGCTGCTTTAGTGGCAAGAGGTTGGGGAAAATGTTGCATAGTAGGTGCCGGTGAATTAAAAATTGATGCAGGACAAAAAACAATGATCGCTGACAATATTACCTTGCATGAAGGAGATCCTGTTTCTTTGAATGGTTCAAAAGGCTACATCTATAACGGTCCGGTACCAATGATCGAGGCTACTGAAGAAAATCCGGATTTCCAGTCTTTTATGACCCTTTGTGATGAAGTTCGGACGATGAAGATCCGCACCAATGCAGATACACCGGAAGATGCCGCCAAAGCACGCGCTTTCGGAGCGGAAGGAATCGGGTTATTCCGAACGGAACACATGTTCTATGGAAAAAATGCTGAGAAACCATTGTTCCTTTTACGGAAAATGATTGTTTCCAATACAGAAAAAGAACGAAGAGTTGCCCTGGACGAGCTTTTTCCACATGTAAAAGCAGATATAAAGGGTACTATGGAGACCATGGATGGATATCCTGTGACCATCCGAACTCTTGACCCTCCATTACACGAGTTTATCCCTCACAATCCGGAGGCTCGTCATAAAATTGCAGAAAGCCTTGGAATTCAGATGTTCGAATTTGACAGAAGAGCAGAAATGCTTCATGAATCTAACCCGATGATGGGTCACCGCGGAGTGAGACTGGGCATCACCTTCCCTGAAATCACGGAAATGCAGGTAAGGGCTATCTTTGAAGCAACTGCTGAACTTATCAGAGAGAATAAAAATCCTTTCCCTGAAATTATGATCCCTGTTACCTGTGACGTCAATGAAATCAAGGATCAGTTCGCAATTATTGACAGCGTTTATGCTGAGGTCTTAACTAAATTCGGGTTAATGGAAATACCCCATATGGTGGGAACTATGATCGAAATACCCCGGGCAGCTCTTACGGCAGATAAAATCGCAGAAGTCGCACAGTTCTTTTCTTTTGGCACGAATGATCTTACGCAAATGACCTTCGGATTTTCAAGGGATGATATCGGTAGTTTCCTGCCTGAATACCTCAGCAAGAAAATCCTGCCTGTTGATCCTTTCCAGGTCATCGATGTGGATGGTGTTGGACAGTTAATTTCCATCGCTGTTAAGAAAGGACGTAAAACACGCAAAGACCTGAAAATAGGTATTTGCGGGGAACATGGAGGTGAGCCTGCTTCCGTTGAATTCTGTCATTCACAAGGATTCAATTACGTGAGTTGCTCGCCTTTCCGTGTACCCATTGCCCGTCTGGCTGCTGCACAAGCCGTGATCAAACAGGGAAAACCGAAATAGATCATGAAGCTTGTGCTTGTGCCTGTCACACGTTACGCGTCACGATCAAAGACGGGCTTGAGCTTATCAATATTACTACTTTGTCAAAAGTTTGTTGAGTTGCTCAAGATTCATCGAGTTTTCGTGGAATGATCCCATCCAACGAATACACCGATTGGCATCCAGCGGAATCCCGACAGCCGGTACATTATGCTTTGCACAGGACCGCATACCATTCACTAACTCCGGAATGCATGCAATACCGAGAATCCCGATGGTTTTAAAATCTTTAGCCAGACTTTTGAATAATGTTTTTAAGTTTGATTGCATCCAAAGGTACCCTTTCACATTGTATGCCTTAAGGGCTTTGGTTATGATATTTATGTAACATTCTGCCGAACAATTCCGGCAGATATATTCAATACCATCACTTGACGATTTGCACTCTTTTTTAAGGTCATGCAAACAATAAGGAAGAAGTGCCATTTTATACTCACTCTCCAGGAATACCTGTTTATTCATCCGGTTTGTCAGTTCTACTTCCAGCATGAATAAATGATATTGCCATTCTTTGGTTCTCAGCCGTTTGTCAAATAAATTGAGGATTGACAAACTTTCCAGGTGTTTATTGGTATTCCTTGTATAAATATCAAGTTGCTCAAGGCCTGCAGAAAGAGCGGGAAATGAAGCCCTCCATCGATTGAAATGCCACTGGTCTTTACTGGCTGTTTTTAAATCATTTAATAGGATCTTTTGATCAGGGTTTACTTCTATCAATTCATCCACAAAAAGACAGATCAATTTGTAAAATTCAGTTGTCGATGATGACTCCCCGAACAGGGTATAGGTTTTTCCTTCTACCCTTTTATATTCCATGATTCATCAGTGTTTCTTTTCATCTTTCTTGCAACATGCGGGAAGTTTGGCATATGCAGTTTTATCAGCAAGTAACTTATCTGCATAAAACCCAAGTTTAGAGATGTCTAAGTCCACTCGTCCCGCGTAAAATTAAAAAGAATCCCGGTAGTTTTTATTAAAAGAAAGGTTCCAGGTTGAAATCTTTTTCCGAAATTTGAATAAAAATAATGAGGAATATTCCCAGAAACTCACCCCCTTAATCCCCCTCTCTTAAAAAAAGAGAGGGGGAAGCTAAGATCGCGCGCGTTTAAAACGCGTGTGCATTTTTTGCGTATCTCAGATGCGCAGTTATAAGGCACGCGTCTGAGACGCGCGCCAGCAAGGGAGACGCGCGCCAGCAAGGGAGACGCGCGCCAGCAAGGGAGACGCG
>CAIYUC010000009.1 GCA_903929315.1 uncultured Bacteroidales bacterium
CTCCGAAAAGGGGTTTATTATAAGCTGTAAAAAATAGTTATCGTCGATACAATTAGTGCCTTGGAAAATATTCTCATTAAAATTAGCTGTACGTTGATTTGTAGGTTGAGATAACCGGAGAGAAAAGGTTCCATGGCAGGAAAATTACTTGTTTTAAACGTTCTTTGACATATTTGTTTCGTAAAGTTGAGTATTCGTACAAAATTGATCCACAGGCATCTGCAATATGTCCATATTTTTTGTTTGATAAGTCCCCGGTATTTTGATTTGTTATTTTTTAGGGGGACCGCGAGTTGAAAGATGGTTGCTTCAACATTATTTCTCTTGTGAAGTTCCTCCAATGGCCGTTCTTTCATTTTGCGACGCATGTGAGAACTCCGGATGGCTTGTTGGTTAAAATAATGATACCCATTGGGTGTTGTAATACGCCATCTGTCTTCTTTGCTGGTTTTTAGTTTTTTACCCAAAACAGCTTTCATTTGTTCTCCAGTTTGGGTGTCGGTAACAAATAATCCTTCTGGGGTCATTTCTAAATCATATCTTGATTCGAAGCCTTGAATACCGGTAAAAACCATGTCGATGTTTTCGCAACACTTATCATTTGTGGGGCTTTGGTATGCCCCATCAGCGTAAACAGTTTCAACGGCTTGAAGGGTAACCTCAGTGGTAGACAAAATAGCTTGTTCAACGAATGTCGAATCGGCTACGTTTGCCTTATCAACAATCACGTTGGTAATCAGGTTAAGATTATCCTCAGAACAAGTCTCGGTGATATTCACGCTGTACCCCTTTACTTTCTGGTCCCCTTTATTACGGTAAGCGCTGTCGGGATCATGAGGAGACTGGACACTGGAGGAGGAAATTTCTTCTTTGGGACGAAGTTCGACCTGCTGTTCTTCTGATACTTTGTACTGTTCATTGAATACGCACTGTAATAATTGAATGGACTCGGTTTGAAGATCATCAAATAATTTCAGCATCTTGTAAATCAGAATGCCAATGGGTTGCAACCTGCCTTTGAGTTCTTCCCTTGTACTACGGTAAACAGTTTTGAGCGGTTCTTCTTTGGAAAGTTTTTCCATTTGTTCCAAGTCTGCCAGGGTTAACCTTGATTTTAACGAGTTATCGAGGGTTTTATAGAAAATGCAAAGTGTCTGGTGGATGATCTCGTAACGGCTGGAGTAAGCAATATTGCTGCCAATGAGTTTACTGTCCATGCGAATGCTGCGACCATTTACATCAAACTCCTTGACTTGCTGTTTGGTAATATGCTCGAAGGTCTTTCCCATCAAATCTTCACCACTCTGCTTTTGATGGTCATAGATTCGTTTGCGTAACAAGTAGTAAGTGGATTCCACGGGTAATGGATCGTTGATGTTAAATAAACCTAATGAGCTACGTACCAATAAATTAAAACGACAATGTTCGAATAATTGTGAATCGCTCCATCCAAATGACTCTTTTAAAATCATCATTCCAACCAAGGTACGAACTGGCGCATTGGGCGCACCGGTAGTATTATTAAAAAGGATAGAAAAGGTGGATTCATCAATACGCATGATAACTTGTTCGCGGAATTGGTTATGCCAGTGTCCCTGATCACTGTATTGTTTAAATGCCATGCTTTCCAACATGGTGGGTACGCTGGTAAAGACATCTAACTGCGAGTCCTTGTTTGATTTTCTAAACATGATGAATGCTTTATTTATCGAAACAAATCTACCGCAATTAAATGAGAAAAACAAATTAAGTTATTGACAATCATTTGTTTATAACTACATAAAAAATGACAATTGTTGAAAATTATTATAAATCAAATTAACTAATCACGGCTCTCCGACTTTTCGGAGTGGACTCAAATATAAATATCAAATGAATTCCCTGTTAAATTAACAGGCACGTGTCAGAAATTTTTCTGCCAAAGTAGAAGGTGCCAGACGCGTATCAATGGGTAAAAACGATGCCTGTTACCGGGCATGATTAACTTTTTACAAAATTATTTAGGTCAGATGTGATTTTTCTTGTAAATTATGCCTACTTTTAGAACTGTTAAAACAAAAAGGAAATGAAACCAAAAATTTACCTCTTCAGTGTTGCATTCTTTGCAACATTCAGTTCCACCCATGCACAGTGGGTTGACCTGGGAAGCCATTTCCCCGACACCATCAATTCCGCATGCCTGTACAGTATGTTTTGTCTTGGAGATACTTGCTGGATTGTTTCCTGCATGCCGGAGGCTGACATTATGTATTATTCCACCGATGGCTGCCAGACCATCACTGCCAGGACATTACCGGATCAGGCAAATGCAGTCTGGTTCTTAAATTATAATCTCGGATATATTGCAACCCAGAGTGGTCGTGTGTATAAATCGACAGATGGCGGTGATACCTGGACGATTCATGGAGTTGCCGGTTCGGCCCTGTATGATATGACCTTTCCTCCAAATTCCACGACCGGTTGGACATGTGGTTATTGGGGACACGTTCACCAGGTAACGCCATCAGGAGTTTCTCCTAATATCGCTATCCCTGGAATATCGACTACCAACTTATCGTCTGTTTCATTTCCTGATTCCACACACGGCTGGATCTGTGGGGAGAATGTGATTGCACATTATTATGATGGCACATGGCATACCGACCAAACTTATTCTTATGGTGGCTGGAATGTTGTTTATTTCCTGAATGATACGTTGGGTTGGGCTGCTGGAAGTTTTATGGGAGGGGGGTTCCTGTCTTCAGGATTGATGCGGACAACAGATGGAATGAATTGGGTTGATCAGAACAATCCTTCCGGCGAAGGCATGTTTGCCATTCTATTTATCAATAAAAATGAGGGATGGGCTGGATCCGGCAGCGGGAAGGTACTGCATACGACTAACGGAGGAAACAGCTGGATAATCGATACTGAGGCAACGGCCATTTCCACCGGGAAGTTCATCACAAAAATTTTTTATGTGCTTTCAAGGCAAGCGCTTTATGTTCTTGGCAACCATGGATTGCTGCTGAAAAACTCATCCGAGAGCGGTATTGTTCAGCAGGAAGCGAAAGACAAAAACAATCTCAGCATATATCCTAATCCATGCAAGGATCTTTTAACGATACAGGTTAATAGTGCCCGGCCTGTTCAACAAACGATCTCTATCATCAATGTTCTGGGATTAAAGGTTAAGACGTTTACCGGGACCTGCCCAAAACAACAACTGTATATCAACGACCTGCCTGAAGGAACTTATTTTGTATTTGTCGATAATGGTAGAAACCACTATTCCGGAAAATTTATGGTTATGAAATAAAATAATTAACTGAAGACATAACTTAAAAAACAATTTTATGAAAAACCTTGGAAAATTTATAAAGACCATCTTGATGGGAGTTTTATTTTCCTGTTCACAAATTGCATTCCCCCAACAAACTGGTTGGTTCTGGGTCAATCCACTACCACAGGGAAATGATATTTTCGGCATTCAGTTCTTCGATGCAAATTCTGGTTATGTACTCTGTGACGGTGGACTGGTTTTAAGGACCACCAACGGAGGAACAAACTGGACTCGGCTACATACCGGAACTAACTACCAATTCAATGCATTTCAGTTTGTAGATATGAATACTGGTTTTATTGCATGCGGTAACGGTAAAATATTATTCACTTCTGATGCAGGAGTGAACTGGACATCATTGCCTACAGGATTAACACAGCCGGTTTGGTGTATCAATTTTCCGGATAATCTGACAGGTTACGCAGGTACTCAGAACAATATCATTATTAAAACAGCGGATGGTGGAGCAAGTTGGAATGCTATTTCTCCTGGTTTTACTTATGGAATTTATTGCCTCTTCTTTCTTGATGCTAATACCGGATTTGCAGGAGGATACTCTGGTGAAATTGCAAAAACAATAAATGGGGGACAGACCTGGACAATGGTTCCGGCAGGTATTACAAATTCCGTAGTAGCCATTCGTTTTTATAATGAAAATAACGGCTTATGTGTTAGCGATGGCGGAGAAGTCCTACAAACCACCAATTCAGGACTAACCTGGACAATTCGGTTTAACAATTCAGATTATGTATTTTATGATATTAAATATATTGATTCAAACAAATGGGTAATCTCAGGATTTAAAAATGTATTAGGTAATCAGTCATCTGTAATTCTCACAACAACAAATGGCGGTGTAGACTGGACCGAAATAAATCCCGGAGAAACCACGAGTCTCTATGCAATAAGCTGTCCCGATATAAATACATGGTATTCAGGCGGTGAATATGGAGTATTGATAAAAAGTTCGGATGCCGGTGCAAACTGGACTAACTTAAACAGCGGATTTTATACAAATATTAAAGATGTTTTCTTTACAACTGCAAACACTGGGTATACCGTTGGAAGTCTGGGAACCATTTATGCTACCACAGACGCGGGGAATTCATGGTTTGAGCAAACTTCCGGCACATCAGAATCTTTGGCCTCCGTATTTTTCCTTAATGCTGATACGGGTTATGTTGTGGGAGGTTCTGCAACTGTCAGAAAAACAACTGATGGCGGGCAAAGTTGGTTCAATTCTAATAGTGGGGTTACTAACGCTCTTTACTCGGTTCATTTTCCGAACAATGACACAGGATACTGTGGAGGAAGTTTTGGCAGATTGGTAAAAACTGTGAATGCCGGAGCAAACTGGACAATCCTCCCGGATCCTACAAGCGATGATATCAGGAATGTCCAGTTCTTTAATGGCTCCACTGGTTATATAACAGGATATTCAAATGTTTTAAAAACTACAGACGGTGGAGAAAACTGGACCGCTACTACTCCCGGTTTTTCTGCAAAATCGATCTTTTTCAACAATGTCGACACTGGTTACGTGAGTGGAGATGGAAAGATTGCTAAAACTACTAATGGTGGGGCAACCTGGACGACGCAATGGAGTGGTGAGATGTTTATTGATGGTGGTGTCCTTTACTTTGTTGATAAAAACACGGGCTTTTGTACTTATAAAGACGGTACTGTTTTAAAAACTACGAACGGTGGGACAACCTGGAATAAGTTGCTTACCTGCACAAGAAATGGTTTTAGCTCTATTCATTTTATTAATGCAAATACAGGTTTTATCGTTGGCTCTCTTGGTATGATACTCAAGACTATAGATGGCGGTGGAACTTTAACTGATATAAATCCACCAAAAAATGTTGGTCATTCACGGGCAGAATTGCTTCTTCAAAATTATCCAAACCCATTTAATGGAAGCACAACCATTTCCTGGCAATTGCCGGAAAAGGTTCATGTCATTTTAAAAGTTTATGATTTTACGGGTCGTGAAGTGAAAACCCTGGTGGATTGTGATCAGGCAAAAGGAGAGCATATTGTAAATTTTGATGCTTCATGGCTGCCGTCAGGGGTTTATTTTTATCAGCTTCAGGCAAATGGAATGATAGAAACAAAGAAAATGGTGGTTTACAGATAATTCTATAAAAAGACTAACCACGAAGGCATTAAGGACACCGGGGAACACTAAAAAATAATCATAAGGACAAATCATCTCGATATTTACTATAACATAAACTGATAATCGTCAGCAAAAAATTCCCTGGTATAAGTGTAATATTAAAATGGATTTAACAACTTTATCACAAAATGATCATTTAAAAACAGGAGGCTTTATGAAAAAACACATTTTACTTTTTGTTGTACTGATAGCTTTCAGCTATAACCTGCCCGCACAGTGGCAGCCGCAAAACAAAATCCTGACCGGCAAAAGCAGGACAACTGTTGTCAACCCCATGCAGCATCACCAACTCTCCATGGGAAATCTGACTGCATATAATACAAAAAAGATGATGATGTCCCCGAAATCTGTAATGTGGCTATGGGATACCATCATCGCCTACGACACCTCGGGTGTATTGCAAAGATCGACTCAGACTTACGATGCTCACGGTCAGGTTTCCGTTTATAAGACAGAAAACTGGGTGACCAACGCCTGGGTAAATAATGAGCGATGGACTTATACTTACGATGCCAGTGAAAACCCGCTGACCATACTGGGTGAGGTATGGAATACAAACGCATGGCAGAATTCGTGGAGAAACACGTTTACATACGATGCCAGCGGTAACATGATCACTTTACTTTACGAAAATTGGAAAATCTTAATATTATGGGAAAATAACACATTGGACAGCTGTACTTATGATTCACAAAACAGACTGCTCACCGACGCAAATGACCAATGGAATAACGGAGGATGGGAGCATTCATACAGATATACCTATACCTACGATGCACAGGGAAATTGCCTGACCTACTTAAATGAACTTGGGCAATCAAATACCTGGGTGAATGATTACAGGCTTACATATACGTACGATGCCAGCGGGAACAGACTGTCAGAATTTTGGGAGACCTGGCAGGACACTATCTGGATTAATCATTCGAGGGATACCTACACATATGACGCGAGCGGGAATATGCTTTCGGATCTTTACGAATGGTGGCAGACAAACGCCTGGGATATCTGGTACAGGTACACGTACACATATGATGCAAGCGGGAACCGGCTTACCTTCGTGGACCAGAACTGGAATAGCAACACCTCCGCCTGGGAGAACTGGACAAGGGATACGTATACTTACGATGTAAGCGGGAACCAGTTAACGGAGATTGAAGAATCAGGGCAAACCGGTCCCTGGGTGAATTCTTTTAAGTATACATATACCTACGATGCAAACGGGAATTCCGTGACCGGGAAATATGAAGCCTGGGTGAACAGCAGTTGGGAACCCGCTTCCTGGTACGGATTAAATATTTTTTCAAATAAGATTCGCATATGGGAACTTTGGGACAAGGCATACCGCTACGAGGCTGTTTTTACCTCTTACAATTCAGGTATAATCAATCTTCAGGCAGATAACAGCTTTTTCGTTTATCCCAATCCCTGCCGGGATATCGTGAATGTCGAGTTTAATAATTTTAAACCGGTTCAGGAAAAAATTACCATAGTTGATCTACTTGGGTCCATTGTTAAAGAATTTACCTTGACAGGCCCGAAACAACAACTGGATATCAGCGACCTGCCCCAGGGAACTTATTTTGTATACCTGACAAACGGGGAAGTCCGGTATTCAAGGAAATTAATAGTTCTGAAATGATTTTTTTATTATTACCACTGAGGCACTAAGAGCACTTAGAAACACTAGGAATAACCACAATAGATTGCAAGCGTTTTCTATTGTACCTGATGAACTTTTTTAAGCAACATCAAACCAGCAACTCAAAAATAAGATACAGCCATCTCTTCTTCTTTCGATACACATTTGCTTTTTTTCCCGTAACTTAGCATAAATTATTGAAAAGTTGGAAATATTAGCAGGTTGTCAACAGGCGATGCAATGACAACGCATGTGAATATCTGCATTAAATGGTTGTTAATTTTCCTGGCAGGCACTATATGCATTTTGATCCTGCTTTGCGGATATTTCTATTTTCGTTACGAAGAAAATAGTATCCGTAGAGATAAATACGAAACCCTGAAAGCCATTGCCGAACTCAAGATCAACCAGATCACTCAGTGGCGCAAAGAGAGGTTGGGAGATGCAAATGCTATTTACAGAAGCTCTTTTTTCGAAAAAGGTGTTGAACAATTTCTCTACAACGGTCATTATTCTGATTTAAAAAATGACATCCTGGAACAACTCTCCATCATAAAAACGAGTTCCGGATATAAAAATATTTTTATCACCTCACGTACCGGAGAGTTGGTATTTTCGATTGATCCAACCTTGAAAACGGGTGATTCAATTACAAAGAGGTTTATTAGTGAAGCTGCAATTCAACAAAAAGTAACCTTTACCGACCTTTATTATTGCCACTTGGACAGGAAAATTCACTATGATATTATTATCCCTGTTATCAACAGAAATAATATCTCAATCGCCACGTTGATTTTGCGTGTTGACCCTGGTGAATATCTCTATCCGCTTTTTCAGTCATGGCCCATACCCAGTAAGTCATCGGAAATATTGATCGTCCGGAAAAATGGCGACAGTGTGCTATTCCTTAACGAATTACGGCACCGCACGCATACTGGCTTGTCTTTTCAACTTCCTTTAACAAGTAAAGTCATACCTGCAGTACAAGCTGTTTTGGGTTATGAGGGCATCTGGGAAGGGAAAGATTACCGTGATGTCGATGTTCTTTCCTATATATGCAAGGTGCCCGGAACTCCCTGGTACATGGTAGCAAAAGTTGACAGGAACGAGATTTTTTCCGAGCTCAATTACCGGGTAGCTGTAATAGTAATCTTTACATTGGTTTTGATCATTTTGACAGGAGTAGCCATAACCTGGATCTATCATATCCGCCAAATAAACATATACAAAGAATTGTTTAATTCAGATATACGGTATCGCCGGCTTTTTGAGACAGCAAAAGAAGGTATAATATTTCTTGATGCCGATAATGGGATGATCATAGATGTGAATCCTTTTATCATTGAGATGTTGGGTTTTTCTCAAGACCAGTTTCTTGGAAAGCATCTTTGGGATCTGGGATTTTTCAGGAATGTCGTAGAAAACAAGGATAAATTTCTGGAATTGCAGAAAAAAGGATATATCCGTTATGAAGACATGCCATTTGAAACTTTTGACGGCCGGCGAATAGACGTAGAGTTTATCAGTAACGTTTATAAGGTGGGCCATCAGAAAGTGGTTCAATGCAACATCCGTAACATTACTGACCGCATGCAGTCAGAACAAAAGCTGAAACAGACCAATATCGAACTTGAACGCTCCAATAAAGAACTTGAACAGTTTGCGTACGTAGCATCCCACGATCTCCAGGAACCGCTTCGGATGATTTCCAGTTTCTCGCAGTTACTCTCGAAAAGATACAAAAATCAACTTGGTAAAGATGCGGACGAGTTTATCCATTATATCGTTGACGGTGCAAACAGGATGCAAAACTTGATACAGGACCTTTTATCATTCTCCCGCATCAGCTCCCGTGGCGACTCTTTCAATCCGGTAGATTCACATCTGGCTTTGGGAGAGGCCATTTATAATCTGCAGATTTCGATAAAGGAATCAGGCGCAATCATTACAAATGATGCCCTCCCGGTTATTATAGCGGATTATAGTCAAATTGTCCAGGTTTTTCAGAATCTTATCGGAAACGCTATTAAATTTCATGGCGAAGAGTCACCGCGTATACATATTTCAACCACTCCTAAAGAGGAGGAATGGCTTTTTTCCGTAAAAGATAATGGAATCGGTATCGAAGCTCAGTATTTTACCAGGATTTTTATCATTTTTCAGCGACTTCATGCAGGAGTCCAATATCCGGGAACGGGAATAGGCCTGGCAATATGCAATCGAATCATTCACCGGCATGAGGGTAGGATCTGGGTTGAATCGGAACCCGGAAAAGGCTCGATTTTTTATTTTACAATTAAACGTTGGGGCATTTCATGAAATGCCCCAACAATTTAAAAAATAATAAAACGTATCACATGGAAACAGCAGCGAAACCCATTGAAATTCTCCTCGTGGAGGATAATGAAGGTGATGCACGGCTTGCACGGGAAGCCCTTAAGGACAGTAAAGTATTGAATAATCTTCACCATGTGCCCGACGGTATCGAGGCCATGGATTTTCTTTACCATAAAGGCAGGTACAAAGACGTTCCGCGACCTGACCTTATTCTACTCGATTTGAATCTTCCCCGCAAAGATGGCAGAGAAGTTCTTGCAGAAATCAAGAATGATGATAATTTAAAAATGATACCTGTTGTGGTTCTTACCATTTCAAATGACGAACAGGATATCCTTAAAACCTATAACCTCCACGTAAATTGCTATATAACCAAACCCATCGATTTTGAACAGTTTTTAAAAGTGGTACATTCGGTTGAAGATTTCTGGTTGACTATTGTTAAGTTGCCGCCAAACGGCTAAAAGAAAAAACAATAATCATGAACAAAATAACGGACAAACTTGATCTTTTATTAATTGAGGATAATCCGGGTGATGTAAGAATTATTCAGGAGTTACTTCATGATTTACCTGAATGTAAGCTTTTTGATGTTAATTCCATCTCTTTTGCCTTTGAATACCTTGATAAAAACAAAACAGATCTTGTTCTTCTTGACCTGGGATTACCGGATAGCCAAGGGTTGGATACCGTCAGAAAGATCGTCTCACAAATTCCATTAATTCCTGTTATTATTCTTACGGGCCTTAATGATAATGAACTGGCGCTTGATTCGATCAAGGCTGGAGCGCAGGATTATCTGACCAAAGGCAATATCGACCCTGACATGCTTGTGCGTTCAATTCGGCATTCGATTGAACGAAAACATTTGGAAATAGCGCTTCGTGAAAGTCAGGCAAATCTCAAAGCGTTGACTGAGAACAGTGAAGATCGAATCTGGTCTGTTGATAGAAATTTCTGCCTGTTAACAGGCAATAGTGTATTTTATGAACATATCAGACAATTCCTCGGCAGAAGAATTGAAACCGGAGAAAATACGTTAGAACCCGGAATGACTCCTGAAGGCAGGGAGGTCTGGAGGAACTATTATAACAGGGTTTTAAATGGAGAAAGGTTTAACATTGAAAAAGAGGATCCTTTTTTGGATAAAATCAGAATTATCGATTATTTCTTCAACCCGATTGTAAATAATGATGGCACCATCAGCGGAATCGTCGTTTCTGGTCGCGACATTACGGAACGCAAGCAGGTAGAAGAGGAACTCCGGTATTCATTCTCACTGCTCAACGCCTCTTTGGAGTCGACTGCTGATGGTATTCTTATCGTTGACGGTAAAGGCAAAATTATTCAATGGAATCATAAATTCGCTGAGATGTGGAAACTTCCTGATGAAGTCCTCTCCACTCACGACGACAATGCAACAATTGTTTTTATCCTTTCTCAGTTAAAAGACCCCGACGGTTTTCTTAACAAAGTCAAAAAGTTGTATTCCACCCCTGAACGTTCAAGTTTTGAACAGTTGGAATTCAAGGATGGCCGATTTTTTGAACGTTATTCCCAACCTCAAAGAATCGGCGATAACATTGTAGGCAGAGTGTGGTCTTTCCGTGATGTCACCGATCGTAAGCAGGCGGAAGAAAAATTGAAGGAAAGTGAAAAAAAATATCGGGATTTATTCAATAATGATCTTGCAGGTAATTTCATTACCACGATTGATGGAAAAATAGAATTTTGCAATCCTGCATTCACAGATATTTTTGGGTTCAGTTCTGTTGAAGAAGCTTTGCATTTCAATGCCAACAGATTTTATAAAAATTCAGAAGAAAGGAAACAATTTACAAAAGCACTTCAGGAAAAGAAAAAACTTGAATTTGTCGAAAAAGAGTTGATCCGTCCTGATGGAAAAGTAATAACCGCCTTGCTGAATGAGATCGGCGAATTTGATGAAAACAATAAATTGGTGCGAATGACAGGTTATCTATTAGACATTACTGAACGCAAGCAGAAACAGGAGGAAATTAAAAAACTTAATGAAGAACTGGAACAACGAGTTATTGAGCGCACTACACAACTTCAGGCGATAAACAAAGAATTGGAAACCTTTTCTTACTCGGTCTCACATGATCTCCGTGCCCCCCTGAGAGCTATTGACGGGTATACACGAATTCTTTTTGAAGAAAATGAACCGAAACTTGATGAAGAAGGTAAAAGGTTGTGTGCAATGATCAGGGAGAATACCCGGCGAATGGGACAGCTTATTGATGATCTTCTGTTATTTTCCCGTCTCAGCCGCATTGATTTGAATATCTCCAGGGTTGATATGCATAAACTCGCAGGTTCTGTTTACGATGAAATCACTTTGCGGGAACAGCGGCAAAGAATCGATTTTCATCTTGGTGAAATTGCTTCTGTTCACGGGGATAAAACTTTGTTACGACAAGTCTGGGCCAATTTGATCTCCAATGCAATTAAATTTTCTTCACATTGCGAAAAAGCGATGATCAAAATATCATGCAAACGGGAAAAGAATACGGTTGTATATCGCATCTGGGATAAAGGTGCCGGCTTCGATATGAAGTATAAAGACAAACTATTTGGAGTGTTTCAACGGCTTCATAGTGTGAAGGAGTTCGAAGGAACGGGTGTCGGGCTGGCAATCGTGCAGCACATCATAATCCGGCATGGTGGAAAAGTTTGGGCTGAAGGGAAGGTCAATAGGGGGGCATCGTTTTATTTTTCAATCCCTATAAAAGCAATAAGCCACAATAAACAGGTGCAAGACAAGAGAAAAGACAATATATAATTATCAATGTTTAATTAACCATTTAATGATGAACCATATTGACCTGATTGATATCCTGGTTGTTGAAGATAATCCATATGATGCAGAACTAACGGTCAGAACCATGAAAAAACAGAACCCGGGCTGCCAGATATTTGTCGCGGAAAACGGAGCAGATGCCCTCGACTTTCTTTTCTGCCGGGAGAAATTTTCAAAGCGTAATTCTTTAAAACCCCTCAAGGTAATTTTTCTTGATCTGAAGCTTTCAAAGGTTAATGGATTGGAAGTTTTGAAAGAAATCAAATCAAATCCGGATACAAAGAAGTTGCCGGTTGTGATCATAACTTCTTCAAGAGAAGATCAGGACATTAAAGCAGCATATGAGTTGGGAGCGAACAGCTATGTTGTCAAACCGGTAGATTTTGATTCATTCCTCTTAGCTATAGGTAATATGAGTTCATACTGGCTGTCTATCAATGAATCCCCAATATAGAGATGTTTAGATTTGATTTTATTTATTTTGATTATTTCCCTTTTCGGGAACACATTGTGCTTGATTAACATACAATATCCATGAACAGGCCATATCGTATCCTGCATGTTGAAGATCTCCCATCCGACGCTTATCTTGTTGAAAGAGAGATTAAAAAGATTCTTGGTTTGTGTGAAATAAAACTTGTAGAAACAAAGGATACTTTTTCAAGCGCCCTCAAAGAATTCAAACCAGATATTATTTTATCAGATATAAGCCTGCCAGAATTCGATTGGTTAACTGCATTCAGACTAACAACGGAACAATCACCCCGGATCCCATTCATCATTGTGACCGGGTCGACGGACACTGATTATGCTTCTGAATGTATGAAAACCGGAGTTATAGACTTTATCAGTAAGGAAAATATTCAAAGATTGGGTCCTTCGGTTTTACATGCATTAGGACAAAATAAGATTATTTAGAACCAGGTAGAAAAATTCTTTCCCATGTTTTATACGGATAACATGGATACTTCAATATAAAAAATTTAAAATTAATGAACAGCACACTATCAGCCAATCCTATCCGTTCTATATCGTCAATTATGACTGTAGTTGAAAAACAGAATAAACCAAATAATTAAACAACCTAATGAAAATTAAAAAAATTCAGGCGTTTGAAATTTTGGATTCCCGCGGGAATCCAACTGTGGAAGCCTTCCTTGAACTGGAGAACGGGATAAAAGGACATGCCATGGTACCGAGTGGAGCATCAACGGGTGAACGGGAGGCTTGTGAACTTCGGGATGGGGATAAGAACCGGTATGGCGGTAAAGGTGTATTGAAAGCGGTCGGTAATGTCAACAATATCATCTCTAAAGAAATTCAAGGCAGATCATTTGAGAACCAGCGGGAACTTGACTTATTAATGATCGGTCTGGATGGAACTACAAACAAATCGAAATTGGGTGCAAATGCTATTTTATCGGTTTCAATGGCATATGCCCGTGCCGAAGCAAAAAATGCCGGGATTCCTTTATACAAGTATTTTGGGGGAGACAATGCGCATCTTTTACCGGTACCCTGTATGAACGTAATCAATGGCGGCGCTCATGCAGATAATAATGTGGATTTTCAGGAGTTCATGATCGCTCCTCACAATGCCCCTTCATTCACAGAGTCAATCCGGATGGGTATCGAAGTATTTCACACTCTGAAAACCGTGCTGAAACTTAAAAATTACAACACAGGCGTCGGTGATGAAGGAGGCTTTGCTCCCAACCTTAAATCGAATGAGGAAGCCGTTGAAGTGATCCTTGAGGCGATTGTCAGAGCCGGGTATAAGCCCGGGACAGATGTAAGTATTTGCCTCGACCCGGCAACAAGTGAAATGTGGAATGACGGTAAGTACATATTTTCTAAAAGTACCGGGAAAGCAATTTCAAGCGATGAAATGATCAAACTTTGGGAAAGTTGGGTGAATCAGTATCCGATTGTATTGCTTGAAGACGGATTGGCTGAGAACGATTGGGATGGCTGGCAGAATCTGACTAAAGCATTAGGTAAAAAAATAGAAATTGTAGGTGACGATATCTTTTGTACAAATAAAAAGATATTGGCAGAAGGTATTTCCAAAGGTATAGCCAACTCTATTCTGATTAAATTAAACCAGATCGGTACGGTGACTGAGACCCTTGAAACTATTGAGATGGCTTACAAAAACGGATATAACGTGTTTGTATCACATCGAAGCGGGGAAACCCCTGACAGTTTTATTGCAGACTTGACTGTTGCAGTAAATGCAGGTCATTTAAAGACCGGAAGCGGATGCCGTGGCGAAAGAATTGAAAAATTCAATCAATTGATGCGGATTGAAAGAGAGCTTGGCGATAAGTCCAAATTTGCAGGGATCAAGGCTTTTAAAAATAAATAAAAATTGTGGCTCATCAGCGCTTACCGGATCCTCCGGTTGTCAATCACCCTTGAGACAACGTACTGACCACCCCCATTAGCATCCTGCTATCACCACGATTAATATAGGTAGAGTTGTAAACCAGACTCCGGCCCATTGCGTAATAGGTTCCGGTAGCAGTACTGGTCCAAAAAGAACCAAATTGTCCCAGAAACCCAAAAACTCCGGTAAGACCTGTTTGACTGGTTCGTTCATTTACTTAATCTTAGTCCCGGTAGTTTTAAAGTTTTGTAAAGATAGTGATTCCTATGTAACTTTTATTTCAATGTTAATGTTTATTGCAAAAGGCATGGATGAGCAAGCCCGGAAAATAAACACTATTAATGAACCGCCTTTTTTATTCTATCTTTACATCAGTTTTATACATTTGATCTGAATTTTGAATTATGACTGTATTCAAAGCTGCAATAACAAGGGGAGCCAATCCGATAAATCCTGACACGATTGAAATTACAGATCGTTTTGCTATTTTTAAAAAACGTCGAATATATCTTATTGGATACAATTCAATTATGATCCCGTTTTCGAAAATCTCCTCAGTAGAAATCAATACCGGTTTCATTGGCACCAAAATAATTATACACAGTTTTGGAGAGGATACAATAACTGCCCATCGTTTCGCACTTAAGGACGCCAAACAAATTAAGCGATTGATTGAGAACCAATTGTAAAAATTTTTAATAATCAGTGACAACCTGACTTACCTTAGTTAAAACCAGCCCCGATAAATCGAATGAATTTCGATTTTTTTTCTGTTAATCGGCGCTTGTCAATCTCAACAATTCAATCGTAAATCTAAGATCGGTTAATCGTAAATTATCCCTACCCCCTTCTAAATCCTCGTCTAATCAGGGGAGGACTTTAAATCACGCGTCACAAGTCAAGTCGTTTCTCCTCGCTGTATTGAAAAAAATCTTCCTGTAATGTATCACCTTTTGGGGTTAAGGTTGATTAAGCAGAAAACATGATATGAAAAATACGGTAGGATCTATTGTACTGCCGGAGGAAGTCATTATCAGAAAAATCTATTGGGTCCGTAATAATAAGGCTATGATGGATTTTGATCTGGCCAGTCTCTATGGTGTTTCAACAAAGGTTCTGAAACAGGCTGTCAAAAGAAACAGAAAAAGATTTCCCGGGGATTTCTTATTTGAATTGACGAGATCAGAATTTGAAAACTTGAGGTCACAAATTGTGACCTCAAGTTGGGGTGGTTTGCGATACTTACCCTGTGCATTTACAGAGCAAGGTGTTGCTATGTTATCCGGAATTTTAAATTCAGACCGGGCGATACAGGTCAATATAGCCATCATGCGGGCATTTATTCAACTCAGGCGTTTTCTGGAATCCAATAAACAATTGGCCGGAAAATTTGAAGATTTGGAAAAGGCTGTTTCATCTCATGATGAAAAGATTCAGTTGATCTTTTCCGCTATAAAACAATTGATCGAGGAAAAAGAGAATCCAGCGGTGAGAAATCCGGTCGGATATAAAATACAGGGGAAATCTGTTGATATCTTGTGAAAGGTGTCAGTCGCTGCAATGACGAAAAAATCGTCAATTATCCCTCCCCCCTCCAAAATCCTCTCCCACTAAAAGGAGGACTTTACGTCATGCGTCACACGTTACGCTGTTTTTCCTATCTTTGCTTTATGGCAGATGTCCACGAACCGGAAGTCAGAAGCTACAACATGAGCCGGATTAAAGGCAAGAATACCAAGCCGGAACTCATTGTACGGAAATTCCTTTTCTCCAAAGGTTTCCGATACCGGATTAATGATAAAAAATTGCCGGGGAAACCGGATATTGTTTTACTAAAGTACAAAACTGTAATTTTTGTTCATGGCTGCTATTGGCACGGACATGAGGGATGTAAATATTTCGTAGTCCCGCAAACCAGAACGGAATGGTGGTTGAATAAAATCAATGGGAATAAAGAAAATGATAATAAATGTAAAACCGTTCTTGAAACTGCTGGTTGGCAGGTCATTTCAATATTCGAATGCCAGCTTATAAAAGAAAAACTAACCACTACATTTCAAAATCTTCTTTCATTACTTTTAAGTAAGTAGTTATCAACAATTTATTGTTCGTATCCTCTTCTTTATGTGACTTATAGTCCGTTGTGAATTAAGTCACGTAAGGGTAGTTTTGTCTTTCCTGAAAAATCAGTTTATGGATATCAGAAAAAAAGTGGGTGCCCGCATACGTGAGTTGCGCCTTCAAATGAAAATATCGCAGGAAGCGCTTGCGAATATTGCCGAAATCGATCGAACATATATGTGATAACCAAAATCGTTCATTGGGATAAGAAAAATAAGATATTAAAAGGAATTGAATATCGCTTTATGTCTGAACTTTCTGAAGGTAAAAAACCATTGACAGAAAGGAATAAATTCATTGCTGGTTTGAATTTTAAAAAGGTTAAAAAGCGTGGCTTTTCTGAATAATATTCAATTACATTAAGCAAAGAACAGTGAACAATGAACTGTTGCAATTTGAATCAACCCAGCAACACATTGTACAGTTTTCTCCCCAAAAATACTTTGTTTATACTTTCTAAAAACTTTTTTCCTCAACGACCAACCCCAATTCAGACAATTGTCGTTTGGCAAAGAACTCACCATCACAAGACCTCCATAATTCGATTTTCTTCTTTGATTTGATCACCAATGAAATAAAATTTTAATTTTGATTGATTATACTAAAGTTTTAAATAGTAGAGAACCTATGGGTATTTTAAGGGCCATTCTCTGCATCATCTTTCCCCCGCTGGCGGTAATTGACCGGGGATGCGGGGCAATCCTGCTGGTGTTTTTACTCACGTGTTGTGGCTGGATCCCGGGCGTGATCGCGGCCATCCTTTTTAATACAAAAGGTTCGCGTTAGTGTGGTGTTACTCTGAGGTATCAACGGGTGATCAAAAAACTCAGAAAAATCTTGCCTATAAGGGTGATTTGTTCTATATTTGAGAGTTTTCTGATATTGACAATCCGTCACTGGATCAACATTGTGAGCAATATGAAAAAACTATTCTGCATTTTTATGTTCTTGTATCCAGTTGTTTTGTATGCTCAACAAAACGGGTATAAATCTTCCCCATTGGATTATGCGTGGAAGAATGTTGGAAATGCAGGTTTCTCAGCAGGAGAAGCTGATTTTACAAGCCTTGCCTTCAGCCCATCTGGAGAACCTTATGTGGCTTATCAGGATTATGGAAATTCGGGTAAAGCGACAGTAATGAAATTTGATGGAAACAGCTGGGTGAATGTTGGAAATGCGGGTTTCTCGGCAGGAGAAGCTAAGTATACAAGCCTCGCCTTTAGTTCCTCTGGTCAACCTTATGTAGCTTATAAGGATGATGGAAATTCTGAGAAAGCAACGGTAATGAAATTTAATGGAACCAATTGGGTGAATGTTGGAAATGCGGGTTTCTCAGCAGGAGGAGCTCTTTTTACAAGCCTTGCTTTCAGCACATCTGGTCAACCATATGTGGCTTATTCAGATGGGGGAAATTCTTATTCTGCCACCGTAATGAAATTTAACGGAACCAACTGGGTAAATGTTGGAAATGCGGGTTTCTCAGCGGGAATCGCTGATTATACAAGCCTCGCCTTCAACCTATCTGGTCAACCATATGTGGCTTATTCAGATGGAGGAATTTCTTATTCTGCCACCGTAATGAAATTTGACGGGACTAACTGGGTGAATGCAGGGACAGCGGGTTTCTCAGTAAAAGAAGCTAATTGGACAAGCCTCTGCTTCAGCCCCTCAGGAGAACCTTCTGTGGCTTATTCGGATGGTGCGAATTCCTATAAAGCAACGGTAATGGAATTTGACGGAACCGACTGGGTGGTTGTCGAAAATGAAGGGTTCTCAGCAGGAGAAGCTGATTTTACAAGTATCGCTTTATCTCCATTTGGAAGTCAAACTTATGTGGTTTATGATGATTGTGGGAATTCTTGTAAAGCCAGCGTAATGAAATTTGACGGAGACAAATGGGTGTACGTAGGATCACAGGGCTTCTCTGTAGCAACGGTTCAATATACAAGCCTCGCCTTCAGTCCATCTGGGCAGCCTTATGTTGCTTATACGGATTTTGGGAATGGTGGTAAAGAAACGGTAATGAAATATGATTCTGTTTTTGTCGGTATCAATGAGCCACAGGAATCGAGGTTATCTCTGTATCCAAATCCTGCAACAGATAAAATTACCGTTGAAATATCAGGAGTAACAGAAGAAAACAATTTGGCAATTGTAAATATTGAGGGTCAGGAATTAATAAGACAAAAAATAACAGGTCGCACGATACAGATTGATATTAGGAGTTTGCCACCTGGCATATATTTCCTGAAAATAACTTGGGAACGAATGGTGCAGGTTGAGAAGATAATCAAGGAGTAAAATCACAGGTTATCGGTCAAGTCATTCTAACTTTGAGGCAGTAAACCCCTGTTTACCCAACTGATCACTCACCACCTTCCTGCATCCATTCTTCCACATAAAAAACCCTACATTGTATGATCGCGTCAGGCACGTGTCAGAGATCAAATGGTTAATGAGTTGTTTACAGACGGATTCTATGACGGTTCAGAATTTAAACAGAATCACGTCTCAATTTAGGAGTAATCAATTGGATGTATCACCATAAAACACGCAAGAAAATGAAAAAATCACTTTCAATTGTAAGGAAAAAAATTCAAAAAAATGAAGCGGTGAAAAGAAGTAACCAATACTGTGGATCATATATTATAAAATGAATAAAACGATAGTAATATTAGTTGTCATTTCCTTAATGAATTTTGCTGATTCCTATTCGCAAAACCATTTTCCGGTTAAGCATGCATTTGTTGTAGCAATCAGTAATTATTCACCCTCTTCCGGTTTCAGGCATATTGATGCGGATAATGATCTCAGGATTATCATGAAATTATTGCGGCAGCAAGGGTTCACGGATACTATAGTTTTGGCAAACGGGCAGGCGACCAAAGAAGGATTTATCCTGTCCTTCAAGAAACTGCGTTCAAATGTTCATCCGGGAGATATTGTATTCATCCATTTTTCCACACATGGTCAGCAAATCGAAGATCTTAACGGGGACGAGACAGATGGCCTGGATGAGGCCATTGCATTATATGATTCCCAAACCACTGGCAGCAATGATTACAAGGGACAAAATCACCTGATAGATGATGATTTCGGGATAATGATCGAACAATTGAGAACAGATCTTGGTAAGGAAGGTGACCTCCTGGTAATGATTGACGCCTGTCATTCAGGAAGCATGAGCCGTGGGCTGGATACAGCAATAATAAGGGGTGGCTATCCTCCGATAATGCTTACTCCACAGGAAACCGGCATAAAAACAAGAGGCGGGAACAGTTCAATACGGTTAACCTCCGGAAAAAAGAACGAGGTCCCTGAAACCAAAAGCGTAGGGATGTTCTCGCGGGTCAATCAAAGTAAAACAGAGGATCTGGCAAATTATAACATTTTTTCTGCTTGTGAGGACAATGAGATAAGTTCTGAATATTATTATAACCACAATTATTTCGGACCCCTTACCTGGGCATTTCTGAATGCCATGCTGAACAATAACAGCGATAATTATACATACACCAAGCTGTTTCATGATATACAATTTGAAATGATCTCCATGTTTGAGCATTACATGACAAAGCAAAGCCCAACTATGGAAACAGCTGAAACCGGAGGGGCTGATAAAATTATTTTCGGAGGAAAAGCAGTAAAGCAGCAGCATTTTTTTACCATCGATAAATTTTTAGGGCCTGATAAACTCATAATCGGGGGAGGAAACATTTCAGGGATTTTTGACAGCACTACCGTTCTGGTTTATCCTTCGGGAACATTGGATCCCAGGAAAGCAGGACCGCCGGTTGTCCGTGGCATAATTATTCAATCGGGGTACATGGAATCTACTGTTCAGCTCAATTCATCCCTTAACATCGACAAGCCTGGAGATTACTGGATATTTATTGATGACAGGAAATTAAGCGGATACCGGGTCAGGCTAAACCTGGGAAATTTCATCGATGCCGATCTGAAAAAACAGGTCCTTGCAGAGTTAAGGGATTGTAAATATGTTGAAATAACTACAGACACACCATCCTATATCCTGGAACAAAAAAAGAATACCAAAAATGAATTGATGCTTGAACATGCCCGGAGCAGAAAACTATACAAAGAAAATATCTTGCCAGGCAATCTCGGGAAAACCATGCTAAACCTTGCCCAGGTTCAGTTCCTGAAAGGGCTGCAGGTATCAACTCCGGGTATCGATATGGATATCTCGTTTATGCCGCCGGATACATCCCGCTTTTTGAAGTCTAAATTCATAGACATAAAGACCATGCGGAATACATTGAGGGAAGGGATAGATACTGCAATACTGTGGATTGTCAATACAGGTAAAAAAAGCTTTTATTTCAATATCATAGATATTGACCCGGAAGATAATTTTAATGTCATACTTCCTAATACTGACAAGGCTATTTCAGAATGCTTCCTGCGACCGGGACAGACGTTTCATGCCAGAAATACATTTAAAAAGCCATATGGAATTGAAACATTGAAGATTATTGCTTCCGAAAAGAAATTTGATCTGCGTCCTGTAATTAACAATATGGACAAAACCAGGAGCGTATTGGGAGATCTGGAAAATTTGTTCAATAGCGCTTATCAAATGAGAGGAGCGCCATCCATGCCGGAATCAGCAGAACTTGCCACATTTAACTTTTTTTTCGATATCATTAAATAATAACGAGTTATGAAAAAACTTATTATAATCAGTATCCTGCTTTTTACATTCGCGTCCTTTGTGAGGGGCCAGGATCTTTTAATCCGATATGATTTTGTAAATAAGAATATTTATTTTTTCAAAATAAAAAAGCACAAAGATTTCACGAAACTTATTCCTTTGCGAAACCCGAGAATAGGTGCTAACAGGAATGTAAAAATCGAGTACATAAATATTAATCCTTTTATATGGAACCAGCCCCGCCTGAACCTTGTCACGACCGCACAGGATTCAATATCATCTTCCAATCCTTTTGCCATGCTGCTTCCGCCCAGTATGTCCGGAGGAGGGTTGAGTTCCCTTAACTTCGGTATGAGCAGGGATGCGGGACCCTTAACGCCGCAGCAAAAGATGTGCGAATCTTGCCTGCATTCACTTTATGGTGCTTATGATGAAATAAATACACTGAAATATAATTATAAGCTGACCAAACAGCAAATCCTCGACCAAACCAGAATGAAAATCCGGAATATTATAAAAACCTGCGGCTCTCCGATCCGGATAGATACGTCAATAAATGATTTTAAGGCATCTGATTTTGATGCACTTAAGGCCTATCTCAAAGACATTTGTCCGATGACTATACCCGTTACTTCCCGTTCAGGAGATGATTCCAAAGTAGATTTATTTCTGGGAAATTCAGGCATTGCTGCTAATAATAATTTGGAAATAATGCCAAAAGATGCACTAAATAAAATTGAACAGAATTACCTTACTGTATCTGACGCCGATTTTCTATATGAAAATTCATTTATTGTAAGTGATAAAGATGTGGTATTGCATATGGACTTTACCCTGACTGACGAATACAAGAAAAAAGCCAGTAAGGATAGTGCTTCAGCTGAAAAGAGCAGCAAACATCCGCTAACAGTTAAAGACGAATCCATATTCATTCCTGTTGCAGGAGGAATACGAATATCGAATTCTGCAGGAATTGGTTTTACTTATGTCGGCGCAGCAAGGAAAACATTTTATCTTCAAGGTGACAGTATATTGACATCCGCTGTCGATAATCGTATCGTTCCCGTGGTTGGTTCTTTTATCAATGCTTATTCTCGCGGTTTGGGTGTTGTGAACCTGGGAGGTTCATTCGGCGTCTGTGTTGCCTTTCAGGAAACCTTATCCATTAACTTTATGTTTGGCGCTACGGCTGTATTTGGAAGAAAAGAAAAACTACTTCTTTCTGCCGGGTTTGTCCTGGCTCCTGTCAATGAGCTTGATAAAGGGTATTATGTGGGTATGCATTCAACAAATCCAGACTTTCCAACAAAATTGAATTACAAACCCGGAATATTTTTCTGCATTCATTACAATGTTGGCAAATTCTAATTTTATTGTATAATATTATTCAGGATGCTCACAGGACCAAGCTTAATGGAGAATCATTGAGAAAAAGGTAAAAGATGAAACAAGATGTGAAGTATTATTGGCATAAAAATGGCATAACTTTGCAGAATCTATTCTAATGTTTGATAAATGTTAAATATGGGCAGTTAATTTCAGAGGTCAATATCTAAAATAATTTAAAAATCTCAGAAAAAAGGAAATTATTCAACAATATAAAATGAATACGGAATTCGGAAGAAAAGGATTGGGAATTTCAAATTTGAAAAATGTTCTTCAGCCCGGCACCAGGTTGCAGAACGGAAAGTATATATTGTTAGAAGGTTATGGTCAGGGACCGTTTACCATAAGTTACCTTGCGAGGCAAACTATTTTGGGCAAGAAAGTGATTATTAATGAATTCTTCATCTTAGAACACTGCTCACGTTCTGCAAATAATGAGGTAATAAATGAAAATATAATCGAAAATATCTATAGCAACTTTAGAGATAATTGGTTTGAAGAAGCAATATTACTTTCAAAATACATTGGAAATGAACACTTTGTTACGGTATTGGATACATTTGAAGAGAACAATACAGCATATTATGTTACTGAATATATCAATGAAGAGGATCTTCGGACATTCACCCTGGCCCAAAATGGAAAACACCTGGATGAGACTCAGGCGATCAATTTTATGACTCAAATTTCCACTGGTCTTTCTTTTCTTCACGAGAATAATATTTTTCACCTTAATTTATCTCCAATTAAAGTTTTAATTGATAAAAGTGGCAGGGCTGTAATTTTCAGCGTTGGGATCGCCAGGCACAAAATCCCCATTGAGGTTATAAGTGATATTCTGATCCTTGCAAAACCCGGTTATACCTCTCCGGAGCTTTATAATAAAGACCGCGAGTATGGGGTATTTTCCGATATTTATTCTGTTGGCGCAATTCTTTATTTTTTATTAACGGGAAAGGACCCCATACCGGCTCCTGAGAGATTTCATAAGCCCCTAGCCGAACCAAAGAGTTTTAACTCTTCTATAACCAATCGTACGAATTCGGCTATTATGAAAGCCATGGCAATGAATCCTGAAGATCGTTATCAGAATTTAAATGAGTTTTTGCATGATTTACAGGATGATTCAAGACAACCTGGTCGTACAAAAACTAAAAAAATAGTTTTTTATTCTGCTCTTGCTCTTATAATGGTGGCGATTATTTCATTCATTACAATAGAAAAATTCAATCATTACAAGCCAATAAAACAAATCTCCGAACTGATCAATCATAAAAAAGTTAACCATTTGGATAAACTTTCACGACTATCATTAAATGAAGATAAAATTAGGGGTATGACATTGCTTAAAGATGCTGAAGCAAATGATTCACTTATAGTTGGGAAATATTATGCATTTCTGATAGGAATTGAGAATTATAAAGACAGCCGGTATCAAAAACTGAGTGAACCAGTTAACGATGTGAAAGCTATGTATGATGTTCTTACTAATTTTTACACATTTGAGAAGAATAATGTAATTCTTTTAACAGATCCTGAGAAAAAAGAGATTTTCCGGACCTTGAATTTCTATCGTGATAACCTTAGCCCGAACGATAATCTGTTTATGTTTTATGCCGGTCATGGGTGTTATGATAATAAATCCAATATGGGATACCTTATCCCTAGCGATGCGGAGTACAAAATGGATGCAGACTGGATTTCTTTCCAGGACATCAGGAAAAAATTTGAAGTCATCGCAGCGAAGCATATTTTATTGATAGCGGATGCATGTTATGCAGGAAGCATATTCCGGGGCGGGGATTCAAATGCTGAAGATGGGATCGACGATATGACTCTTGGGCAGTTAAGCAAGAAGAGCAGGACCGCATTTACCAGTGCATATCTCCAACCTGTTCCCGATAGAAGTGATTTCCTGAAATATCTGATCAGTAACCTGAAGAATAACAGGGCTCGCCTTTTTCTGAGTGAAGATTTATACATAAACACAAGGAACTCATTGATACGAAGTACCTCAAAAAAAGATCCTGTCAAATGGGGAATTTTGCAAGATTGCGGAGATGAGGGTGGAGATTTTATTTTTATAAGAAGGACGAATGAACCAAATTAACCTTGACAACTTCCACCAAATTCTTTCATCAGCTATGATTCTGCTGTCTTAGTTTAAGTATGCTTTCTTTAATCCTTCTGCGTTCCATCAGGATAATTTTATCTTTGTAGTAAAAAAAATTTGGCTTACAGTCAGTCATACAAAGAAAAGTTACCCGAAGCACCTTATTGATCAATCCTTTTTTATGGATCCGGAAGAAAACTTAGACGAAGAAAAACTCAGAAACTATAACGAGCTGAAAAGTCAGCTTGAGAATGCCCTTGACAAGGTCAGCCAGACAAATGACCTTCGTGAAGCCAAAGGATACCTGATAGAGATTCAGAACAGTTTCAAGGGATTAAAGTTACAAGGTGAAGACCGGGAAGAACTTTACCACAGACTCCAGAAAGCATTTGAAAAAGTCAACAATCAAATTGAGGAAGAACGCAGGAATTTTGAAAACGAAGCTTTCGTGAATTATGTAAATTTAAAAGCCAAAGTTGACGATGCAGTTTTACTGGCAGACAAACCGGAAAATTTTAAAGAAACCTGGGATTTTCTCGTTGAAGTACAGTCCCTTTTCAAAGGAACCAGGCTTTTACGGGAGCATCGCGAAGAGCTTTATGTGCTTCTCCAGGGAGCTTTTGATAACCTGAAGACTTTACGTGAAATAGAAAAATCTGATTTTGAGAAAGAGGCAATTACCAATTATGAACGCCTGAAAGCTCTGGTAGAAAAGGGTTTCAACCAAGCCCGGGAAACAAACCAATACAAGGAGACCAGAGAATTTCTGAAAAAGATTCAGTCGGAATTCAAGGGTACCAGACTGGCCAGGGAGCAGAGGGAAGAACTCTATTCCCGCCTTCAGACTGCTTTTGATATTCTGGGTAAACGTCTCGATGAATTTTTCCGGGAGAAGAAAAAGAATTGGGAGGTAAAAATGCAATATAAGCTTTCTGAATATTCAATGGATATTTTTGATCTGGAAGAAAGCCTGAGAAAAGATCGGTCTTTCCTTCAGGAATTGGAAGACCAGTTGGATATTGCAGAGTCAGGAGGAAAGGGAAGCATCGCCATCACGGGGTTGAAGGCCAGGATTTCTTCAACCATTACAAATATCGAAAGAAAAGAAAAACAGATCAGAGACCTGGAATCTGGCATGAATAAATTGAGAGACCGGTTGGAACCGGGAGAATAAAATATGGTATTTGTTAAGGGTTATGAATTTATCATCATTTTCTGAACATAATCCATTGGGAAAACGCAAATGTAAATAATAATGAAAGACCCGTAAGATAGATTAATAATGACAAAGAAAAACAGAATTTGGATTTATCTAGTAGCTATAATGGGAGTGTTTTTAATGCATTCAAGCAGTTGCAAGAAGAAAGATGATAACAACAATCCTACTACAACAGCCGGAAAAGTAACCGACATAGACGGGAATGTTTACGATACAGTAAAAATTGGTACACAGATATGGATAATTGAGAACTTAAAAACTACTAAATACAACGATGGCACTTCGATACCGATGGTTACAGATAGTGCGGCTTGGATCAATTTAACCACTCCCGGATATTGTTGGCATAAAAACACTTCTGCTTCTTACAAAAATACTTATGGTGCTTTATATAACTGGTATGCAGTAAACACTGGCAAACTTGCCCCAAAGGGCTGGCATGTGCCTTCCGATGCCGAATGGACCACCCTGATCACCTATTTGGGTGGTGACAGTATAGCAGGTGGAAAGATGAAAGAAACAGGCATGTCACATTGGTTTTCACCAAATACCGGGTGCAACCAATAAAAGTGGGTTTACTGCTCTCCCGAGTGGCTGGCGTTGGTACGATGGTAGCTTTACCACCGTTTCGGTTCATTCTTGATTTTTCAACGCTAACACATATGGTTCAAAAAATTCGCTTTATTAATAAAAAAAAATCAAAAGATCATTTCTTGTTTTATACCTGTACGGGTATATTTTTTTAACATTTTATTTGTTTTATACCCATACGGGTGTAATTAAATCAATTTGAAAAATAATATACCCGAGCAGGTATAATTATTGAAATTCTTTTTATTTTTGTACCTGAAAGGGTATAAAAATGAGTACGAAAAAAACAGTTTTAGCTCTTTTTTTAAAAGAGAAGCGGAAAAAGTCTAACCTGTCTCAAAAACAATTAGCTGATAAAGCGGGTGTAGGATTGCGTTTTATCCGTGAAATGGAACAGGGAAAAGAGACGCTGAGATTGGATAAAGTCAATCAGGTATTAAAACTATTTGGACAAGAGTTAGGTCCTGTTCCGATAAACAGAAACAAACTGATCTATGAGGAAAGGTAAAGTATGGATGCATGATGTCGTAGCCGGGTATCTTGAAGAAAATGAAGAGGGGTACGTTTTTACATATACTCCGGATTACCTTGACCGGAAAGATGCAAAGGCTGTCAGTCTGACCCTCCCCATAACGGCTCAACCATTTAGAAGCCAGACGTTATTTCCATTCTTTGATGGATTAATACCTGAAGGGTGGTTATTGGAAATCGCTGAAAAAAACTGGAAATTGAATGAACGCGACAGGATGGGATTATTATTAGCCTGTTGCTGGGATTGTATTGGAGCTGTGAGTGTCGAAGAACAAAAACCGGAATAAAATGTCAGGTAGTAAATGTTTATTTTGTTACAAGGAGCTTACCGGAGAAGAGATGGATTTTCATTCCTCCTGCTGTAGGAAAATATTTGGAAAGCTTACGCCACCTTTACTTCCGTATACGGAACATCAGATGTTTGAATTGGCTGAAAGAGTGATTAAAAGTCATACGACTGTCACAGGTGTTCAGCCGAAATTATCTTTGGAAATTGAAAAAATATCAAAAAAGAATGTTCCTGCCCGGTTTACGATTGTTGGTCTTTGGGGTAATTATATCCTGAAGCCTCCGACACAAAAATATCCATATCTACCAGAGCTTGAAGATTTGACAATGCATCTTGCTGAACTGGCAAGGATAAATACTGTCCCTCATTCTCTAATCAGACTTATGTCAGGAAAACTATCCTACATAACAAAAAGAGTTGACCGGGAAAAGAAAATTAAAATTCACATGGAAGACATGTGTCAGCTTACGGAAAAATTAACCGAGAATAAGTACAGGGGGTCCTATGAGCAAATTGGTAAGGTTATTATCAAATACTCAGAAAATCCGGGATTGGACATAATAAATTTTTTTGAACAGGTCATTTTTTCTTTTTTAACCGGTAATGCTGATATGCATTTAAAAAACTTTTCATTAATGGATAAACCGGGTCTTGGATACTCCCTTTCTCCTGCATACGACATGGTGCCTTCTGCCTTATTGGTTGAAGGTGATTCTGAAGAATTGGCATTGACACTGAACGGAAAGAAGAAAAAGCTCAAACAGAAAGATTTTATGGAAGCAATAAAAAGGTTTGACATAGACTCAAAATCAATCGAAAACATGATTAAAAAATTTGAAATTTCTTTTTCTGAATGGTTCGAATTCATTAACATTGGGTTCATTCCGGAAAATATAAAAATCAGCTATATCTCTATGATAAAGGCAAAGGCGAAACAAATAGGACTTACCATCTCTTAGGAAGCATTTAATGCAAGAAATTGCGAAAGTTTAGATTTTTATTGAAAAGTCATTTGCATTGACAATGATGAGATATTGCAGAATATTACAAAATTATCTTTTAAATAAATTGAACTCTTCTAAGCGAAATCACTGGATACCATTTACTGAATTTGTATTTAATGTATTGCCTCATGAAATTATTAATTGTACTATGTGCGAAAAAATGTGCAAATTGAAGGATGATGAGCATTTTAAATTGGTCTTGAGTGTTATTAAACAAAAATGATTTGTCACAAGACGAAATTAAAAAGGTAGAAGAATTGATAACATAATGCCTGTAATCTATGCAAAAAATAATGATGGGCATCCCCATCACCCCTTGTATTTGAGGAAGGATGCAGAAATGAAAGAGTTTGATATTGAGAGGTACTTGAAAAAGATGAGCAATATTTTTAAATAAGATGGCAGTAGATATACAGCAAATCATTACCAACCTGTTGAATTTTTTTGACCTTACCAACAAAACCATTATATCGGTTGGCGCTGGTGGGGGGCAATTTATCGAATACGGACGTAATGCAAACAAGATATTTGCTATAGATAACGATGAACCAGCATTAGAGATGTTAAAAGAGAATTTGATCAAATCTGGGCTTGCCAATAAATTTACTCTGATTCACTCCGATTTTTATCTTACAGACCAGCATGGAGATGTGGTCATCTTCGAATTATCTTTACATGAGTTGAGTGATCCTGCCTTAGCCGTCAGACATGCTCTGACATTGGCTCCCAATGTACTCGTTCTGGATCACTGGGTAAGTTCAGAGTGGGTTTATGTCATTGATGAGAAGGAAAAGGTTAGCAGAAGCTGGACTGCACTTGAAGCCTTTGATTTTAAAAAATTCCAACAGTACGATACATTCGAGTTTTTTAATGACTACGAAGAACTCTATCAAAAAATAAAGGGACAGGGAAAGACTGCAATTTCACGGATCGAACAGTTTAAAGATAAAAAACAGTTCACTATTCCTCTGTCTTATGCCTTAGCTTTGATTAGTGTCGGATTGGAAAGTACTATGGAAAAACTGAGTTAACGATAATTGAAAATTGTATAATCATAAAATGCGAAAACTACTATGAGGATCCATTTTATCCTTTCTAATCTATACGGGCTTAGTTCCCCGTTGCTTACAGCAAATTAATAAATAAAAAATAATTAAGTTACAGTATTACTTGGTGCGGGAAGCCGTCACCATTACGCTACGACATTGACTGGAAGTCATTGCCGAACAACCACGAGATAAGCCCTATTTCAGCCCCCACAATGGCGTTTTAGGGAAGGCTGAAGGCTTCATTGCCAAAGGAAGAAGATGCGCCAGAAGGGCTTATATGCAGTAATATGAATGTGTCAGGCTGGGATTGAAATATGGTCACTTTAACTCATCAAACATCTTCTTCAGGGTTTCCTTGTCCTTGTCCGTCCAATAATACCCTTCCTCTTCGAGTTTAGCAATCCCATCGATGCCTTTTGATAGGCGTGGTTCAAGGGATTTGGCAGTATCCAAATATTTTTTGGATTCCTGCAAATTGCCTTTCAGATAGTAAATGATGGCTAAATCCATATTGGTAGAAAAGGTTTTTTCGTCAATCTTCAAGCATTGGTTGAAATTATCAATTGCCATTTCCATCTTTCCTTGCTGCATATAAGCATATCCACGGTCTGCATATGCGGAAGCATAATCGGGTTTTAAACGAATTGTTTTATTGAACTCAGCGATTGCATCGTCATACTTGGCTAATACCAAATAACATAGTCCCCGATCATTGTATCCATCGGGGTCATTTGGTTTTAGCGAAATGTATTCGGATATATCGGCAATTGCAAGTTCATATTGCTTCAGGAAATAATATGATGCTGAGCGCATATTATATGCAATGCATCTTGAGTTGAAATATTCCTGATTTTTAGATTCGAGCGCAAGGAATTCGGTATAATCGTCGATTGCAGCCTGATATTCTTGAAGATTGTAGTTGGCATTGCCGTGGCTATAGTATGATAGTTTTCGGCAATTTTCCGTATTCATTGAATCCATTCTGTCGTTGGAATAGGCATCATTTTGAACTTTTGAATTATATTTTAAATCGACACGAATTTTTACGCCATCGTGATATTTGGAATCCGTTTTGATTGCATACTTAAAATCTCCGGCGGCACCCTTAAAATCTTTAAGGTCATATTTTGCCATACCCCTGTAATAAAAAGTGCACACGGATGCCCCTTCTTGTTCAATGCTCCTTGTATAATATTCTATCATTTCCTTGGGCTCTGTTGCTTCGCGTCCTTTCTGAAACCAAGTTTCATTCTGAGCCCCCAGCCCCATTGGTATCAGAATCACGCTGAAAAGAAGAAGAACCCTTGCTTTCATACCCGCGCGGTTTAAAAGCTGCAATTTACGAAAAAAGGAAAAGGAAAGCAAGCGGGGGCTCAATTTAGCGGGTAAGTTAACATCCTTTCCCTTACCAACCCTGTATTTTGGGTGAAAAAATTATAATCAGCCTTTTATTTCATATGTAAATGCATTATATTTGGCTTTATTCGGGCTTGTGAAGGATTCCTTAATAAATTTAATTCCTTTTTGCGTATGATGTTCCACCCACAATATATCATTCCCCCATTGATATCACTAATCAATTAAAGCTTAACGCTATGGCAACAATTAAAATCGCAACATTTAGAGACTGTTTAAAATTCATTTAGAAATTCTATTAACCATGAGCCGAATCATGGATTACTGGATAAATGCAATACCAGATTCGGTTAACCTTTCATAATCTTTGGACATTCTTCGATGAAAAGAAAGCCAGGCAAAAGTTCGTTCTACAATCCATCGTTTGGGCAAGACTCTGAAAGTGCCAGTTTCATTTCTTTTCACAATTTCAAGCGTCCATCCAAATTGAATCAGTACCCACTCAATCAGTTCACACAGATAACCTCCATCAGCAAAGATCTTCTGAATGCCTGTAAGATACTTATCCTTCAAGGATCTCATGACTTCTCTCGCTCCGACACTGTCATGGATATTGGCAGCATGAATAACAATAATCATAATCAAACCGCGTGTATCAACAACAATGTGACGCTTTCTTCCTTTGATCTTTTTACCACCATCATAGCCAATATCTCCTTCACAAAGATTACAAGCCTTTACACTTTGGCTGTCCACAATACCAATAGATGGTGTAGGCTTTTTGCCAATACCAATTCTAACTTTTTCCACAAGAATATCGTGCGTTTCTTCGATCAAGCCATCTCTCTTCCATTTACGGAAGTAATAATAAACCGATTCCCAAGGGGCATATTCTTTAGGGAGCATTCGCCATTGTGTTCCGCTTTTAGTAATGTAAAGAAGCGCATTCATAATATCCTAAAGGCAATATTTCCTCTTGCGTTGGTTAGGATCAACAATATTTTCGATAACTTGCCACTGGCTTTCGCTCAAATCGCTTGGATAGGTTTTCATCTTCGTTTGTTTTATTGTTTCTTACAAACTGAAGAAATCTATCCATCGGTTGGCGTAAGCCTTTTTACTTTTTATTCACATTCGTTTGTTAATCAATATAATGAATAGTTTTACTTGAATTTTTAACCAGACTCTCAATCTTCTTATTAATTCCGAATTGGAATTTGATCCTTTCAAAAGGGAAAAGCCTTAAGATATTTCCTTCTCTTGTATCTTTTCAGACAGATTTCTGAGAATATTTCCTTTTTGAAATAATTTATTAAAAAATGTTATATATTTGAGTGAGGGTATAAATTTATCATCTCATATCCTACAAAATTGAACGAATAAAAAAGTAAATTAATAAGAATCAACTATTTAACATTTAATACGGCCAACATGAAAAAATTTACAACTTTTACAAGTTTGCCAATCCTTCTAGCAACTCTGATCCTTTCTTCAGGTTGTAAGAAAAAAAGTGAAGAGCTTATGGTGACAGGGCCGATTCCTGTTGTACTTACCAGTAACTATAACAATGTTTTACTTAGTACTGTTGATTTTAAAGGAATTGTTACTGATGACGGTGGGTTCTTTGTGAAAAAACGTGGCTTTTGCTGGAGCAGCACCTATCAAAATCCCACCATCCATAATGACACGATGGTATCTTTTGGAGATGGAGCAGGTGCTTTTTCTAGTACAATAAAAGGTCTGAAAGGTCAGACAAAGTATTATATACGCTCTTATGCCACGAATAATAATGGAACTGGTTATGGCAGTATATTTTCTGTTAAAACCATTGATACTACGATTACTGATATCGATAGCAATCATTACCGCATCGTCCAGATTGGCATACAAATATGGATGGCCGAAAACCTGAAAGTTACTCATTACCTTGACGGGGAAGACATTCCTGATGTTACCGATGCTACAAAGTGGACTAATCTTACTACTGGAGCTCTGTGTTGGTACAACAATGAACCATTATCATATGGAACTATTTATGGTGCTCTTTATAACTGGTATGCTGTATCTGATAGCCGGAATTTATCTCCCGCTGGTTGGCATGTACCCACCGATACTGAATGGACTACACTGATTAAATATTTGGGTGAAGAAGGTGTGGCAGGAGGGAAGATGAAAGAAAAAGGCACAGCATATTGGCTGAGCCCTAATACAGGAGCTGATAACAGCAGTGGATTTTCAGCCCTCCCGGGTGGTGCCTGTAGTTACAATGGTACATTCGACGGTGTTGGCAGCTTCGGTTACTGGTGGACGGCTACTGAGAATAGTACATTAAACGCATGGACCTTTAAACTTTATAGCACTTCTGCAGGGACGACCCGTGGCCAGTACTATAAGTCGACCGGTTTAAGTGTCCGGTGCGTGAGGAATTCTTAGACTAACATTTAATAAAGCCAACATGAAAAAATTTACAACTTTTACAAGTTTGTCAATCCTTCTTGCAAGTCTGATTCTTGCTTTGGGTTGTAAGAAAAAAAGTGAAGAGTCTGCAGCAAAGGGACCGGTTCCCGTGGTGTTAACCGTTAACTATAGTAATCTTTTCATCAATACAGTTGATTTTACAGGAAATATTACGGATGACGGTGGTTTATTTGTAACGAAACGTGGTTTTTGCTGGAGCAATACCAATCAGAATCCTACCATCCATAATGACACGATGGCATCTACAGGAAATGGAGCAGGTACGTTCTCTGGTAGAGTGAAAGGTTTAAAGGGTCAGACGATGTATTATATACGCGCTTATGCCACTAATAATAAGGGAACGGGATACGGCAGTACATTTGGTGTTACAACCATCGATACCATGATTACCGATATCGATAACAATCATTACCGGATAGTCCAGATTGGCATACAAGTATGGATGGCTGAAAACCTGAGGGTTACCCATTACCGCAATAATCAATCCATTCCCAATATAACAGACAATTCAGCTTGGAATGGTCTTACTTCTGGGGCATACTGCTGGTACAATAACGATCCGACCGGTTATAAATCCCTTTTCGGCGCTCTTTACAACTGGTACGCTGTATCTGATAGCCGGGATTTATCTCCCGCTGGTTGGCATATCCCTTCTGATGCCGAATGGACAACGTTGACGACCTATTTGGGTGGCGAAAGTGTTGCAGGAGGGAAGATGAAATCCACTGGTACTATTGAAACTGGTACAGGCTTATGGTATGCCCCCAATACTAACGCTACCAATGAAAGCGGCTTTTCGGGTCTTCCCGGTGGTTATCGCTTCGGCGATGGTGCCTTCACAGACGTTGGCAACAATGGTAACTTGTGGTCGGCTACGGAAAGCAATGCTGGCATCACCTCATGGAGTCGCAAACTGGATCACAGCTATTCAGATGTGTACCGCGAATCCAATCGTGAGACTTTCGGTTTTAGTGTCCGATGCATGAGGGATTAGACAATTTGACTATTTTTCTATTTAACTATTTGGGGATAAAGATGCCAAGGTGGAAATCAATGAAAGAAAATTATACTTTTGATTGATCATACTATAGTTTTAATAATAGTAGAGAACCTATAGGTATTTTTTGGGCTCCAAAGCCAACTATGAAAAAATGTACAGGGAAGGATCATGGCAAACCCTGATGGATGAGTGGAAGGATATGTACTACTGTAAAAATTCATTCATAATTTAAAATCCAAAAAATGAAAAAACTCGAAAACAAAACGGTATTTATCACAGGAGGATTGTCAGGCATTGGCAAGGCATGTGCAATTGCAGCAGCAAAAGAGGGTGCTAACATTGCAATAGCCGATTTGAAATCTTCGACTTCTGATATTTCAATGGAAGAAATAAAAAATGAAAATCCCAAAGCCATTTTTATC
>CAIYUC010000010.1 GCA_903929315.1 uncultured Bacteroidales bacterium
ATTGCTATTGACATACAAAATCCTTTTATAAATTTTCAACTGTTACCAAGTTTTATATGGGTGACCTGCCAGGCAGGAATTCATGTACCGTTCATCTGCAGAAACTTCTTCCCCCAACCATTGCGGCTGCTTAAAAATTTCATCTTTCTCTTTCAATTCTATCTCAGCAATGATCAATCCTTCATTATCCCCGAAAAATTCATCGATCTCCCAAATTTTACCCTCAAATTCGATCCGGTAACGGGTTTTTTCAATTTTGTTCTTTGTGAATGTAGTTAGTATTTCATAAGCATCTTTTTGAGGTATCGAAAACTCATATTCTTCCCGGGAAATATTTTGGGTGGGCCCTTTAATCGTTAAAAAGCAATTTGTTTTTGTAACCCTGACACGAATAGTCAGTGAGGGTTCCGATACCAGATATCCCTGGAGAATGTCCTCTCCTTCCGGTTTCCGGACAGCATACCAAAGATCTTTCCTTACAAGGAATTTTCGTTCGATTTCCAGATGCATGGTTATTGCTTCATTCCGAACTCTTTTTTTATCCTGTCAACATAATCCAGCTTTTCCCATGCAAAGAATTCTACTTTCTTCCGGTAGATTGCTTTACCACTTCCGTTCACCCTTGTTGGTTTTGAACCCTTAACCTCATAATAAACATCCACGTCCTCAAAATAATGATCCCTTCCAAAATGTCCATAGGATGCAGTTTTCAGGAAAATCGGGTTTTTCAACCCAAATCGTTGTATAATAGCATAAGGTCTCAGATCGAAAATTTTCTGGATTTTAACAGCAATTTCACTATCGCTTAATGGCATTCCCTTGGCATTTTTTACCCTGGAAGTTCCGTAGGTATTAACATAGAGTCCCACGGGCTGGGCAACGCCAATCGCATAAGCAACCTGGATCAGCACCTGGTCAGCTACACCGGCAGCCACGAGGTTCTTGGCAATATGCCGTGCTGCATAGGCTGCGGACCGGTCTACCTTGGAAGAATCTTTTCCTGAGAATGCGCCTCCTCCATGAGCGCCATGTCCACCATAAGTATCGACAATGATCTTACGACCTGTCAGACCTGTATCTCCATGGGGGCCACCGATGACAAATTTTCCCGTTGGATTGACAAATAGCTTTATCTTCCCCTGGAAAAGTTTCTGGATCCGGGGTGGAAGAGTCTTTTTCACTCTTGGGATCAGGTATTTCTCGATATCCTGGCGAATTTTATCCTGCATCTCTTTGTCAGCAGCATGCACTGACCTGGGTGAATTATTTTTCGGTTTGATAAAATCGTCATGCTGGGTACTAACGACTATAGCATCAATTCGCAATGGTTTACCCTGATCGTCATATTCGATTGTCACTTGGGATTTACTGTCGGGACGAAGGTATTTCATCTGTTTCTGTTCCCGGCGAATAGCAGCAAGTTCCTGTAAAAGCATGTGGGCAAGCTCGCTGGACAGGGGCATAAAATTATCCATCTCACGGCAGGCATAGCCGAACATCATTCCCTGGTCACCGGCCCCTTGGTCTTCAGGTTTTTCACGGACAACACCCATATTGATATCACCGGATTGCTCATGGATCGTTGATACGACACCACATGAGTCGCAGTCGAACCGGTACTCTGCTTTCGTATAACCGATCTGCCGGATCACTTTCCGGGCGGTCTCCTGCACATCCACCCATCCTTCTGTTTTGACTTCGCCACCGCAAACTACAAGTCCTGTCGTGACAAAAGTTTCGCAGGCTACTTTGGATTCAGGATCCCAACGCAGAAATTCATCAAGCAATGCATCCGATATCTGATCTGCTACTTTATCCGGATGTCCTTCGGAAACAGATTCCGATGTAAATAAATATCCCATTATGATTAGGTTTTTGAGTTAATAATGTAAAAACTTCTTGAAATGGATAAAATTTGAAGATTGATGGGAGGAAATATTGTTTTAGCATTTTTTCCAGTGGTTGCAATCAAGCAAATCTTTCCACGCTTTCACCGGCAAAGTTACTATTTTTTATTTATGATGTACGATTTACGATGTACGATTTACGATTTACGATTTCAATTTTTAGTAAGTTCCTGAAAGACCTCCTCAAGCTTTTGCTCTTCGCGATGAAGCGAAAGTACTGTCAGGTTATTGTCCACAGCAAATTTGAAAATGTCTGCACGGACATCTTTTGTCGGATCCGTCCCCAATTGCCATTTGTCAGCTTCCAGCTGTTTTATATCGATAACACCAGGAATCATTTTCAATTTTACCGGATCAACAGGCGAATTGAATTCCAAATGAACAATGATTCGGGAGGTAACTATATGCTGAAGATTACTGGTAGAATCATCCGCAACAATCTTACCCTTGTGGATAATTATGGCACGGCTGCAGATGGCTTCAACTTCCTGTAAGATATGTGTAGAAAGCATGACAGTCTTTTCCTTACCAATCTTCCTTATGAGTGCCCTGATTTCTAAAAGCTGATTGGGATCGAGACCGGAAGTAGGTTCGTCAAGGATCAGCACTTCCGGATCATGAAGCAGTGCCTGGGCCAGACCAACACGCTGACGGTAGCCCCTGGAAAGCGCTCCGATCTTTTTATGCTGCTCGGCTCCAAGACCCGTTAGTTCAATTATTTCAGATATTCGCTTTTGGCTTTTGTATGTTGGCCATTGTTTTTTGGACATAGGCCAAAAATCTTTCACAGACTGCCGACTGCTGACTGCCGACTGCCGACTGCTGACTGCTGACTGGTGTTGTATTCCTGCAATAAATGTCAGAAATTCCTTAACATACAGATCAAGATACAACGGGTTATTCTCGGGCAGGTATCCGACTTTTTTCCTGACTTCGATGGATTGTTCCAGCACATCGTAATCGCAAACACTTGCATCTCCTGAGGTCGGTGGAATGAAACAAGAGAGGATCTTCATGATCGTACTTTTACCGGCTCCATTTGGTCCCAGTAATCCTACAACTTCCCCCGGTGCAATTTCAAACGAAACAGCATCGAGGGCTTTCTGGGCCCCGTAATTCTTAGTGATCGTTTTAACTTTAATTGACATTCAGGGTATTTTAAATAGTAATAACCGCAAAATTAGGGAAAATGTTATTCATTGTTATTCATAGCTATTCGTTGTTCATGCGAATCAAGAGTTAAACGTAAATTGCCACGAAGTGGCTAAATCTCAATAACCGTGGGTGTTAACCCATGGGTAATAACTACCTGCAAGCTACAGCCACGAAGTGGTTGAACTCTAAAACTCTTGTTCAGCCCACTTCGGGGCTGCAATGCGCGAGGCATTCTCTTCCATGGGTTACACCCATGGTTATTCAAGTTAAGCCCTTTCAGGGCATTGTGAATTTTATACATAATTCTTCAACCCTTGATTCACATTGTTCATTGTTCACTGCTAACTTCACTCTTCACTTCCAGCCGCCAATCGCCTTAAAATACTTCCGTTTCATACGGTTTATCATATGGAAGATGGAATACAGAATAAGAACTTCCCCGAGAGAGAATAGTATCCAGCTGAACTTTACCGGGATGAAACGGCATGAATAATCCAGAAATTCTTTATTGCGATTTAAATGCAGGAGGTCGGAGAAACTGTACTTTGTCAGCAAATATTGCATATAAGGCTGCGTATAGGCAAAAATAAAGATTGCAGATCCCATAAGAAGGAAAAGCCATTCAACCAAAGTTAGTCTGAATAGCTCATTTTTTGCTTTAAGATAAATAATGATAATGGCAAGGAGGATCATTGTCATTGAGTTGATTACCGGTGCAAGAACAGGACCAACCCAGGTCACGGGCAATAGGAACAGAATATCCAACGTAAGAAGGGTAGGAGGCCATTTCAATAAGAGGTAAAGGAAGACATAATAAAAAATATCCCAAATCGCAAATGCGTAGATAAAAGCGGCAAACCTGCTGATCCCCTGTTTAAAGGTGATCACGGCAATGGTAATGAGCATGATCATCGTTGCTGATTCCCGCAGGACTTCCGTTATAGCTATCCCCAGATCGAGGGTTCTGAGAGGGAAAGTAAATCCTTCCGGATAATAGATCGCACGAAGATATACCACTACTGCACTTTCGACAAATCCCATGGCGACAGCAAAAATCCCAATCCAGAATAGCAGGTGAAAATTCTTATTCATTGATTTATCTACTTTTCTTTCATTGCAAAGATACTCGATGTTTGCGAACTGGTGAATTGGTGAGTTGGCGGTTATTCATAGTTATTCGTTGTTAATAATCACCGATCACCAATCATCTAAATCGTAATCTGTAATCCGGATGTGTATTATTATGTGTTAATTTTGCAACATCATCAGACTCACCAATGCGGAAATTTTTATCCTTTTGTGTACTTCTCATTTGTTCTCATTTAGCCTCTTTCGGTCAATCAGGTACCAATAATACCTGTCATACTGCTGACCCTTTTTGTGGTTCCAACGTATATACTTACCCTTCTGTGACCTGTAGCTCATCGGGCGGATGTACCGCTCTACCCGGACCTTGTTACTCATGCATTGGCACTCCTTGGAACGCTGCATGGTTTTATATGCAAATAGGGAATTCTGGAAATATCATTATTACCATTACAGAAAACCCTTATGTCGATGTTGATTTTGTCTGCTGGGGATCTTTCACAACGCCAACAGGCGCATGTGATACCGGTCTTGTCTGCTCAAAAGTAGTATCATGCAGCTTTTCTCCTTCCGGAACTGAAATATGTACAATCAATAATGCCATTGCCGGACAGTTTTATATACTTCTCATCAATAATTTTCTAAATGTATCGACCATGATCTCGTTCGTACAATCGAATTATGGTCAACCGGGCGCTGGTACTACCAATTGTAATCTTGTAATCAATTGTTCAATTTCTGCGATCTCCGCCACACCTGCTGCATGTAATCCGGTCACCAACACGTTTTCCGTCAATGGAAACATTGAATTCAGCAACCCGCCCACTTCAGGGACACTTACAATCACAGATATGACAGCGATGCCAACTGTTTCACAAACGTTTTCTGCACCCTTCGTTTCACCCCAGGCTTATTCATTAACCGGCATACCCTGTGACGGATCCATCCATACTTTACAGGCTGCCTTTTCTGACAGCGCTACCTGCCAGACAACGCAAACCTGCCAGGCGCCGCCGGCAATCTGTCCTGATGCTGTGATTTCGGGAGGTGGGACTGTGTGCAATAACGGTTCAAACACCGGGACAGTTGATATCAACATTAACGGTGGTGCAGCACCATATTCCTTCACTTATGCAATTGATGCAGTACCGCAAACCCCTGTGGTAAATTATTCCGGACCCTTTCCTTATGTGGTCACAGCCCTGGGCTCCGGGACTTATACTTTATTGTCTGTCTCCGACAATGCTTGCAGCGGGACTGTTTCAGGAACTGCAGTTGTTCTTTTTGTTCCTTTACCGAATGTTACATTCTCTCCTCTCAACGCCGCCTGTTTAACTGCACCACCATTCCCTCTGACAGGAGGCTCACCCGTAGGAGGAACTTACAGTGGGGCTGGCGTTACCGGTGGATTATTTAATCCTTCAGCCGCCGGAGCCGGTCCTCATACGATCACATACACCTATACGGATAATAATAATTGTACAAATTCGGCACAATCTGTCATTATTGTTAATCCGATACCTGTTGTGACTGTCAATCCCGGTAATGCACAGATATGTTCAGGTACCCAGACCAATATAAGTTTTCAATCCAGCGTCCCGGGTTCCACATTTTCATGGGCGGCATCTGCCAGTTCCCCCAATATTACCGGGTATTCCAACGGTACCGGAACCGTGATCAATCAAATACTGGTTAATTCGGGGAATATTATCGATTCTATTACCTATGTGGTAACACCGCATGCCAACGGGTGTGACGGCAGCCCGGTCGCTTTCTCCATTAAGGTCTTCCCTGTTCCAGGTGTCATCGCCAATCCTGCCGCACCTGTAATATGTTCAGGGCAAACCACCAACATACAGTTAACATCTGTTGTATCAGGTACAACCTTTACCTGGACTGCCAACGGAAGTTCGGGAAATATTACAGGGTTTTCTGCCGGATCTGGTTCTTCGATCATCCAGACACTCACCATTTCCGGTTATACCATAGAGACGGCTACCTATACCATAACTCCTCAAATAAGCACCTGCCAGGGAATCGTCAAGCAGGTTGTAATCACGGTTCACCCTGTAATGGTTGTGACTTTCGGGGTTTGTGTTGATACCATGACAATACTGCCAGCACAACCTTATAGATTGAAAGGAGGAATTCCCCTGGGAGGTACTTATACAGGTAACGGTGTAAACCCTGCAACAGGGATTTTTTACCCGGCCATAGCGGGAATAGGAAGCCACTCTATAATTTATACATATAGTAACCAATATTCATGCAGTAATAGTGCAAACCGGACAATCCATGTAATTTCAGATCCGGTGTTCAATTGTGGGGATACTTTAAACGATATTCGTGATTTAAAGAAATATCCCACTATTCAGATCGGTGGTCAATGCTGGCAGGCAGCAAATCTGAATTTCGGTTCATTCATTGTTTCTTCCCAATATCAAAGAGATAATTGTATAGCAGAAAAATTTTGTTACAATGATAACTTAGCAGCATGTGCAACTGCAGGCGGTCTCTATCAATGGGATGAGATGATGCAATACCAGGGTGTTGAAGGAGTGCAGGGTCTTTGTCCTCCTGGTTGGCATATCCCATCCAGCCAGGATTGGAATACACTTTTCATTAACTATATCAATAATGGCTTTGCAGGTCTTCCACTTTTATTCACTGGATATTCAGGTTTTAATGCTTTTGTTGACGGTGTCAGCTACTTTAATAAAAGCTGGAAATTTAACACTTTTACTACCTGTTTCTGGTCATCCACACCCCATGGAACAAGTAAAGCCTGGGCCCATTCTATGAATACATTTGATCCTTCTGTCTCCTACTATCCATCCTTCAGATCGAACGCTTTTCAGGTAAGATGCCTGAAAAATTGAAGTAAGAATTCTGCATTCCGCATTCTGAATTAAAAAGTTAAAGTGATAATTTGTTAAATCAAAAATTAGTTCCTAACTTTGCACCCCTTTTTTACAGGAAAGGTTTAAGGAATTTTGAAATTAGCGAGAATACATGAACACACTAAGTTATAAGACGATCAGCGCCAACAAAGAAACGGTTCATAAGGAATGGGTGCTTATTGATGCAGAGGATCAGATCCTGGGTCGATTGGCTTCTAAAACTGCCAAATTACTGAGAGGCAAGATGAAGACCGATTTTACTGCCCACGTTGATTGCGGCGATAATGTTATCGTGATCAATGCTGAAAAGATAAAACTTACAGGAAAAAAATTAACTGATAAGGAATACCTGAGTCACAGCGGTTACCCCGGCGGTCAAAAAACCCGTACTCCCAAAGAACTCCTGGCCAAGAAACCGACAGCAGTTGTTGAGAAAGCGGTCAAAGGTATGCTCCCGAAAAACCGGCTTGGAAGTGAATTATTCCGCAATTTGCATGTGTATGCAGGTTCCGAGCATCCTCACCAGGCACAGCAGCCCAAAGCTATTACATTAAAATCAATCAGATAATATGGAAGTGATAAATGCCCTCGGCAGGAGAAAAACCGCCGTAGCAAGGATTTATATTAAAGAAGGAAAGGGAAACATAACGGTCAATGATCGTGATTATAAAATTTATTTTCCAACTAAAATCCTGCAATACCAGGTCAATGAACCGTTCGAAGTAACCAATAACCTGGGGAAATACGATATTATGGTAAACCTCGATGGAGGTGGAATCACCGGTCAGGCCGAAGCATTGAGCCTTGCTATTTCGCGGGCACTATGCAAGATCAACGAGGAATATCGCCCTGCCTTGAAAGCCAGAGGGCTTATGCGGAGAGATCCCCGGATGGTGGAACGTAAAAAGTTCGGACAGAAGAAAGCCCGTAAAAGATTCCAGTTTAGTAAACGTTAAAATAATACAGATTTAATACTATTATGCCAAGAACCAATTTTGATGCATTGTTAGACGCCGGTGTCCATTTCGGACATTTAAAGAGAAAATGGAACCCCAATATGGCTCCCTATATTTTTATGGAACGGAACGGGATTCACATTATTGATCTCTATAAAACAATGGCTAAAGTTGATGAAGCTGCATCAGCTCTGAAACAGATCGCAAAATCAGGGAAACGCATCCTTTTTGTCGCTACAAAAAAGCAGGCAAAGGAAATCGTTGCCGAACAGGTAAAAAAGGTCAATATGCCTTTTGTTACGGAACGCTGGCCAGGCGGGATGCTGACCAATTTTGCCACGATCCGTAAAGCCGTCAGGAAAATGGCCTCCATCGATAAACTGATGAACAGCCCATCATACCTGAACCTTTCGAAAAAAGAAAGACTGACCATTACCCGTGAAAGGGCAAAGCTGGAGAAGAACCTGGGGAGTATCGCTGATCTGAACCGCTTACCGGCAGCCATTTTTATCGTTGATATATTGAAGGAACACATTGCCGTTGCCGAAGCAAAGAAATTAAACATACCGACTTTTGCCATCGTAGATACAAACTCCGATCCACGGCAGGTTGATTTTCCAATCCCCGCCAATGACGATGCTTCCAAATCCATCTTTCTGGTTGTGGAAACCATGGTTAAAGCCATCGAAGAAGGACTGATCGAACGCAAACTGGACCGGGATAAAAAAGCAGTTGAAGAAGAACGGAGCGAGGGTAAAGAAGAGGAACTTGAACTTAAAACAGGTTCAATAGACATTGTAGATCTGGAAGACGAAGAAGATGCTGAAGGAATAAAGGTCGTCAAGAAAGACTTTGTTGATACCAAAGTACCAAAGATAAAACCACTACCGGAAGAAGAAACAGATAAAACTAAAACCCCACGCAAACGAATTAGTAAACCGGTAGGCAGATCAAAAAAATAATTAGATTAAGGAATCAGGAATATGATTAATATAACCGCTGCAGACGTTAACAAATTACGCCAGATGACTGGCGCCGGAATGATGGATTGTAAAAAAGCGCTCCAGGAATCAGAAGGAGACTTTGAAAAAGCAATCGATAATCTTCGTACAAAAGGCCAGAAAGTTGCCGCAAAAAGAGCCGACCGTGATGCCAATGAAGGAATCGTCCTGTCACAGACAACGGAAGACAAAACATTTGCCGCCGTCGTGATGCTGAATTGTGAAACGGATTTTGTTGGGAAAACTCCCGAATTCACACAGCTTGCCAAAGATATTCTCGATCTTGGTATTAAAAACAGGACGAAATCACTCGATGAACTGAAAGGATTAAAACTGGATGCCATTTCCATTGAAGAAAAACTAAACGAAATGTTAGCTAAAACCGGGGAGAAGCTTCAGCTTACACACTATGAATTCATCGAAGCGCCGGTTGTATTTGCTTACAACCACCATGGTAACCGGCTCGCTACCATCCTCGGGTTGAATAAAAAAGACGCAAACAATGTATCGGAAATAGGCCATGAACTGGCCATGCAAATCGCTGCAATGAATCCTATTGCTATCGATAAAGAAGATGTCACTCCGGAAATCATTAAGAGGGAACTGGAAATCGGCAGAGAACAAGCCCGTCAGGAAGGCAAACCGGAAGAAATGATCGAAAAGATCGCTACCGGAAAACTTTCAAAATTTTACCGGGATAGCACACTTCTTAACCAGGATTTCGTAAGAGATACAAAAAAAACAGTAAGACAATACCTTGCTGATAATGATAAAGATATTAAAGTGACGGCATTTAAACGATTGATGCTGGGAGCATAATAACTTAAAACGAAATTGAAAGGGGTTGACTGTATCATTCAGTCAATCCCTTTTTATTTTTGAGAATGGGATAATCTGTATCAGTTATGCGTATTTTCTTTATGACAGGGTTTTTCTTCATGACCCTGCTGCTGATAAGAAAAGTCTCAGTACTCCTGGTTTCCGCTTGACATTTTTCATTGTCATTGAATGACCTCCTTAGCTATTTGATCCCCAGGACCAGGTCTAAGGCTGGTAACAGATGCCACTGCGGCCCGGCAGGATATCTTCCATAACAAAGCTTATAGCCAATTTCAGCGCGAAATGTCTCTTTTTTTGAGGTGTAGACAAGGGCTCCTTTGTTTTCAAGGAACCAATTCTGCTTTGTATGGCAAAGAAGGAAATTCTCCACATTGAAAAGCCATCCAAAAACGGGGATGATCTTTCCCCGGAAATCCATACCCACATCGAATTCCGGGTTATGATAAAATACCGCAAGGCGCGGATAAATAATTGGAAGATCGATCGTACTTAGCTTATCCAGTGGACCAAATTTAATGGAGAAAGCGATTCCGGCATGGGAACTTAAAATGGCATTCTTAAAAGGCTTGCAGGAGACAAGGAATCCATTGTGCAGGGAAAACATTTGCGGTATTGTAAATTCGGGAGAGATAAGCCCGCCTGCTCCTTTCCTTGTTACAAGCCGCATGGCCTGCGTCGGATAAAAGATCCCGTGTTCTGTAGTCAACCGAAAACCTGAATATTCGCCCCAACCCACTTTGATTTTCACCTGGGGCATCAGAAAGAACATCAAAGGATGAAGAGAAAGCTCCAGGTTTTGTGTAATGCCGTATCTGGAAGTGGAAAAAAGCCCGAGCTCCCACCTGTGCCTGGGGATGGTATATGCTGTACCGTTGGTCCAGTAGTTCATTCTTAGAGAATCCTGTGAAAACAGGTTACTGAATGCTACTATTCCGATCAGACAAAGAAAAAGTTTCTTCAAACCTTCATAGTTATTTTGGCAAAACAAAAAGCACGCTTACCGGGGCATGGTCTGATTGTTTTGTTGCATCCTGGTGGGTAACTACAGAGTTTTCGACCCAATGATAATTTGTAAAGAGGTAATCGAGAGTACGGTCCCAGAAATGAGTACCCCGGGTGGTATGCGAAAAATACCTGACCTGGTTGGTTTTATAAACTTCAGGTGGAACAGCGCATTGATATGTTGCATAAAGCGCATCTAGCCAATGTTTCTCCGGGGTATAATCGCTTCCGTCTTTATGAAACGGATCATCATAAGAATGGTGGAATGATTCACCCGGGCACATATCCTCAATACAATAATCTGTTGAATCGGAACCGGGAGGTAAGGTGTTCATGTCCCCTCCTGCTACAAACCATCCACCCTCCCCATTGATCTTGTCCAGTTCATCCTTGAACTGAATGATGTGTTTTTCCTTTGTATCATCTGTAGCAAAAGCCGATGCATGGATATTCAGTGCATAAAGATTCTTTACATACGGGATCTCAATCCTCCCGGTCACGATGCAGCAGCGCTCATAAAAATAGCGGGTCAGCTTGTCCTGGTCAGTACGGATTGCCAGCTGAATCCTTTCGGCATCACTGATCTTCCACCGTGAAAGGATCGCATTCGCTTCATCCATGCGACCAAGGCCGTCACTGGGTATGAACTGAGCTTTCCACTGGGAACCATAAGCGGCATAATTGAAATATGTATTATCCAGGATCCATTGAAGTTCATCGATATATCCGGATCGTTTTGAATTAATGTCGACTTCCTGGAGCAACAGCACATCCGGCTTCACTTCATTTATTTTGTCAGCAATCGCCTGGAGAGAACCATAAACTTCATCTTCCGTCAAAATCACCCGGTCGCCGCAGGCATCACCAAACCAGGGGATCCTGCCGGCTCCAAAACGAATATTCCAGGTCATAACCCGGATGACAGAGAAAGTATCCGGAACAGGATGAGTCGTTGCAGCATAATAATAATGTGCTCCTTCAATATCAGGGAAATCTGTGGCCAGGGGCTCACATGAAGAGACAAGAATCAATAAAATGAGGGGGAATACTGCTGCATAAAACAAACTGGAAGAAAAGAGGAATTGTCTGTAAAGTGGTTTCATCACCAGACCAATTATTTATCAAAAATAATAGAAAGATTGGGATAATGAGCAACAACCCGGAAAAAATCTTCTGATTAGTTATTCCTGTATAAATCAATCCCTACATTGAGTGAGGTCATGAGGTTATACCAGACTGCCTTAGATGACCATCCATTACTTTTGTTATCATCCTGAAAGTAATTATTGATCATCCATAATTCCCGCAATTCAAAAAACAGGCAGATTTTCCCAAAGCAGATCTTTTGATAACCGCAGGAAATTCCGGGACCATAGTTCCATTTGTTAAAGATCGTGCTGATGCGCAATATTTCATCACCTGAATAAGGAAGACCTCCCGGGGTGAAACCATAGCTGTAAGTTCCCTTACCGTAACCGGCTATACGAACCTGGCAGAATGGTCCAATTCCGAGGAAGAGATCTTTTTTCTTCAGGAAATTGAACTGAAGCTGAGGATGTATTAGGATGTTTGAAAGCTGGTATTTGCCTTCCAGGTATGTATAACGGTAATATTCATTGATGACAAAATTCGGGAGTTTTATGCCCGGTGTCTGAAGTGAATATCCGATAAATGCTTTAAAAGATAGTAAGTGATTATCACCGGCTTTGAATTGCAATCCGGCATCCAGTCCTATTCCGGGGCTTGCTTTCGCTGCATAATCCGATTTGGATTGAATGAAATAGGAATAATTGGGCCCTGCCAGAAAGCTGATTGCGATCTGGGCGTTGGAGGGACATTGACCAATCAGAAAGAAAAGCATAACAAGGTAGGCAAACGTTTTTCGTATCATAGAATTCGGTTATGGAAAGCAATTTAATTGTTATCAAACCCCTGTAAAATTAAATTAAAACTTTGATCTGACAAGGGAATAACATGGTAAATTCATAATGCATCGCCCGTTACGCTTTACGCTGAAATTAAGTTTATTCTTGTACCTTCGCACCGCCTAATACAGGCTTCTATTAAACTCCATTCTTACTTATATGTCCGGGCTTAAAAAAAAGGAAGACGTCAGAAATATGTTCGATGACATTTCGAACCGCTACGACTTCCTGAACCATTTCCTTTCCTTCAGCATCGATTTTTGGTGGAGAAGAAAACTCATCTCTCTTTTATCGGTCAAACAACCGCAGAATATTTTGGATGTTGCAACGGGTACCGGTGATCTCGCTATCGCTTTGGCCAAATTGAACCCCCGGAAAATAACCGGTATCGATATTTCTGAAAAAATGCTAACGATAGCCCGTGATAAAGTTATCCGCAAGAAACTTAATAAGATCATTTCATTTGAAACAGGCGATGCTGAAAATATTCCTTTCACGGATAATTCATTCGATGCAGTGACAGTCGCATTCGGAGTGAGAAATTATGAAAATTTATTAATGGGGTTGAAGGAAATGAACAGGGTATTGAAACAGGGAGGAACAATGATGATCCTGGAATTTTCACAACCACAGGCAAACCTTTTCAGCCAACTTTACCGGATTTATTCAGAAAGAATAATTCCTTTTATAGGAAAACTTATATCAAAACATAAACATGCTTATCAATACCTGCCTGAATCCGTAGCGGCATTTCCTGCAGGGAAGGATTTTTTGGAAATCCTGAAAGAGGCCGGACTTAAAAATAACCGGGAATATTCCCTGACAGGCGGTATTGCCACCATCTACATGGGAGATAAATAGACCGTTTCCATATTGTTCTAAATAATCTGATTAAAATAAAAAAAGGATAAAAGCGTTTAAACATTAACATCAATTTTTAAATACTCATTGAAGTATACCCGCATTGTAATCGCTTTTTGCCTGTTTTTTTTCTATTCCTCAATTAAACCAGGGTTTAGTCAAACCAATTGGATTTTAAATAATCCCCGGTACGACCAGGAATCAATGTTTCATTTTGGGTTCGTACTGGGCGTTAATCAGAGTCTCCTGACGATCAGGCCAATCTCCGACCTTGCCTCTCATTCTTTCGACTCTACCTATCTTCCCGACATACTTCCCCTGCCTGATTCCGCAAGACTTTTATCCATTACATCTTCTTCCACACCCGGATTTGTGATCAGCATCGTGAGTGACATGCGTATAGGCGAACATTTCAGTCTGAGATTTATACCATCACTTTCATTCGGCGACCGGAGTTTAATATATTCTATCGAGGTGTTCCGTAAAAATCGTGATAGTATTTTTTCTGTGACAAAAAAAATTCCATCTACTTATGTGAACTTTCCGCTTGAACTAAAATTCAAATCTACCCGGTATAATAATTTCAGACCTTACCTGTTGACGGGAGCACAATATACCCTTGACCTGGCTTCACAGGCGAAGAAAAGGGAACAAAAGGCCAATGGTGAGAAGATCGTAAAATTTAACGCAAATGACGTCTACCTTGAAGCCGGAGTAGGTTTTGATTTCTATAATGAATGGTTCAAATTCGGGATCGAGCTTAAAATGATGTACGGGTTAATGGATGTGCTAAAAAGGGAAAACAACATTTATACGAATGGTATTGCTTCACTTAAGTCGAAAATATTCCAGGTCTCATTCACTTTTGAATAATACGTCAATTCTTTCCTTTTTTTATCTTTGTTCCTTTCAAACAAGCCGAAATGAAAAACATTGCCGTATTTCCCGGTTCTTTTGACCCAATTACCAGGGGACATGAATCCATCATCCGGAGAGCGCTTCCCCTGTTTGATAAAATCATTATCGCTATTGGGGAAAATCCTGAAAAACAAACCTATTTCCCTTTGGATAAAAGGATTCACTGGCTGGAACAGATCTTTACGGGTGAAACCAGGATTGAAATTCAAAAGTACAGCGGGTTGACAGTGAATTTTTGCAGTGTTGTCGATGCAAAATACATCCTTAGGGGCTTGAGGACATCAGCTGATTTTGAATTCGAAAGGACCATCGGACAGGTGAATAAGGTCATTTATCCGGAAATTGAAACGGTTTTTCTTCTTACCATCCCGGAATATACTGCGTTAAGTTCATCTGTGGTAAGGGAACTTTTACGAAATGGGGGAGATGTTGACAGGTTCGTTCCTGCAGGGATCGATTTAAAAGGATAATAAAAACCTTCCACCAAAGACACCCTCCCCTGCAAGAGGAGGGCCGGGGTGGGGTCTTCTTGGCATAAAAGAACACATTATTGCGATGAACCAAATATAATTATAATGAATACTGTTAAATTTTTTCTTTTACTTCTGATCCTGCCAATATCCGGATTCTCCCAGGTAACCAGGATTACCGGGGTAGCGCCTGGTGCAGAAGGCAGGATAATCCGGCTGGTAGTACCGGGCGATCTGATCACTTTCGTTGAAAAGAACCTGTCTCAGGCTAACATTGACTCTGCAGGTAAATTTACAATTTCGATTGAATTGTACACTCCGATATATGCCGGATTTATTATTGATTTCCATAGGGCCGACCTTTACCTTGAACCCGGGAAAACATATTTTATGAAATGTGTCCCGATGAATTATAAGGTGACGACAGAGGTGAATCCCTTAATCCAATCGCAGAGTATCCAGATCGAGGGTCTAAATTCTGATTTTGATGATCTGAATTTTCTCATCCAGCAATTCAATGTCCTGTATAATAATTTTCTCCTTGAAAATTTCAATGCCCTTTACCGCGATCGTAATAAAACAAAAATCGATACATTCCGTACCATCATCGTGACGTCATTTATGGATACAAAGAATTTTTATTTCGCATGCTACATAAGATATAAACTGGCGGGTTTGGAACAATTGGCCCAAACTGCAGGAAAGCCCCAGATTGCAAAAAAATATTTCATGGATTCCCCTGTTTTATATGAGAATACCGAATACATGGATTTTTTTAACCAGTTTTTCTCCAAATACCTTACCGTGACCTCAAAGGCAACGAAGTTCAATGATTTCCCGAAAATGACAAGTACCATCGGCAGTTATCAGAACATGATGAAAGCTCTCGCACTGGATTCTGTATTGAGAAAACCGCAGCTCAGGGAATTGGTCATGATGAAAAACCTGATGGAGATGTTCAATATGCCTGGCTATAACCAGGAAAGTATTCTCTCTTTGCTGGAAACCATATCGAAGGAAAGTAAATTCGATGGAAATAAAGTGGTCGCGGAAGATATGATAAAATTTCTGACAAAATTGAGGGTAGGTACACCTGCTCCCGCATTCACCCTGCAGGACAGGTACCGGAAAAATGTGTCCCTTCAGGATTTTAAAGGAAAACCGGTTCTGCTGAACTTTTGGACCACTTATTGTCAGGGTTGCCTTACGGAAATGGACTTACTCAAACCTATATATGATAAATTTAAAGATAAGATCTTTTTTGTGTGCATTTCTGCAGATAATCAATTTGAAAAGATGGTATATTTTGTGTCAATGAAAAAGGATTTTACATGGATATTCCTTCATATTGGAGATCAAATGCAGCTACTTAAAGATTATGACGTACGGACCTATCCATTATTTGTTTTAATCGATGAACAGGGAAAAATAGTTAAATACCCGGCTGATCAGCCAAGTAATGGACTGGAAGCAACAATTGAAAAAATGGTATCGAAGTAATTTATAAAAGGAAATTGCTTCTAAAGGCAAATAACCACAATGATCACAACGTTTTACACAAAGTCCACAAAGAATTTTATCATTGTGACCACCGTGTTGCCATTGTGTCCATTGTGGTTAAATAAGAAATAAGTACCTTTTAAAATATAATATATGGTGCATCAAACGCAGAGATACCCTTAAACTGCCGGGAATTTTATAATTTTGTTTTGGTTTTGAGGATTGAATGTTGATATATATCAGGTTATGATTGGTTTATTGAAGAATTTTCTGGGTAACAAATCCCAACGGGATATCAAAGTGATTGAGCCTGTTCTTGTGCGGACCCTGGAAAGTTATGAAGTGATAAAAACGCTGAGCAATGATCAACTCAGGGACAAGACAACCGAATTCCGGCAAAGGATCAGGGAATACCTTGCTGATAAAGAAAAAGAAATAGCAGATCTGAAAATCAGGCTTAATTCTGATGAGATTGATATTGAGGAAAAAGAGAACCTTTATAATGAGCTGGATCACCTCGAAAAGGAAAGCTACGATCTTACTCAGCAAATTCTGGATGAGATCCTTCCGGAAGCATTTGCGGTTATAAAAGATACCGCAAGAAGGTTTTTTGAAAATGATTATATTGAAGTCACTCCCACGCAAATGGACAGGGACCTGGCAGCTAAAAAAGACAATGTGGAGATTGTGGGAGACAAAGCTCGTTATAGCAGCAGTTGGATGGCAGGTGGAAACATGATACGATGGGATATGATCCATTATGATGTTCAGTTGATTGGCGGGATCGTACTTCATCAGGGAAAGATATCAGAAATGGCCACCGGTGAAGGAAAAACGTTGGTAGCTACCTTACCCGTTTACCTGAATGCTCTGCCTGGCAAGGGAGTTCATTTGGTAACGGTCAATGATTATCTTGCAAAACGTGACTCCGAATGGATGGGGATGCTTTTTGAGTTCCATGGATTAAAAGTGGATTGTATCGACAGGCATGAACCGAATACCGAAGCCCGGAGGAATGCTTATTTAGCCGACATCACTTACGGAACCAACAATGAATTCGGGTTTGATTACCTGCGTGACAATATGACAGGTAACCCGGAAGAAATGGTTCAGCGCCCTCATAATTATACTATCGTCGATGAAGTAGACTCGGTTTTGATCGATGATGCAAGAACACCGTTGATCATCTCAGGTCCTACGCCGAAAGGGGAAAACCAGGCATTTGAAGAGCTTAAACCCAACGTGGTGAAGCTGTATAATGCACAACGGAACCTGGTAACCAGGTTGCTTGCCGAAGCGAAGTCCCTGAGTGAAGATTCCAATAATTCCGAAAACAGTAAGAAAGCCGGAGAACAGGTATTTCGAAGTTTTCGTGGCCTGCCAAAGAATAAACCTCTCATCAAATTCCTTAGTGAACCTGGAATGAGAGCCCTCATGCAAAAGACAGAAAACTTTTACATGCAGGAGCAATCCAAGCATATGCATATCATTGATGATCAACTTTACTTCGTCATCGATGAAAAAAATAATACCATCGAGCTGACGGAAAAAGGAATTGACCTGCTCGCAGAATCCTATGAAGATCCTTCCATGTTTATTTTACCTGATATTGGTAATGAATTGGCTGATATGGAAAGGCAAACTATACCGGAAACCGAAAAGCTGGAAAAGAAAAATCAGCTGATGATCGATTATTCCATAAAATCAGAAAGGGTTCACACTGTCAACCAGCTTCTGAAAGCTTATGCTTTGTTTGAAAAAGATATTGAGTATGTAGTACTCGAAAACAAGGTTAAGATCGTGGACGAACAGACCGGTCGTATCCTCGAAGGCAGGAGATATTCCGATGGTTTGCACCAGGCCATTGAAGCAAAGGAGAGTGTAAAGGTGGAAGCAGCCACTCAAACGTATGCTACCATCACCCTGCAAAATTACTTCAGGATGTACAAAAAGCTGGCAGGTATGACTGGCACGGCTGAAACAGAAGCAGGTGAGTTCTGGGATATCTACAAATTGGATGTGGTCGTTATCCCTACCAATAAAAAGGTTGTACGTGATGACCGTGAAGATTTTGTTTATAAAACAAAACGTGAAAAATTCAATGCTGTTATTGAGGAAATTGAGAAACTGATCGCTATCGGTCGTCCTGTGCTTGTCGGGACTACCTCTGTTGAAACATCCGAATTATTAAGCAGGATGCTGAAGCGTAAAAATATTAAGCACAATGTTTTGAATGCCAAGCTTCACCAAAAAGAAGCGGATATCGTTGCAGAAGCTGGTATTGCCGGTACGGTAACCATTGCAACGAACATGGCCGGCAGGGGAACCGACATTAAATTGGGAAAAGGTGTAAAAGAAGCCGGTGGTCTTGCTATTTTCGGTACTGAAAGGCATGAATCCCGGCGCGTTGACCGTCAGTTACGCGGCCGTTCAGGACGACAGGGAGATCCCGGAAGCTCACAATTTTTCGTCTCCCTGGAAGATGACCTCATGCGTATGTTCGGGTCAGAGCGCATCGCAAAGATCATGGACAGGCTTGGGATCAAGGAAGGGGAAGTAATCCAGCACTCCATGATCACAAAATCGATCGAGAGAGCTCAAAAGAAAGTGGAAGAAAATAACTTTGGGATCCGTAAGAGATTGCTGGAATATGATGATGTGATGAATATCCAGCGGGAGGCCATTTACAAAAAACGCCGGCATGCTCTATTTGGAGAACGTCTTGCAGTAGATATAGCGAATATGATCTATGACGTTTGTGAAACTGTCGTTCTTGATCATCAGGATAGCCGCGATTACCCCAGTTTCAAGCTGGAATTGCTGAAAGAGTTTGCCGCAGATTCACCCTTTCAGGAACAGGAATTTTATTCCATGAATGGGAATGAAGTTACCGACAAACTTTATGATTTCGTTTATAAAAGATATAAAATCAAAGGGGAAACTATTGCAAAAAAGACCTTCCCTGTGATAAAACATGTTTTTGAGAATGAAACAAAATTCGAAAATATTGCCATTCCTGTCACGGATGGCATTAAGTCGATGCAGGTTGTGGCTAACCTGAAAAAAGCCTATGAAGATGGCGGTAAGGAAGTGGTTCTTTCTATCGAAAAAGGTATTGTGTTGGGAATGATTGACAATGCCTGGAAAGAACATTTACGGGAAATGGACGACCTTAAGCAATCCGTTCAGAATGCTGCTTATGAACAGAAAGATCCTTTGCTGATATATAAGTTTGAGTCATTCGAGTTATTTAAGAGCATGGTTCAGCGGACCAATAAAGAGATCACCTCTTTTCTGATCAGGTCTGACGTTCCGATCGACGCTCCCCAGAATGTCCATGAAGCACAGGCACCCCGTCGTACCGACCGCAGCAGATACAAAGAAGAACGGTCAGACTTGCTGTCACAGGCGAATGCAAATACACAGGAAAAACAAAAGCCCCTGCCTGTTCATGTGGAAAAGAAAGTCGGCAGGAATGATCCCTGCCCCTGCGGCAGTGGTAAGAAATACAAAAACTGCCATGGCGCAGGACAGTGAACAATGAACAGTGAACAGTGAACAGTGAACAGTGAATAGTGAACAGTGAACAGTGAACA
>CAIYUC010000011.1 GCA_903929315.1 uncultured Bacteroidales bacterium
GGCAATATAATAATACCATCCACGATGACAATGACCGTCACTATGGATGACACAGAGCCTATTATGATGCAGGATTTCTTCATGATGGTTATTCCTTTTGGCTGAGCCGAGAGAGAGAAGACGCCAAGGAATCGATGCGCTTAGCAAAATAAATATACCCCAAATTCTCTTTGAATATCTTCCAAACTCATTACATGCTGTCAAGGGATACTCACCAAAACATATTTTGTCTGGTTTTCAGTTCGTTGGCGAAATTAAGGTTATAAGAGAATGAGCATTTTCATAATCGTAGAGCGGCAGTTAAATAATGGGCCGCTCTACGATTTTATTTTATATCCCTTGGATCAACGAATCCAAACACTCTTAACAGAAGCCACAAATTCTTCAAAGGTGATAGGGGGATGACCTATTAGTTCCTCTACACAACCGGTTATCCTTTCTTCGACCCCAGAAGCAATCGCTGCATCCATCATAGCCAAATTTTGAGCATAAGCATCTGAAAGACCACGTGACTTATATAAACTCGTCAACGTTTCTACATCAACTTTTTCATGAATTACATTCCTACCTGATGATTCACTGATGATTTTGGCAATTTCGTCATAGCTAAATAACCTGCTTCCTGTTAATACAAAGTCGCTATTGAAAGATTCTTTGTTGGTCAGAAGCCGGAATGCTACCGCTGCTATATCATCTACACTAATAAAGGGAACCTTACCATCTCTTGTGGCTGAAATGATTTTATTCATCGAAAGAATTGTAGGCAGATGCTGTCCATCAGAAAAATTTTGCATAAACCATGAAGGTCTCATTACCGCCCACTCATCTGCATTTTCCATTAGCCATTGGTGAACCTGACCTTGTGCAATGCCTCCTGCCGGAAGAAGCGATGCGCTCAATAATACAAAACGCCTGACGCCACGACTAATTGCAAACCGGGAAAAATCGATCAGATATTTATGCGCATGATTGACCAGCGGGGGAGCCAGGAGGTAAACCGCAGAAACGCCCTCAATAGCCGCTTTCCAAGTTGCCGGTTTAGTCCAGTCGAAATATACTTTTTCGGACGTGTTTAAATTCCTGTGTGCAGCGATAGAATAGTCGATGCCATTTCGACGAAGCAGTTCTACCAACCTGGACCCTGTCTTGCCCATTCCCCCGGTTACAAGAATTTTTTCGTTCATTTTGAGCCTTCTTTAAATTCGCCGGACCCCGGTTCAAATGAATTTGCTCTCCCAAGAGCCTTGATTGAAACGAGCGGATTCCAATATTCACGATAAGAAGTTATTTTCCCATCTTCCCGAACCTTTAATATACAAACATAATCCTGGTTGTATTCCTGACCTGTCAAAGGGATGAAAAATTCTAAGGATGTTTCAATCACTGCAATCAATTCATCTGAAGATGGATAGGTGATAACTTTTCCCTCTTTTTGCAGCCTCATTTCCGGTAAATTATTAAAATAGTTGTAAATTGCTTTTTTCCCTTCCAAGCGTTTTTGCATCTGTCCAAACTAATGCCCAATTCAGCGGTGCTCATGGCACCCGCCAAACTCACTAACATTTTTCCCC
>CAIYUC010000012.1 GCA_903929315.1 uncultured Bacteroidales bacterium
CGTATCTCCATTGGCAAAACGGTCAGGCATGAGAAGGTAGATCACATCGGAAGAATTGAACCCTTTCCGACCGGAAGAACCCGGAGCTCTTGCTTTCAGTTCGTAATTATAGATTGCAATATTTTTATCCTCTTTCGTAAAGTTAATACTGAAACTTTCTGGTTGATTTCCCGGCAGGATAAGAATATCGAGGAAGAGATAATCGGGGTTCTCTGTTTTGTTGACCTGCATTAGTTTGGCATCGGGTGATTTGATGGTAACGTCGGTTTTCGATATATTTCTTCCATAGATCATCAGTTGAAGTCCCCGGTTTTTGAATCCTGTCCACCAGAAAGGCGGCTCAACCCGGTAAAGCTTTATATCCTGGGACAGGAGAGACAGGGTTAGAAGACAGAAGACGGAAAGGAGTAAATTTTTTTTTTGCATTTTTTTAGTTCTTAATTTTAGAAACTCATCCCTGTCTTCGGCTTCCCCCTCTCTTGGAAAGAGAGGGGGATTGAGGGGGAGAGTTTATGTTGGGTGTTACTTTTTAATTTTTTCTGATCGACCATAAAGAACTGTCAGTTCAGCGAGTCGTGCTGCCAGGTCATCGTTCAACTGATCGGGTTTTATCCTCCACATCCAGTTATTGACAGTAGTTCCGGGAAGGTTCATTCGTGCATCATTTGGAAGTCCAAGCAGATCCTGCATCGGGACTATCGCCGTGTAAGCTACGGATGCCCATGCCAGCCGGATAAAATCCCAGTTTATTTCTTTCCCATCCGAATGAAGATAATTCAGAACCAACTTTTTATCTTCTTTTTTTGCGGTAGAGTACCATCCATTCACCGTATCGTTATCATGGGTCCCGGTATAGACTACGCAATTTTTCGGATAGTTATATGGCAGGTAATCATTGTCTTCACTTGAATCAAAAGCAAATTGGAGGATCTTCATCCCTGGAAGACCGAATGAATCCCTTAAAGCCTCCACATCCGGAGTGATGACACCAAGGTCTTCGGCAATAATGGGAAGATCTCCGAATTCCTTTTCGACAGCCTGAAGGAGCGCTTTTCCCGGGCACAGGATCCATTCACCTTTAATGGCAGTTTTTTCTCCATAGGGTATAGCCCAATATGCAGCAAGTCCCCTGAAATGATCGATACGAATGATATCATATAGAACAAGATTGGCTTTTATCCGGGAGATCCACCATTTGTATCCATCCTGACCGAGTTTATTCCACCGGTATAATGGATTACCCCAGAGCTGACCGGTAGCACTGAAATAATCTGGTGGAACACCTCCCACGGAAATGGGATCCTTTTTGTCGTCAAACTGGAATATTTCAGGGTTCGCCCAGGCATCCACACTGTCGTGTGCGACATACAAAGGAATATCCCCGATGATCCTGATGGAATGCTGATGTGCATACTCTTTTATTGCCATCCATTGCTTGAAAAAGATATATTGGACAAACTTCTGGAATTCGATCTTATCATTCAATAATGAAAAATAAGGGTTCAGGGCCAGTTCATTTTTCATTTTCAAAGCTTCTTCCCACTTGTACCAGGGTTTTTGACCAAAATGCTCTTTGATAGCTATGAACAGGGCGTAATCCGGAAGCCACCAGGAATTGTTGTCCAGGAAGTGATAATATTGCTCCTTTTCAATTTTCCCGGCTTTTGTTTGGAATGCGAGGGATGCTTTTTTCAGCAAAGGATATTTTGCATTGATCACTTTCCCGAAGTTCACTGGTCCATCCTGCACAGTCTTTACCAATTCCAGGTCTTGCGTATCGAGGAGACCTTCGTCTACAAGGAGCTCCGGGTCAATAAGAAGAGGATTTCCTGCAATCGAAGAAAAACACTGATAAGGAGAGTCAGCAAACCCGGTAGGGCCTAATGGAAGTATCTGCCATATTTTTTGACGGGCTTTCACCAGAAAATCAATGAAGTTTCTTGATTCTTTTCCGAGTGTACCGATACCGTAATTACCGGGTAATGAAGTGGGGTGAAGTAATATTCCACCGGATCTTTCTTTTTTCATGAGACTTTATTGGTTACCTGTGTGTTTTGTTTTGCTGGTTGATGTCAGATCCGGATGATCTGTTGCTTATTATTCCTTTTCTTCCCTTATCCTTTGCATCAGCAATGCAGCAATGACCAGGAAGACACCTCCCATCACCACAGCAGTGATCCGGTTATTGTTCAAAAGATGGAGCATGACCCATCCGAAGGCCAGCGATGCGATGATTTCGGGAAGGACAATGAAGAAATTAAAGATACCCATATAAACCCCGGTCTTCTCAGGCGGTATGGAAGAGGATAATATGGCATAAGGCATCGAAAGGATACTGGCCCAGGCAATACCTACACCAATCATACTGACGATCAGCAGGTATTGGTTATGGATAATACCAACGGAAAGCAGTCCTGCAGCCCCGCAAAGCAGGCAAATGGTATGCGCCCATGGTCTACCCGTAATTGCAGCCAGTTTTGGAATGACAAAAGAAAATGCGAAACAAACCAGTGAATACACACCAAAACAAAGACTTGCCCATTCAATTCCGTGTTGGTAGAGCAGGGATTTCTCATCCGGGGCCATGAAAACACTTCTTGCAACAGCCACTGAGAAATAAAGCCACATACAGAACAAACCCAACCATGTGAAAAATTGTACCAATGCCAGCTTCCGCATGGTTGAAGGCATATGTATAATATCCTGAAAGATTTCCCTGAAAAAGATTACTATCCCCTTCCGTTCTTTTTTACTTTTCCTGAAAGCATCGATATCTTCCGGTGGATATTCTTTTGTCCGGAAAATGGTCCATAATACCGCGCCCAGAAACACTACAGCTCCTGTAAAAAAAGAAAGTTTAACGGTTAACGGAATGGAATTTCCTGCTGAAGTTCCCGATTTAACATTAAACAAATTAGTAAGTATCCAGGGTAAAGCAGATGCGATCACAGCTCCCGCGCCGATAAAAAGGCTTTGCATGGCAAACCCCCTGGTTCGCTGTTCATCGGGTAGCATATCGGCGACAAAGGCGCGGAAAGGTTCCATGGAAATATTGATGGATGCGTCCAGTATCCATAATAATCCTGCTGCCATCCAAAGGACTGAAGAGTTTGGCATGAGGATTAGCGCAAAGGAAGAAAGTAAAGCCCCGGTAAGAAAATAAGGACGCCGGCGACCCAGCTTGTTCCAGGTCCGGTCACTCATGTTACCGATGATGGGTTGAACGATCAGGCCGGTAAGTGGAGCTGCAAGCCAAAGCAAGGGGATCTGGTCAGGTCTTGCACCGAGATATTCATAGATCGCGCTCATATTCGCCATCTGCAAACCCCAGCCAAACTGGATCCCAAAAAAACCGAAGCTCATGTTCCATATCTGCCAGAAGGAAAGTAGAGGCTTATTTTTCATGAATGAAAGGATTCGGTTTGAAATAAAAGTCAAATTTAGAAATTTGATTGTAATAAGCTGATAAAATAATTACACGTTGTTAACAGCAAAGTCACAAAGTCACAAAGTCACAAAGTCACAAAGTAACACAGTCAGAATCCAGAGTCTGCATTTTTCATTCTGAATTCTTTCCGCCTTTCTTGCTATTTCCGGCAAACCACGACGAAATCTTTTGATGTTGGTGTTAAAGGGTTTTCAAGATAATCGCCGAAAATCTGGAACTGATTGAATTTGGACTTCATCAAAAGATATTCCAGCTCAAACCTGAAACAAAACCGGAGCCGGGTATTCCATGTTTCTTTAAAATTCCTGCTTTTTTCTGTCCATTCAAAACGGAAAGTAACGTCTGTGATCTGGTTTATCAGGTCGCTATGGGAAGAGGTAATCCGTCGAAGCGTTTCGCCGGAAGCATATTCACCTTCAAAATCTACTACTTCGTTCATGCCTTTTGCAAGGAGTTCCGGATCCGGAATAAAGAGGTCAAAAATGAAAAGACCACCTTTGCCCAGGTTATCATAAACATGATTCAGTGTGGCAAGCTGTTCCCTGGGTTCTGTTATGTGCATAAAGACACGGAATGGAGCAAGGATAAGCTTGAATTTCCTCCGGAATGAAAAGTCCGATATATCTTGTATTGTAAGCCGGTTGTGATATTTCCGGTCGATCTTCAACTTCAGGATGTCGAGCATGGCGGGACTGATGTCGATCCCGTAGATATCTGCTCCTTGTTTCAGCGCTTCAGTAAAGAACCGGCCTGTCCCGACTCCGGCTTCCAGCACCGGACCGTTTGCTTCCCTGATCTTTTTCAGAAAATAATCAGTATCAATATCCGAACGGATATTCGAATAAATCAAATCGTAAAACCGCGCGAAGTAGGAGGGATATATTGATGACATTATTAATTACGGATTACGATACGCGTAATGCGTAACGCGTGACGCGTGACGTGTGACGAATTAAGAATGTTAAAGATTCAAAATGATGACTGCCACGATAAATGCAAGAACAATAGGGACAATGACCAGAACTTTCTTCCTGTCACGGTCGATAAAACTTTGACATTCAGCGACTTTGGCTGTTGAAAATTCATCCCCTGGCTTATATTTCAGGGCTGTTTTGTATTCTTCCCTGGCGGACCTGAAAAGATCGATCTTACAAAAATCAGCTCCACGCTGTGTGTGTTCGCGGTATTTTAGCTCTTCATGGGTCAGGTGTTCTTCCAGGATTTCCTGATGGGACATAATTTTATTCCTTTTTTGGTTTGGTTCAGGAATCAAAAGTAAGGAAATAGAATTAATCAACAAGATTTTTTTCGTCCAGGAAAACTACTATATATTTACGATTTACGATGTACGATTTAATTTTTTGATGTACGGTATCCGATTTTGAAATGATTTAATCGTACATCGTAAATCGTACATCGTAAATCCCGTTACTTTCCAGATCCCTTTTGATGGATCTTATAGGCGATGCCAATTCCGAGGTTTTCCTTGAACTGTATGCGGGGGCCGGTCTTTCCCTGCAAATCGGTGATACTGACCTTATCGTCATAGATCAGTGTTGCACTGACTGTTGTTGCAAGCCATCTATTGGCTTTTATGGTGAGAAGAAAGTTCCAGTTGACGACAACATTCCCAAACTCTTTAAGATAATTGGAGAAGAGGTCCAACGTGGTGTTCAGGTTGATATTTTTAGCCAGGTCTTTGTTGAATGCTGCCCTTACATAAGGTCCGAATTCTGCGTTTATGTGCTTCCCCCGTTTAACTCCATAAGCGCCTGAATCGGATAATTTAGGATCAAGTACAAAAGTAAAACGACCAGAAGAAGGGGAAAGAAACACGGAAAAGTAACTGGCGGGAACCCATGAAAAGCCTATCCCGGCGATTACATAACCCGGGGACATGAATTTGGATATGACCGTGCTGTCATCCGGGTAGTTAAATCCGGAAGAAAATTGGGTTTTCGCATTTACCAGGAAAGTAAGGTCCCAATGTTTTGAAATCCCGTATCCATAAAAAGAGTTCAATTCAATACGGTCGTCGGTTTTACGGTACTGGGAAGCGCTGCTTCCCGGAGCCTGTAATTGGAATCCATAAGCAAGGTCCAGGTTACTGTTCCATGCATGTTTTCCTTTTTTATAGTTTGCCTGTAAGCTCAATAATGACCCTAAAGCCAGTGAACTCTGACCGCCGGCAGCCCAATTGAGCAGATACGCCTGGTTGAAATTCACCGAACCGATACCCATAAACTGCCAGTGTTTAATTGTATCAGGGGCAGTTTCAATGTGTTTAACCGCAGCGTTAATGGTTTTTAACGGATCCTGAGCTTTAAGGGATAAGCTTAATAATAGGGTGATAATGAGAAGGTGAATGGTTTTCATATAGTTTATTCTTTTATTATAGTTTTTCAATATTCATAATCGTCATGGCCAGCGAGGCAATAGGCAATAGGCAACAGGCAATAGTGAAACATCGAGAATCGAGCATCCAGTATTGAGTATCTGTCATCTGTAATTACGAATTATCTGCTCTTTAAGATGTCTCTTATTTCAGCCAGGATTGCTTCCTCATTTGAGGGTCCCATGTGTTCAGAAGGACTGGCAGGTGGTGCAGGTGTGGCTGCAACATCTTCGGGCGGTTTAGTCCTGCTCATTTTATTCATGCCTTTCACAATCATGAAGATGGAGAATGCAATGATGGCAAAGTCAAAGATTGCCTGGATGAAGTTCCCGATCTTGAAAGCCACGGCCTCTTTCAGTACCTTTCCCGTTACGGGGTCCGTGACCGCTTCTTTCATAATAATTTTCAGGTCTGAAAAATTAATTCCACCAATCGCCAGGCCTAGAGGCGGCATCAAAATATCACTTACCAGAGAAGATACTATTTTACCGAATGCTGCACCAATTATGATACCAACGGCAAGGTCGATCACATTGCCACGCATGGCAAATGCCTTAAATTCCTGCAGGATTTTCATATAATTAAATGTTTATTGTTGGGGCAAAGATAGAGAAGAGAATCTTAATTCCAAAAATAGAGAAAGCAAAAGTATTTACAATTTACGAGGTACGATTTTTATCTCGAAAATAATGGTCTATCGTTAATTACCATGTTAATTTAATCGTCAATCTTACAATCGTAAATCGTACCTCGTAAATCGTAAATAAAAGTATGGGGGATATTATTTTTTAGTCTTCCCTGCAGTTGGTTCTTCGACTTTAACATCCTTTTTTAATACATCGCCTTTCAGGGAAAACTGAATTTCATATTTTTCTTTCCCTTTGTAGATCCCGATATGGTATTGTATTTCTTTATCAGGCGCTTCGACCTTTTCAGCCTCATTGGCATGGAAACCGGGAAAATTTTTTGTGATGGATGTTCTTATATCCTTAGGGATATCTGACAACCTGATCGTAGCTTCTTTCTCCAGCCATTTGCCGTCCTTATCATAGGTGGCGGAGTTTTTTACTTCATTGACCAGGAAATTCACCTCAAAATTCCCTTCATCCATTGTCCATGTTGCTTTGGAGGATTTGGGGAAATCTTTCGAAAATGCTTTTTTTACCGGGGACGGAACCTTACCGGATGACAATTTTTGAGCAAAGCTCACTGAACTGATCAGCGATATTGCAATCAGAAAGGAAATGATCTTTTTCATTGTGTTTTGGTTTAAGATGTAAATTGGATTAAATAATTAATTCTCTTGCAAAGATAATAAGCAGGAAGTATGAAACAAGAAAATTATTATCCGAATTTACTTATCTTTTGCAGTCGTTCAAAGTCGTGGATCTCGATCTTCTTACCTTCGACCGAAAGGATCCCTTCTTTATGGAATCTTGATAAAGTATGGATAACATTTTCGGTGGAACATCCTGCAAATTCCGATAGTTCCTTGCGGGACAAAGAAAGTGTAAAAGACAGACTTTGGTAAACCGATGTTGATAAATAGATGATCACATCTGCAATCCGGCCGTTCACCTGTTTGTGGGCAAGGCTGATGAAATTAAAGACGGACGTTTTGAACATACCTGAAACCAGTTCGAGGAGTTTCATCAGGAAATCAGTATTTAACAGCGCAATTTGTTTTAACATCGGGATGTCGATCAGGCAGCCCTCGCAATCTTCCACTGCATAAACCGAAAATATATTTATTCCCTCATAGAAAATATTTGCACTACCCAACAAGGATGGCGATTTTGTGATGGTCAGGATAAGATTTTTACCCATTTCATCTTCGAGGTTGAATTTCACTATGCCTTTCTGCAGGAAAACAAGATAGGAGGCATTTGCACCCTGTTTCAGGATGGCTTCCCCTTTTTTAAACCGGAGCTGGATAGAACTGTCCTGGAGTTTTTTAAATTCTTCGGAATTGATATACTGGCAACTGATGATTTTAAAAAGACAGGTATCACAGTTATAGAGTTTAGGCCGTTTTTCGGGATAGATCATTCGGTTTTTTGACAAAAATAAATAATTCGAAGTTACCTTTCACAGATAAAAAGATGAAATAATGCATGTTTGTTGATGAAACAAATCAAATTAGTTCTCCTGGATTATTATGTCAGGAAGAATTAATAATCATAGTAACAAAAGAACAAAGTAACGAAGGTTGTATACTTCATTATGCAGTCCCGTCGTGAGGTTTGTCAGTTATTCGTCATCCTTTCTTAGACTTACCAGGCATTATCCAGGGTAGATAATTCGAAGGGTTAATTACATGGAATCCGGTATTAGGATAGGCATTACGGAATGCAATTGGCGATTTAATCTTTTTGTTATTCCATTTAATCTCATAAGCAGTTATTTGTTGATCCTTTTCTTCTATCAGGTCTATCTCCTGCTGGTCGTAAGTGCGCCAGAAATAATAATTAACCAGTGTTCTTTCGTAATTACTTTGCTTTATCCGTTCTCCAATAATATAATTTTCCCATAATTCCCCGAGATCCGTCCGAAGAATTAAAGGTTTGAAATCAGACAAAATAGCATTCCTTATGCCATTATCAGTAAAATACCATTTGCTTGATTTGACGATCTCTTTTCGTAGGTTTTTACTATAACCACCCAACCGGAAGATAATAAAAACTTTACTGAGGAGATCGAGATACTTTTCGACCGTATTTTTACTGAGATTCAACTTTAATCCCAATTCGTGGTACGAAACCTCGTTCCCTGTCTGGAATGCCAGCAGGCGTAAAAGGTCCATCATTTTGGAAGATGCGCGTAATCCTTCCAAAGCCAGAATATCTTTTAAAAGATAGTGATGAACCAGATCCGTCAGATAGCTCTTTTTTTCTTCAAAAGTCAGAATGTTCACCAATTCAGGAAAACCTCCAAATAATAGTCTTTCCTCAAGATTCTGTTTTGTTTCAAGAGGTGTTTCTAAAGAACTGAATTCTGATTGCGACAAAGGGAAAAGCTTAAAGATCGAGCTTCTACCTGTCAACGGTTCTCCGGAGAGATTCAAAAGGTCAAAGGATGAGGATCCGGAAGCAATAATTTTTATCTTGTCAACCTCGTCTACTATTAATTTAAGGATCTTCCCGATCTCAGGAATGACCTGGGCTTCATCTATGATAAGAAGATCCACTCCGGAAAAGAGGTTCCTGTAATTCGCGATAGACCTTTCAGCAAGTAATTGCTGGGTTGTCACATCCTCCGCATTCATAAACAGAATATTGCCGGAAAACGATTTGCTCAACTCCCGGAGAAGGAATGTCTTCCCAACCCTTCTACTACCAAGCAAAAGACTAACTTTGTTAGGTTTCAGGCTCCTGATCAACCGGTCCTCCATCTCACGTTTTATAATTTTCATAATGAATTTTTTTCAAAAATACAAATTTAGTCAATACAATGACAATATTTAGCTAAATTTAATCAGTATAATGACAATATTTGCATTTTTATCAATAACTCATCAGGGTTCAAACTGGTGAAAGTACAGATGCCGGATGTCATAGCGTAGCAGACAAGCAGACAAGCGGACAAGCAGACAAGCGGACAAGCGGACAAGCGGACAAGCGGACAAGCGGACAAGCGGACAAGCGGACAAGCGGACAAGCGGACAAGCGGACAAGCGGACAAGCGGACAAGCGGAC
>CAIYUC010000013.1 GCA_903929315.1 uncultured Bacteroidales bacterium
GGATTCCCGGTAGGACAGATTGCATCGGATGTACCATACAAGTAATATAATCACCCTCAGTGGAATATAACTATATGAATTGGTGCTGAGCCCCACATTAATACCATTAACTTTCCATTGATAGAAAGGATTCGTTCCCCCGTTGATTGCATTTGCAAGAAATGTCACAGACGTTCCCGCACAAACGGGATTTGCTGAGGCACTGATGGAAACGCTTACAGGCAGGTTCGGATTAACGGTCATTGTCACAGCATTGGAAGTAGCTGGGTTCCCACTGGCACACAATGCGTTTGACGTTAGAATGCAAGTGATTACGTCTCCATTGGCTGGAATATAGGAATAGATCGGATTATTGGCCCCAACAATAATTCCATTAACCTTCCATTGATAAACAGGAGTTGTGCCGCCATTGCCTGGAACTGCCTGGAACGTCACGGACGTTCCACTACAGACCGGGTTGGCTGAGGATGAAATTGAAACACTGACTGCCACGTTGGTATTTTCAATCATTGTGATGCTGTTTGATATGGCCGGGTTTCCAGTCGGGCATGGAATATCTGAATTCAAAACACAGGAAACAACATCTCCGTTGTTGGGAACAAATGAATAAACCGGGTTATCCAGGCCGGCATTTCCACCATTTACTTTCCATTGATAAAACGGTGTTGTCCCTTCATTTGTCGGAGTAGCTGTGAAAGTTATGGTGGATCCCTGGCAGAATGGATTTGCAGAGGCAGAAATCGAAACACTGACAGGCAAATAATTATTAACAACCATGATTATCTGATTACTTGTAGCCGGATTGTTCGATATACAAGTCGTGTCGGAGGAAGTGAGCACACATGAAATAATATCGCCGTTAATCGGCGTATAAGCAAAAGTTGGGCTATGGGGCCCTGAATTAATCCCGTTGACCTTCCATTGGTAGAAAGGTGTTGAACCGCCGTTTGTTGGCGTTGCTGTGAAAGTAACTACGGTACCTGAACAGACATTCGTTGATGAACCAGCAATACTGATGCTTACAGATAGTCCTGCAGTGACTGTAACCGGATATGGACTGGAGTTTAAGACACCACAACCGATGGGACCTGTATAGGTTACTTTGACCCATTGTGCACCCGCCGTATTCCATGACAGAGTAATTGTTGTGTCATTATTCCCGCCTCCGGAAATGAGGGTTCCCCCACTGGAATAAGTCCATATATACTGGTTGTTCCCCGACTGTGTTGCATAGGTGTAATTTTGACCGGAACAGACATTATTATTACCGGAAATGGTCGGAGTAGGTGGCGGAATAACCGATACTGCAAGCGAATCAGGAAGCCCGAAATCTCCGCATTTGTTTTCTCCTCTTACATAAATCATTCCGGAACTTGTGGAACCTCCAAAATCCACGGTTATGGAACTGGTGTTTGAGCCGCTCACAATAGTTACTCCCGGAGGGAAGCTCCAATCATAAGTAACGGCATGGGGCAGTGCAGGTATTGAGTACACTACTCCGGTAGCATTCTCGCAAACGTTCGTGGGACCTGATATTGGCTGTCCATTTGCAATCGTCCAGCAATCAAGGAATTTTACAAGAAAGGAATCATCCTCTCCGCCTAAATTGGGCTGGAAAGTACCGCCCGTAGCGATCCCGGTACTCGATATCGTAGCACCCTCCATGTATATTGTATCATCAGTAACATATGTACAATAATAGCCCCAATCAAACGCGGGTCCCCCGTAGTAAGTTCCCCACATCCGCATGCCGAGCGAATCGAATTTTACAAGGAACCCATCAAAAGCCCCACCCTGGTAAGTTGGATAGAAAGAACCCGAGGTTGCAATATTGTTGGTAGAGTGGGTGGATCCGCAAAGAAAAACATCGCCGTTACCACTGATGGAACATTGTCTGCCGTCATCCTCAAGACTTCCGCCATAGTAAGTGCCCCAAACCCTTTGCCCTGATTTTCTGAATTTAACAAGATATGAATCCATATTCCCGGCACGTAAAGGCTGAAAGGAACCGGACGTAGAGATCCCGTTATCGGAGTCTGTCCAACCGACAAGGTACAAATTTCCATTTTTATCAATATTCACCCAGCCGCCACGATCATCCTGGGTGCCTCCATAATAGGTGGCCCAAAGCCGCTGCTGTCCGTCCGATGAGAATGCACCAAGGAATGAATCTGTCGCACCCCCTCCATAAACCGGCTGGTTTGCCGAATCCGTTGCAATGTTTAGTAGAGAGGTTGTAACGCCAGACATGTAAATGGTTCCGTTCTTATCTGTAACACATGCCAGGGCATCGTCATCTCCTTCACCTCCATAATAGGTGCCCCAAAGCAGTGTGCCGTTGCTGTCGAATTTGGCAATGAATGAATCCACATCACCGTACCTGTTGGGTTGGTATGAATTGGCCGTTGAAATGTTATTATCGGAATCTGTTTGCCCTGCAATTATTATATTTTGAAAACGATCGATATTACATGCATAATCCTGATCTGAGCCTGTACCCCCATAATAGGTAGCCCAAAGTCGTTGACCATTCGTATTAAACTTGACCAGGAAAGCATCTGTATTGCCACCACCGTAAGTAGTCTGATGCGCACCATTACTGGCAATTTCAGTTAAAGAATTAGTCATTCCAACCGCATAAATATTACCTGTCGAATCTACGCAACAACTCCAGAAAGAATCGCTCAGTTCTCCTCCATAATAGGTTCCCCAAATTCGTTGACCACCGGCTGTCATTTTTGCGATAAACCCGTCTTCTATTCCCTCCATGAAGGTTTTATAGGCGCCTGTCGTGGCAATGTTGTTGGGCGAGCTGGTCCATCCCCCGATAAATACATTGTGAAATTTGTCAACGGCAATTAACCCTTCATCGGCATCATCATTTGATCCACCATAGTAAGTTCCCCAGATACGGGTTACATAAGGATCGATGACCAGTGTCGTGTTGACCGGTACTTCTTTTTTATCCAGGTCGAATCCGAATATATTTCCGTTGATCTTTTTATAGGAAGAATTTATACTTTTCCTGTCGCCATTTTCATATTGCAAATAACTGAAAGGGTTCTTTTCTTCAATATTCCCGACGGAGGTGGTCAGGGAATAACCTTCCGCCTCCTCATTCATTGTTTCAGGTCCTGATATACTCATTTTAATAGAGTTGACATCTCCTCCCGGACGGATCCTGAATGTATATTTAAAATTGTGTTGGTCAATTGAAAGCTCCAGGTCAATATACGGATAAATATCATAATAGGTGACATCCTTGAATTGACGCACATTGGTAATTCCTTCAGGTGGAGTCTTGACTGTGTAATAATTGAGATAATCAGAAGCAGGGTTGGATGGGATAATTGAGCAATGGGGGTTGGCTCCCTGGAGGTCGAGATCAATTCTGTGATACTCGATGGTCGATGGTCGATGCTCGATTTTAGATGCCGGATTGTTTTCACGAGACGCGAGACGCGAGACGCGAGACGTGGAAAATTCTGACTTCGAAATTCGTTGATCAATATTCGATATTCTATAAACATCGTAAGAAAACCCGCCCTTCCTCAACTGCACATTCATTCCGGGAGTATTCAGCAAATACAAAACCCCGGGGTTTGGTTTGTTGTTCTGATCTATGATCTGGCCTTTGTTTTCGATGAAGGCAGGTGCGGGCTTTGACAAACCTTTGGTTATTGTACCTGCTGAGAAGGCCAAATGGGGAAGCAGAAGCCAAAGCAGAATAGTAGAAGGCGAAATGTAAAATGCAAAATGCAAAGTGCAAAATGATTTTACGATTTCAGATTTTGCCATTTTACCATTTGGCCAGGGGGGGGGGGATATTTTGTGTAAAAGGTTAAGCACACATCTTGAAATTAAAGAGTTTTTATCAATGTTAGTTTTCACCCTAACAACAAAAATAAGAAAAATATATTCAAACAAGACAAATTAAAAAAGATAAAGCCTACCTTTGTTGTTAGTAAAAGATTCAGGTCTCAAACAAATCTAAGTCGTGGGAACAAATGAGATTATTCAACAAATAAAGAAATTGCCTTTTCAGAAGCAAATCCTGATTCTCGAAAAAACCCTAAAAACTATACGCGAAGAAGAACTGGGAGTTAAAATGAAGAATGCCGCTGAAACTCTTATAAATGATTATAAGATGAACTCGGAATTGACTGAATTTACTGTTTTAGACCCTGAAGAATTTTATGAAACAAGGTGAAATCTGGCTGATTATCCTTAAACTGGGACGCATTGAAAAAGAAAAACTCCTGAAACTTCAGGAAGTGTTAGCCAAGGTACTTTCCATTCCGTTTTAGTTAAGCATGAGCGCGCTTGTAGTGTATACGAGATGTGTTGTTCGTCACGCGTCAGAGACGCGCGACAGCACCTACATGTAAAATTGCCAAGCCTGAAAGATTTCAACCACTATGATCACAATGTTTTTCACAAAGTACACAATGAATATCTTCTTTGTGACCTTTGTGCAGACTTGGTGTACATTGTGGTTAAATAAAATTCTATGAATTTCCTATTTTTGCAAATAATCAAATAAAACAAATATGGCAACAAATCTGCGAAACCGGAATTTTCTTAAGTTACTCGACTTCACTCCAACGGAAATAAAATTTTTATTGGACCTGGCTTTTGACTTAAAAAAAGCAAAATATGCAGGTACTGAACAACCCAGGCTGAAAGGGAAAAATATCGCTTTGATCTTTGAGAAGGCATCCACGCGAACCCGTTGTGCATTTGAAGCCGCCGCTTTTGACCAGGGCGCCCGGGTCACTTATCTTGGCCCGGAAGGATCTCACATCGGCGTGAAAGAAACAATGAAGGATACCGCCCGTGTCCTTGGCAGGATGTATGACGGTATCGAATACAGGGGTTTTGGGCAGGAAATTGTCGAGGAGCTTGGGAAATATGCCGGTGTTCCCGTCTGGAATGGCCTGACGAACGAATACCATCCGACACAGGTCCTGGCCGACCTCATGACCATGATGGAACATTCGGATAAACCACTGAACAAAATTTCCTTCTGTTATTGCGGTGATGCACGTTACAATATGGGCAATTCCCTGATGGTCGGAGCGGCGAAGATGGGAATGGATTTCAGGGTGACTGCGCCAAAAAAATACTTCCCTGCACAGGGATTGGTTGATAAATGCCTGGAAATTGCCAATGAAACCGGGGCGAGGATACTGTTGACTGAAAATGTGGATGAAGCTGTAAAGGATGTCGATTATCTTTATACAGATGTTTGGCTTTCCATGGGAGAAGATTCTAAATTATGGGATGAACGGATCAGGGAAATGCTTCCGTATCAAGTAAATAAAAATATGCTGGAAAGGACAGGGAATCCGCAGGTTAAATTTCTGCATTGCCTGCCTGCATTCCATAATAAAGACACAAAAGTCGGGAAAGATGTCTTTACAAAATACGGCCTTGAGGGGATGGAAGTTACCGAAGATGTATTTGAGTCCGGTGCTTCCATTGTTTTCGATGAAGCAGAGAACCGGCTTCATACAATAAAAGCCGTCATGGTAGCCACGTTGGGAGATTAATTGGCTTCGTGAATATTCCCGTCTTCGCAGCGGAGGGTTCTGGATGGGAATAGTTCAAAGAAATTATAATTATGAGTAGCCAATAAAACCGCACTTCCCGTTTTTGATATATCATAAAGAAGACCGATAATCTCCCTGGAGGTTTCCGGGTCAAGGTTTCCGGTAGGTTCATCAGCAAGGATGATTTCA
>CAIYUC010000014.1 GCA_903929315.1 uncultured Bacteroidales bacterium
AACCACTATGAGCACAAAGAAGGCACAATGTGCACAATGAAAACTTTTCTTTGTGATCTTTGTGCAAAACATTGTGAATTCATAGTGGTTAAAAAAATATTCAATAATTTTTAAACAGTCTCTTATAACCGTAAATTTAATAGAAAATTTTGTCATTGGATAAATTTTTTTCCAACATCTTTTATTTTATTATAAGATAATAGCATTAACAATACTTTTTTTTCTGCTCCTGTTAACCGGCGTTTTCTGAAACTCAATCTGCCGGCTATGGAAAGAGTGATATTTTATAATAAAAATATAAGGTTAATTAAATGAGGGCGTTACTGCCTTATTTAAAATAATTAAAATAAATAAAAAAAAAACATTTGATTTTTAAAAAAAGTCCATATATTCGCTGTTAATATATTCACAATTTTGCTTTTCCCGTAAAGAAATCTGTTGTAATTTAAATCAAAATGTAACATTAATATTTTTATTATGGAAACAACTTTACGAGCCACCCGGAAAGACAAAACCAAGAAGTATCGGATTTTCCTCTCATTCGTAACTGGAATTTTCCTGTTGCCTATTCTCAATGCTGATCTTCAGGCACAGAATTGCACCGTGAATGCCGGTATTGATCAAACTATTTGTGCAAACCAACCGATGCAATTGCACGGGAATAGTGACGGGCTCTTCGAGATCGGGTATATCACACACTGGGAACAGAACAGCGGGCCCTCTGTGACCATTGTCGATCCAACCGTTCCGAATACTTTTGTAACGGGTTATGTTGCGGGTGAGACATATCAGTTTTATTATTATGCCAAGTGTAATGACGGAATGTTGATGTTTGATCCTGTAACGGTTATAGTACTGCCGATTACAACGGCAAATGCAGGTCCTGACCTTATTTCATGCCCGGGAAGCAACATTCTGACCCTCGCAGGAAATGCTCCCGATGTCGGCAACGGTGAAACTGGTTTATGGCAGGTTGTGGGAGCAAATAATGGGGTTTCCTTTTCCGATGCTACTCTTTATAACACTACGATTTCTCTTGATCCCGGTGCATGCGGGGTAACAACCCTCCGATGGACAATCACCGGGAGTAATTCCTGTCATGACTACGATGATATGACCGTTACCAATATAGGTGGCGTGAGTACGGTTTCTGCCGGTGGTCCCTATACTGTCGGAGGCTGTTATACGGCAACCACTTCAACCACCCTCAACGCCTCTTTCGGCGGCTGTGGGATCAGCGGTCAGATCGGCCACTGGACATTCATCAGCGGCCCATCCACCCCTGTATTCGGGAATGTGAATTCCAATACTTCCTCTATTTCAAATCTTGTGGAGGGTACCTACACGGTGCAATGGTCGGTTTCGGGTCCGTGTGTCAACGGTACTGCCACCACCACCATCACCGTGGCGCATGCCCTCGGAGGAGTTACCGGAGCCAGCGCAGGCGGAAACCAGGTTTTTTGCGATACACGAACGAGTTTCGTACTTACCGGCAACAATCCTTTGTATGCCAATGAAACAGTTACATGGGCCCAGGTTTCCGGAGGACCCGATGTTACAATCGCCAATCCGCATAACCCCATCACAAATGTTACCGTTACATCTCCTGCGGGCACTTATACCTTTAGCTATACCATTCTCAATACAGTTACAGGATGTTCTTCTTCTGCTTCAACTTCCGTTACCTTCAATGTAAACCCCACTATTTCCCTTACAGCGGATCCGCTTTTACCCTGTGATGATTCAATTGCCACGATTGATTATAGTTATACAGGTGAAGGGTCGATTCAATGGAGCATCATAAGCGGCCCGACAAACACGACATATCCGGTGATTCCTACCGGCTGGTTTAATGCGACTACTTCGCCACAGCTTATTTACCACCTGGGGAAACCGGGTACCTATGTGATCCAGTTCAGGGTCGTTCCGGGTGTCGGAAATGTTTGCCAGACAGTTACCGATGAGGTTTCTATTACAACTTCCATGTCACCGGAAAAATCTAACTCAGGAACAGCGCAGGTTCTTGCATGTAATGTATTTTCAACAGCACTTGCGGGGAATGTAGTGAGGAAAACGGGAATAGGAACCTGGACTCTGGTTGGAACTTCGCCTAATATCCCGATCTTTACAGATATCCATGATGCGAATTCAGGTTTCTCTGGTCTTACAGCAGGTATCTACCGTTTGCGCTGGTTGATCTCCGGTGGTCCTAACTGTGAGCCACAACGATCAGATACCCGTGTGGTTGTTGCTAGTGTGAATCCAACCGGGGTAGATGCAGGACCCGACGCTACCATTTGTTATAATTTCCCGTATCAACTTTCGGGGAGTCCTCCCAAACTGAACGAGACCGGCTTATGGACTGTTTCTGCTAACCCGCCTACTTCACTACCATTGCCTTTGTTTCATCCGGATAATACTGATCCGGATGCTGTTTTATCAGGGCTTCTGGCAAACACGGTGTATACGTTTACCTGGGCCATCAGCAATGCATGTTCTTCAACCACGGCACAATGTTTTATCACCACAACAAATACCTTAGCTCCGGTACAGGCAAATGCAGGACCTGATCAATGTCAGCCGGACGGGACTCCCGATGTAATATTGCAAGGAAATGACCCCACACCATACAATGGTTTATGGACACAGCTTACCGGCCCGACTACCGTTGTCTTCTCAGATCCCACGGCATATTATGTTGACGTAACAAACCTTGTTGACGGCACATATACTTTTCAATGGAGCAACTCTTATGAAGGATGCGGCAGTACAATGGATACTGTAATGGTCACCATTTCAAGTATAATTCCGCACGCCGATGCCGGCGCCGACCAAACCATTTGCGGCACTTCCACTACCTTTAACGGAAATCCTCCGGCTACCGGCGAAACAGGCAGATGGGTACAAACCGCCGGCCCTGGTGGCGTTATGATTGCTGATACAACCCTATATAACTCGGCGGTAACCGGGCTTTCCGAAGGCGAATTTCATTTCAGTTGGATCATCAGCAATGGTGCGTGTGGAAGCTCAACGGATGAGGTAATTTTCCATGTGTCTCTCCCGTCATCGACTGCCTATGCCGGTCCTGACCAGACTATTTGCGGCACCCAGCCATTGTCGGCTGTTATGGCCGCTACTGGCACCCCGGGCTTATGGTCAATGGTGAGTGGCCCGAATACACCGGATTTCTCAAGTGTATCGGATCCTGATGCCACGGTCGGAGCTGTAACACATCTGATCAGCGGAACCTATGTTTTTCAATGGACTACCGCCGGAGGGCCTTTTTGCCCCGGCCATGAGGATCAGGTCAACATCTATGTGGGTGAAACGGCCAATGCAGGAGCGGATCAGTCTTTGTGTAATGCAACCACAACCAACCTGACTGGTAACAGCGGAACAAATGGCGTATGGACTCAATCAGCAGGGCCAAATACCGCAACCATTACAACGACATCTCCAAATTCGGCCACTGCTTCGAATTTAATTACAGGAACGTATACGTTTACCTATACCATTAGCGGTGCAGGATTCTGCACGGGTTCATCCGCCAATACGCATGTAACAATTTCCGGACAGCCTTCAACAGCCAATGCGGGCCCTGATCAGACTGTATGTAATCAGAGTAGTTTCCAGCTTGCAGCTACCTTGCCATCAATCGGCATAGGTACATGGACCGTCCTGTATCCAACAGGCGCAGGAGGAAGTTTTTCACCGGATGCACATGCGCACGATGCCATTTACAACGGAGCTGTGAGTGGCCAGATTTATATTTTCAGATGGACGGTTACTGATGGAGGCTGCAGTAATGCCGATGAGGTGCGGATTGAGGATGACGGACTTACAACTCCATGCAGTGCAGGTCCTGACCAGACTATCTGCGGAAGTGTGACCACCATGGCTGCTACACTGGCGGCACACGGAATCGGTACCTGGACACAGTTGAGCGGCCCGGCAGCAACTATCGTATCCCCGAACCTGAATACGACCCAGATCACGGGATTAGCCTTGGATCAAGCATCAGCTTTCAGATGGACAGTTACAAATGGTGTCTGTGCGTCATGCTCTTCGGATGTCACAATTAACACCAACACTGCACCGACGATCGCCAATGCCGGCCCTGATCAGACGTTATGCAATGCAGCAACTTCAACCACCCTCGCCGGGAATACCATTACTGTAGGAACCGGAACCTGGACCCAGGTAAGCGCACCTCCCGGAGGAGATGCCACAATCACCACTCCAAATGACCCGCATACAACGGTGACAGGCCTGATCCACGGCGTGTATACATTCAGATGGACCTCCCTGCTGGGAACCTGTTCATCTTTTGACGATATGCAAATCACCGATTATCCAAGCCCCACGACTGCCGACGCAGGATCTGATGCCACGATCTGCCTTTTCCAGACGGTACAGCTTAACGGTAATACGCCAAGCTCAGGAACCGGATTATGGACACAGCTTTCAGGACCGACACCAGCAGTCATTGCCCATCCCACATGGCCGGTCACAGTTGTCACCAATATGATTGTCGGAACGTATCAATTCCAATGGACCATCTCCGTTAGCACGGCCTGCCCGGCAAGTGATGCTACTGTTCATATCAGCATCGTTCCAATACCCTCCATTGCCATTGCAGGCCCCAACCAGATCCTATGCAACAACGAGACATCGGCGACCATGGCTGCCACGCCAGTTTCTTCTCCCAGCACCGGCACCTGGACCTTGGTAATCGTACCCCCCGGAGGCGATGCCACTATCACCACTCCAACTGACCCGCATACAACGGTCACAGGGATGTCAGTCATTGGAACCTATAATTTCAAGTGGACAGTTTCAACAGGCGATCCTGCATGTGACAAATCCGATAACATGAACATAACCAAATACGCCGATGTGGTGGTTGCCGGCCCGGATGATGCGACCATTTGTACCGGGGGTTCGGCAACACTCAGTGTTTCAGCAACGGGAGGCTCGAGTAGTTACACTTACCAATGGTATAGTTCAACCAGCAATTCACCCTATGACTGGCAACTGATCGGCGGTGCGACAAATTCCAACTATACTACGCCTGCTCTGACTTCAGACAGGTGGTACCGTTGTACCGTTGAGTGCGGGTCTGTCGTTACTGCGGCCGCGCACGTTACAGTAAATCCTGACCCTACTATTGATGTGCAGCCTGTAGGCGGTGTTTCCTGCCTTGGCGTTCCAACCGTTCTGTCAGTGAGCGTATCCGGAGGAACCGGTACGTTCAGTTACCAATGGCAGCGAAGTGCAGGAACCTGTACTTCTCCGTTCTGGGTTACCATTTCAGGCGCGACAGCGAGCACCTATTCGGCTACGCCGGGCCTGACAACCTCTTATCATGTTCTTATCAACCAATCCGGAAACGGTTGTGGTTCGCTGACTTCCGAATGTATCACACTCTTCGTGCCAAGGATCCTGACCAACCCGGTTGGAACCGTTATTTGCGACGGGGGTACTCATACCATGTCAATTACAGCCGATAATGGAATCTCCACACTGAGTTACCAGTGGCAGGACAGCTCGACCGGATTGACCGGATCTTTTACGGACATTTCAGGTGCGACCAATACTACCTATACAACCATACCGCTTGCGACGGGAAATCATTATTACAGGTGTGTAGTCTCGGTTACTTCACCACCTTGTGCAGATATGATCACCAATGTCGCACTGGTGCAGGTACTTGCCGACCCCGTATTCACAGCTGTATCCAATGATGTCAGTATGTGCCAGGGCGGAATCGCCAACCTGAGTGTTGCCGTTTCAGGTGGTGTTGGAACATTCAGCTACCAGTGGCAGCAGAGCACCGGAGATTGCAGCGGGACCTGGAGCGATATAACCGGAGCAACCAGCAGCAGTTATTCGACCATCCAGTTGAATGATCCAGGCAACTTCTATTATCAGTGTATTGTAAGTCAGACAGGGGTAGGATGCGGTCCGATCACCTCACGGTGCATCCTTGTCGCAGTTGCAAATGACCCGGGCATTTTAATACAACCCGTGGGGAATACGATCTGTTCCGGAACCACGCATACCATGTCGGTGGTAATTGTAGGCGGTGCAGGTATAACCACCTATCAATGGGAAAAGAGTGTTGGACTTTGTGCAAGCCCAAGCTGGCAGAGCATTTCGGGTGCAACATCATCTTCCTACACAACTGATCCACTGACCCAGACCACTTCGTACCATGTATTGATCTATCAGAGCGCGGCTGCCTGTAACCCGCTGACCTCTCAATGCGTAACGGTCTATATCCCGCATATCAGCGTGCAGCCGGTACCCTCTACTGACATCTGTACAGGTGGCAATGCCACGCTTTCAGTTACAGTAACCTCCGATGGGGGAACCGCGACCTATGAATACCAATGGCAGGAATCCTCTTCCTCTTCCGGTCCATGGAGTGATGTAACCGGGGGAACCGGTGCAACCTCATCAACCTATACAACAGATATTCTCACAACGACCACCTATTATCATTGTGTGATCACTTCCAGCACCCCGACATGCACGCTGACCACGAATTCTGCCGCTGTTGTCATCCATCCTGATCCTACAATCGATACCAATCCTACTCCGGGAACCATCTGCATAAATGATACCTGGACCATGACAGTTGTTGCCCATGGCGGAACACCCTTCCTGATATACCAGTGGCAGACAAGTACGGATGGAATATCCAACTGGACAAATGTCACAAGCGGAACCGGAGGAACTACAGCAACCTATACAACACCCGCGCTTACCGCAGATACCTGGTACCAGGTCATCGTTTCTGCCACCGGCAACGGTTGTGATGCAACAACTTCCACCATAACAAAGGTAACAGTGAATAACCTTGATGCAGGTGTCATTGCTACTGCACAGACCATTTGTGAAGGCGACATTCCTGTGGCCTTCACCAGCACAATAGATGCAACCGGCGATGGTGTGATCACCTACCAATGGCAGAGCAGCACCAATGGGACAACCTATACAAATATTTCCGGGGCGACCGATGCCACTTATTCAGAACCATCTGCCCTTTACCAGGATAAATGGTACCAGCGGGTAGCTACTTCAACACTCGCAGTGTCCGGTAATCCCGATAAAGCATGCTCTCTGACCTCAGCGCCGATCAAGGTGACGGTAAACAACCTTACAGCAGGCACTTTAACTGCCCTGACGATTTGTGAGAATACCACCGGTACAATAATCGGATCCTTACCGGCTGCAGATGGAACGATCAGCTACCAGTGGCAAATAAGTACAGATAACATTACCTATAATAATATCACAGGTGCGACAAACCAAAACTATACAACAGATCCATTAACAGCAGACACTTGGTATCAGCGGATAACGACATCAACGCTTACAGTACCTCCTCAAGCTGCAAAAGCATGTTCGAAGACATCACCCCCCATCCTCGTAACGGTGAACAACTTCACATCAGACAATACGATCGGAACTGCGGTGACGATCTGTGAGAATGGTACGGCTGCCTTAACAGGAAATGTAGTAACAGCTGATGGAACAGTTACTTACCAGTGGCAGAGCAGCATCGATAATGTTACCTATACAAATGTTTCGAGTGGCGGAACAGGCCAGAACTATACGACGGTTGCCTTAACGGTCGACACCTGGTTCCGGCGCATCGCCACATCCACATTATTAGTGCCCGGTAATCCTTCAAAGGCATGTACCTTGACCTCAACACCCGTCAAGGTAACGGTCAATAACCTGGTTCCGGGAGTTATCGCAACAGCGCAAACGATCTGTGAGGGTGACACCCCCGCAGGATTTACCAGCACAACACCTGCCACAGGAGACGGTGTGATCACCTACCAGTGGCAGAGCAGTACCAATGGATCGGCTTATACTGATATTTCAGGGGCAACCAATGCTACCTATGCAGAGCCCTCTGCCCTTACCCAGGACAAATGGTACCAACGTACAGCCACCTCAACACTTGTAGTGCCCGGTAATGCCGACTTGGCTTGCTCAAAGATAACCGCCGCTATCAAGGTGACGGTGAATAACTTTACATCAGCCAATACGATTTCAGGGGCAATTACGATCTGTGAGACCAATACAGCTAATTTATCAGGAAATGCAGTAACTGCTGATGGAACGGTTACCTACCAGTGGCAGAGCAGCAGCAGTCAATTCGGGACATACACTAATGTTACGAATAGCGGAACCAGCCAAAACTATACGACGCTTGCATTAACGGCCGACACCTGGTATCAACGTGTAGTCAGATCAAGACTTGCTATAACCGGGAGCATTCCAAATCCAAAGGATTGTTATCTTACATCCGCACCCATCCTGGTCACCGTCAATAACCTGGTTCCAGGGGTTATTGCCGTGGCACAGACGATCTGTGAGGGTGACACTCCCGGAGCTTTTACCAGCACAGATGCAACCGGCGACGGTGTGATCACCTACCAGTGGCAGAGCAGTACCAATTTGCCAACCTATACAAATATTTCCGGGGCAACCGATGCTACTTATTCAGAACCGTCAGCCCTTACCCAGGACAAATGGTACCAGCGTATAGCCACATCAACACTCTCAGTGCCCGGTAATGCCGATAAGGCATGCTCCAAGACATCGGCAGTGATCAAGGTGACGGTAAACAACCTTACAGCAGGCACTTTAACTGCCCTGACGATTTGTGAGAATACCACCGGTACAATAATCGGATCCGTACCGGATGCAGATGGAACGATCAGCTACCAGTGGCAAATAAGTACAGATAACATTACCTATAATAATATCACAGGTGCGACAAACCAAAACTATACAACAGATCC
>CAIYUC010000015.1 GCA_903929315.1 uncultured Bacteroidales bacterium
CATTTGTCAATTTTGCATTTGCCCCATCAACAACGTTAAATTGAGAATCAGAATTTTTCCATAAATACAAACCCTCAATTGAGGTACTTGAAAACTTTGAATAGTTTATAACTGAATTGTTTGGTGGAAGGTAACATATTAGGAAATCTTGACCGCTTCTTATTATTGCACAGTTGGCGGAATTTGGGTATTCATCCTTACCTATTAAATCCCCATTAATATATTTACTATGAGTATAATTTATACTGTATATACCTTCAATTGGGTCAAGCGTACTAAGATTTTCTTTAAAGTAATTTTTAAATTCACTTTCATTGTTCTTGCATTGGCTTAGGCCCACAATCTCAATTAAAAGAAAACTGAGAACGAGAATGATTTTGATCTTCATGATATATGAATTTGAATACAATAATATGAAAAATCAACGAGAAACCAACCTGTTAGAATTTAAAAGAATAATAAAGCTTCCATTTACCTCACATGCTTCCAGTCAGTCATCAAGTAAAAAAAGGTGACTATATACGTGTTAGTTTAAGTCAGGAAATGAAATTTTTCCGGTGACTTTCTTTCTATCTGTGTGAATGGAGTAACGACAGTAGAAAGGCTTCGCGCGCGTGGTAATTTTTGGGAGATAAGGTTAAGGGATTATTATTCAACCCTATAGATATTATTTTTATTTTTAGTTAAAGGGTTGATAGTTAGTCTCATTGGGTTTTTAGATAAAGAATCCGGTGGATTATTACTAACCACAATAGTAACCATTCCAGTTTTGCTATCAAAAATAGAAACTCCGGCTTCAGCACTAATACACTTAAATCTGTCTTTATCAATATTCCGGCAATAAAAGAAGGTTGCAAAGGCAACACAAATGATAACTAATAACTTTAGCAGTACCCCTGTTAATATGTTAATTTTTTCCATTTCAATTTAATTTTAATCATTAATATTGTGTAACAAATGTAGTATTAACCTAAAGAACACAAAAATTATGACAACAAAATTAGAAGCAGATAAAAAATTATTTGTCAACCTTGATACTAATGACGGTATTAAGTTTATATCTAAAACATCAATAGCAATGATAGAAGAACTTGATAGTTCTAAAGTAAGTTATAGGTTTGGACTTTTACTAAAAGAGAAACGACCAAACGGACAAACCATCTATTTTAAATTTAACACAGAGTTGATGAGTGATGTTTGGGATATGCTAAAAGATATTGAATCATAGTTTAACCTGTCTTTTGAATAATTGAACGGGATTTTAATAATTTGTGGGTTTCTTCCAAACAGCCTTCAGCCTCAGAATAAGTTAAGCCGTTCAATAATCCTATAATCTCTTTAGCTTTATTTTTACGTTCCTCTAACCATATTTGGCCGGGAGTTTTTTTTATTTTTTCCATAACTTTAAGTTTATAAAATATTATCTTTGCAGTTGAATATTTTATAAACCTAAGTAGCAAGGACGTTGGCGCGTTCTTGTATCAATTTCCTTCCTTTAAAATCACTGTACAAATTTTCTCCAGACTTTACGGGTGCGAAGATAGATAAACGCACCCCACGAAGTCAAATTTTTATTAAAAAAAGGAGAAAACATGAAAAAGGTAAAAAATGGGGAAGCCCAAACATTTAGTGAAACACATAAAAAAATCCCTGCTAGTCCTGACTATAAACATAATGTCTGGTATGATGAAAATGGAGAAGAAAGCCTTCATCAGGAATGGTTAAACGAAACGACTAAAATAGCAAAAGAACATCAGAAGAAAACAGGATCAAATGTTTATAGTCCCTGTATTTTAAAATTATAGGTTCGACAACAAAAAGTAATACTATTCTTAATTTCTTCTTCACTAAATAAGGGTATTTTGAATTGACTAAGTGGAGGGGAATCTGCTTTTTTGTAAAATTCTGAAATAAGAATACCTATCCCTTCTTTATATAACGGGAAAAGTAATTCGGTGTTGATTTCAGATTTATAATTTCTTATCAGATACACCATTCTTAGAAATATGTCAAAATTATTTTCATTTGTGGAATCGTCTCCGTAAATTTTTAGACCAATCATAAATTCAATATCTCCATTAACGGGTGTTACTCCCTCAATAGAAGCTATTGCTTTTATATCTTTAAGGTTTGTACTGCTTATAGAATCAGGGTTTGCCCTATCATAATGAAATCTTTTATCGTAAGTCATTCCCATAGTTTTTTGTTTTTAATTATACAATAATACAAAATAATTTAGAACGGGAACCCTATACTTTTTTTTCTTTCCTTAAGTGTAGTTACTTACACAAACACTTGGGTATCAGTAGATTTTCCCATTCTTTTTTTACGAACCCGCCGGCATACTTAACAATCCTTATATTTTTATGATTTTACGTTTTATTTGAGGTTAATGTATATTTTTGAGAATAAATTACCATAAATGTTACTATAAATAAAAAATCACCTACAAGAGAATGTTTGTAAGTGGCTGATCTTCTTGTGACTCCGGAGGGATTCAAACCCCCAACCTTCTGATCCGTAGTCAGATGCGCTATTCAGTTACGCCACGGAGCCGTAATCAAGTGGCAAAGTTAATGCTTTTTACTAAACCTATACCGAATTTATAGGGATTCCCTTTTTGAGACTGCTTCAGGCCTCAGGCTGCAAGCTACAGGCTTCAAGCCTGTAGCCTGTAGCCTGTAGCCTGCAACCTGAATTAACAATCCTGTCTGACTCTTTGAATGAACCTGTATAACTTTCTGCCTAATAGTTCCATATTCCTGTGAAGCCTTTCATAGCATTCTTTGTCTTTGAGTGATTTTGTCTGATACAAAGTCTCAAGATGATCTTTAGATTCATCCAAAGAGGCATTTGCGATGGTAAGAAAACGTAAATATTCTTTCGGATAACTTTTTCGCCCATATCCTTCAACAATATTTGATTTGATAGACTTTGTTGATCTCCTGATCTGACTTCCGGTTTCAAAATGTTCAAATGCCGGTAAGCTTTTTAAGGTCATGAAATGAATATCATTCACCAGAACTTCGGCCAACATCCAAATTTCTAATTTTTTATAGCTCATAATTTTTTTATTAATCGGTTAACCCATTAAAAGGTGATACCTTTTTTGTTTTTTTTTCGAATAGAGAACTTCAGACAACAAACTGAAGCAATAATTTACTTTCTTGAACTCTGGTTCCAATACATGCGATCGGCAGCCTGAAGCTTGAGGCTTGTAGCCTGTGGCCGGCAGCCTGTAGCTTGCGGCCTCTAATAAATTTGGTTATTACCCGAAAAAAAGTATTACATTTGCTCGCTGTAAATCGTTTGATATTATTACGGATAATATAAAAGATAAAGAAGGGAAAGAATGATTATCATTGGAGACCGTAAGATTGCATTAAAAGATTTTTATAAGATCCTGTATAAGGGAGAGTCCATTGAGATCGATAAAAAAGCAAGGAAGAAAGTCAATGAGAACTTTGAATTTCTCAAAGAATTCGCCAAGGGGAAGGTAATCTATGGGATTAATACAGGGTTAGGGCCCATGGCCCAATATAAGGTCAACGGGAATAATGAATTACAATTACAATATAACCTGATCCGGAGTCATTGCGCTGGGCTCGGCGATCCCCTCCCCGATGTGTATGTCAAAGCCACTATGCTGGCACGGCTGAACACCATTATCCAGGCACATTCGGGGATCCACCCGGAAGTCATGGATCTTCTGAAAGAACTTATCAATCGGGATGTTAACCCCCTGATCCCAGAACATGGCGGCGTAGGCGCCAGCGGTGACCTGGTCCAACTTGCCCATCTTGCCCTTATCCTTATCGGCGAAGGCGAAGTGAATTATAAAGGCAAATGGAAACCTACCTCCAAGGTCTTTAAAGAGTTGGGGCTGACCCCAATTAAAATGCATATCCGTGAAGGGCTGGGACTGATCAACGGTACTTCGGCTATGACCGGCATCGGGGTCATTAATATCATCCATGCCAAAAACCTTCTCGACTGGTCGATTCTGGCCTCCGTAATGATTACCGAGATCGTGGAATCTTATGACGATCATTTTTCGGAAGAGCTGAACAATGTCAAATGTCATGAGGGACAGAAAAAGATTGCCCGGCAGATGAGATCTATCCTGGCCGACAGCAAGCTGATCCGCCGGAGAGAAGATCATCTTTATAACGGTAAGACGGAACAGGTGGAGGTATTCAAGCATAAAGTGCAGGAATATTATTCGCTCCGCTGTGTGCCGCAGGTCCTCGGTCCGGTGCTCGATACCATCCTGAACGGGGAAAAAGTCCTTTTTGATGAGGTCAATTCCACCAACGATAATCCGATCATCGACAGCGATACGAAGAATGTATTTCATGGTGGTAACTTCCATGGGGATTATGTTGCCCTGGAAATGGACAAGCTGAAGATCGCCATCACGAAACTGTCAATGCTTGCCGAACGGCAACTGAACTATCTTCTGAACGACAAGCTTAATGAGAAGCTGCCCCCGTTTGTCAACCTCGGGAAACTCGGGTTGAACCTCGGTATGCAAGGAGTACAATTCACAGCTGTTTCCACTGTAGCAGAAAACCAGACGCTTTCATTCCCGATGTACATTCATAGTATTACCAATAACAACGATAATCAGGATATCGTAAGTATGGGTACGAATGCTGCCATGATGACAAAGAAGGTCATCGACAACACCTATCAGGTTCTTGCAATTGAAATGATGACCATCCTGCAGGCTGTTGATTACCTCGGGTTTAAGGAAAAAATGTCGTGCGTATCAATGAAAATATTTGAAGACTTGAGAGAGATCGTTCCAAAATTCCAGGATGATAAAATAAAATATAAAGACGTTCAGAATATTGAACATTACCTTCATGAGAATAAACTCCACTTTTCACTAAAATTATAATTCTCTAAAGGTACAAGATCAGATTGATCCATATACGGCAGGAAGAAATGATGAAATATGCACTTGTAACGGGTGGCTCCAGAGGTATAGGAAGGGCCGTTTGCCGGACGTTATCGGGATCCGGATTCTACGTGCTGATCAATTACCATGTAAATCTTACGGAAGCAGAAATAACCCTGCAGCAGGTCAGGGAAAAAGGCGGGGAAGGTGAAATTATTAAATTTGATGTTTCCAGCCAGGAGGAAGTCGAAAATGCTTTAAACGGGTGGCTGGCAAAAAATGAAGGAAAGTATATTTCGGTACTTGTGAACAATGCCGGGATACGTAAGGATGCTCTGGTGATGTGGATGAAGAATGAGGAATGGTCGGATGTGCTGAACACCAACCTGAATGGTTTCCTTTACACCACACGCCTGCTGATCAAAGATATGCTGATCAATAAATACGGCCGTATTATCAATGTCGTTTCGCTGTCAGGAGTGAAAGGCTTACCGGGCCAGGTTAACTATTCTGCTGCCAAAGCCGGGGTTATCGGCGCTACCAAAGCGCTGGCACAGGAAGTGGCAAAAAAGAATGTTACGGTGAATGCCGTCGCACCGGGATTTATCAGGACGGATATGACCAAAGACCTGGATGAAAAAGAGCTAAAAACGCTAATCCCTATGAACCGCTTCGGGGAACCGGAAGAGGTTGCAGAAGTGGTAGGATTCCTGGCGTCGGAAAAGGCATCGTATATTACAGGAGCTGTGATAAATGTGAATGGGGGGTTATATACATGAACCGCGTTGTGATCACCGGAATGGGAATATATTCCGTCATAGGGAAGAACCTGGAAGAGGTGAAGGATTCTTTATACCATGGCAAATCGGGGATCATTCTTGATCCCACAAGAAAGAAACTGGGATTTCGTTCAGCGCTGACGGGGATGGTGGAAAGACCTGTACTTAAAGGTGTTCTGGACCGAAGGATGCGGGTTGGATTACCTGTCCAGGGAGAATATGCTTATATCGCCACTCTCGAAGCCTTAAAAAACGCTGCCATCGATGAAGCCTTTCTCGAAAAGAACGAGATCGGTATCCTTTACGGGAATGACAGCTCTGCGCTGTCGGTGGTAGAATCAGTCGATATCCTCAGGCAGAAGAAAGATTCCATGATGATCGGTTCGGGTTATATTTTCCAGTCAATGAATTCCACCGTTTCGATGAACCTTTCGGTTATCTTCAAACTGAAGGGTGTTAACTTTACAGTGAGCGGGGCATGCGCAAGCGGATCCCATGCCATTGGGATCGGTTATCTATTGATCCAGCAAGGGTTACAGGATGTAATCATTTGCGGTGGAGCACAGGAGATCAACCCTGAATCCACTGCAAGCTTTGATGCATTGAACGCTTTTTCAGTGAGGGAATCGGAGCCGACAAAAGCATCCCGTCCATTTGACCGTGACCGTGATGGTCTTGTTCCTAGCGGAGGCGCCGCCACGGTGATCCTGGAAAGCTATGAATCTGCCATCAAACGCGGAGCAACCATCTTCGGTGAAGTCGTCGGTTATGGCTTCTCTTCCAATGGTGAACATATCTCTATTCCCAATGTCGATGGTCCCGTGAGGGCAATGCAGATGTCACTGAAAATGGCACAAATGAAGTCTGAAATGATCGATTATATCAATGCTCACGCCACTTCAACACAAGCCGGCGACAGCAAGGAAGCCATTGCCATTGACCGGTTGTTCCATCGTTCCAGACCTTTCGTCAGTAGCACAAAGTCCATGACAGGTCACGAGATGTGGATGGGCGGCGCTAGCGAGATCGTCTATTCCACCCTGATGATGAACCATTCCTTCGTGGCACCCAATATCAACTTTAACAATCCAGACGAAACCACGGCCTCCCTGAATATCGCACATACAACGGTGGAGAAGGAAATTGGCTCTTTTCTATCGAACTCCTTCGGCTTCGGGGGAACGAACTCATCCCTCATCATAAGAAAATTTAATCGGTAATTATTTAAAAAATCTTTACATTTGCATCACATTATAAGGTAGTTCATGATGCAAGATGAAGTAATTAAAAGCAGAATTGACCAGTTATTGATTGATGAGATTGAACTCGATAAAGATCAGTTACACCCGGAAGCCGATCTAAAAAAAGATCTCGGTATTGATAGTCTGGACTTTGTTGATTTGTTTGTTATTGTTGAAAATAATTTCGGCTTCAAGATGAAAGCCGAAGAAATGAGTGAGATCAGGACGTTACAGGATTTCTATGACTATATCATAAAAAGAGTAAACCCAAGTTAATTTAAGATGTCCTCATGGAAAGGGAAAACACGTGGCGGGGTTCTGGGATATAAAATATTCATCCTGATCTTAAAGTATTTCGGTCTTTCCTTTGCTTACTTCCTTTTGTATTTTGTAGTGGCTTATTTCATGATCGCTTCTTTCAAAGCGTTTAGGTGGATTTATCGTTTTTACCATGAAACGCTCGGAAAAAACAGCCTACGGTCTTTTGCATGCGTTTACAGGAACTATTATCTTTTTGGACAGATTCTGATTGATAAGATAGTGATGCTTACAGGATTCCATAGCACTTTTACGTTCGATTTCGAAGGAGAGGAGTACCTTCGCCAGATGGACAAAGGAGGATTCCTGATAAGTGCGCATATAGGTAACTGGGAAATAGCCGGACACCTGTTAATCCGGCTCGAAAAGAGGATCAATATTATCCTCTTTGATGCCGAGCACCAGCGGATTAAAGGCTATCTTTCAAACGTTTTCAAAAGGAATACTAACTTCATCATCATTCGTGACAATTATTCCCATCTGTTTGAAATCCGGGAGGCTCTTGCGAACGGAGAGATCATTGTCGTGCAAGGCGACCGTTATATTGATGGAAACAAAACGGTGATGATCGATTTCATGGGAAAACCGGCGGCTTTCCCGGTTGGCCCTATCAATATGGCCGCTCATTTCAATGTACCTGTTTCTTATGTTTTTGCCTTGAAAGAGTCACGCAAACATTATCACTTTTATGCCACCCCGTTGAAAACTTTTATATTCCCCCCGAATCGGAAGCTGCGCGATCAATTCCTTGGACCGGCTGTGGAAGAATATGTAAGGGAACTGGAGAAGATCGTCAGGAAGTATCCCTTGGAATGGTTTAATTACTACGATTTTTGGAAATTGCCTGAACCCGTTGCTAACTGACACTGAACAGAATGCCGGAACGTAAACTTTTACTGGTCTCTGCGAACCGCCTGGCGGTCCCCTACCCCGTTTACCCGATCGGAATTTCCTATCTTTCCTGTTACCTCGAAACACGACTACCGGAATTTGATATACGGGTTTTTGATTTTAATCTTAATTCCAAAACCGCTTTCATTGAAACGCTCATGGAATTTCAACCGGATTATACCGGTATTTCATTCCGTAATATTGACGACGTTGATTCCTATAGTAAAAAATGGTTTATCCACGATTATAAAGAAATCATCAATGTCGTCAAAAAAACGATCCCGACAAAGATCATCATTGGTGGGTCAGCTTTCTCGATCTTTCCCAAACAACTTTTTGAATTCGTGGAGCCCGATTTCGGTATTTATGGGGAAGGAGAAGAAAGTCTTTTCCAGCTTTTGACCTGCCTTGAAGCCACTGCTGATTTTTCAGGGATACAAGGGCTTGTATACAGGAAGGATAACAAGATCCTTATTAATGGACGTGATTCCTTCGTGAAAAGTCTGAATCTCTCCTTTGATAATGGTATGATGGATTTCTACTGGGAAAAGAGCGGAATGATGAATGTCCAGACCAAAAGAGGCTGCCCGCATCACTGTATCTATTGTACCTACCCGCTGATCGAAGGACACGAGCTACGTACTTTAGATATTGACAAGATCATTGATACTTTGTCAGATCTTTATTTCAACAAAAAGATCGATTATGTTTTTTTCACCGATTCTGTTTTTAACATCAACGACCGGTTCAATAAGGAGCTGGCCGAAAAGATGATCAGTAAGGGCCTCAAAATAAAGTGGGGAGCTTATTTCTCTCCTCATGACCTGGACGAGAAAACACTCCGTTTATATAAAACTGCCGGGTTGACGCACATTGAATTCGGTACTGAATCCCTTTCGGACTCGACACTGAAGCATTATGGAAAGCATTTTACCGTACAGGATGTTTTGGATGTTTCCGCTGCCTGCAATAAAACAGGGATATATCATTCACATTTCATGATCCTTGGCGGATATGGGGAAACAGAAGAGACCATCAACGAAGGGTTTGAAAATTCAAAAAAATTTCAGGACACAGTATTCTTCCCCTATATCGGGATGAGGATCTATCCCGGTACAAAATTATATGAAATTGCACTGAAAGAGGACACTATTACACTTGAAGATAACCTGCTGGAACCGGTCTATTACCTGGCACCCGGAATTAATTATAAAACACTTAAGGAAAGAGCGGATAATACAGGACGGAGATGGGTCTTCCCCGACGAAGATGTGGTGACAACCACGAACCGGATGCGTAAACGAAATCGAAAAGGCTCACTATGGCACCATTTGAAAAAATAATCGCAGATAAGGATCGGATTACAAAATTCATTCCTCAGAAACCACCGATGGTGATGGTTGAAAAATTAATCTCTACTGATGAAAAAAAAACGATAACTTCGCTCACGATTCTTCCGGAAAATATCTTTTGTGAAAAAGGGGTCCTGAAGGAACCCGGTTTGATCGAAAATATGGCTCAAACTGCGGCTGCAGGATCAGGATACAAATCGATATCAAGAAAGGAAAAGCCCCCTGCTGGTTTTATCGGAGGGATCCGGAATCTGGTGATCAATTCACTCCCTGCAATTGGACAGGTTATTAGAACGGAAATCATTGTTGAACATGAGATTTTTGACGCTCTGGTCGTGAACGCGAAAATTTTTCTCAACGACCGGGTGATCGCCGGGTGTGAAATGAAAATATTTCAAATGAAAACCTGAATACCGATATCTATGGAAACCAATCCCACGGACAGTAAAAAACCTTTAAAGTTCAAATGGTTCAACGTAGGCCAGTATACGTTTGAAAAAGACGGAAGATATACGAATCATATTGGATTTGATTATATCAGGGAAGAGGAGGCATTGACTTATGATGCATTGAAGATCGTAAACGAAAGGATCGAAGAAGCACGGCAAAAAGCCCTGCATGGCAAGCTCAGCCCAATCGTATACTTCATGGAAAAAACCTGGATGGATCCGATGACACTTTCCAGGTTCGTGGGACGTTCAATATTTGCTGTTAAACGCCACTTCAAACCCAAAAACTTTGCAAAGCTGAAATCCGATATGCTGCAAAGATATGCTGATGCTTTTGAAATTCCCGTAGAAGAATTGAAAAATTTTCATTGAAATAAATCTAGTATTCAAATATAAAACCTTTTGTATGATCAGCGATTACAAACATAATTTCAGCAGTCATTGTGAAACAGGTGTCACTTCAGACCTTTTAAGACATAAGGGATTGGACATAAGTGAACCCATGGCCATGGGAATAGGAAGCGGGATATTCTTCAGCTACCTCCCGTTTATTAAGATGCAGGGAGCTCCTATGGTCGGGTTCAGAACGACCCCGACCAAGATATTCAAGCTGACCACCCAAAGATTAGGTGTCAAGACCACTGTAGTCAAAAAATTCAGAGATCAACTGGAAGCTATGGACCTCCTCGACAGGAATCTTAAAAACGGGATCCCCACCGGATGCCAGGTTGGTTGTTACCACTTGACATATCTTCCCCCTGAAATGCATGTTCATTATAACTTTCATAATGTCGTAGTCTTTGGGAAAGAAGATGGGATCTATCATGTCGCAGAACCTGTACTCGAGGATACCCAGATCCTCACCTATAAAGATCTTCTTCGGGTAAGGTTCGCTAAAGGAATGTTTGAGCCAAAAGGGAAAATGTATTATATTGAGAGTGTAACACTTAACCCCGATATAAAAAAAGCGATCCTCGCAGGAATTAAAACTTCTGTAAAAAACATGCTCAAACATCCTATTCCTTTTGTTGGGGTAAGAGGTATGAGGATGCTTGGGAGAGATATCAAAAAATGGCCTAAGAAACTTCCTGCTAATCAAGCTTCCTTTAACCTTATTCAACTGGTTAGGACAGTGGAAGAGTTTGGTACCGGCGGGGCTGCTTTCCGGTTTATCTATGGATCTTTCCTGAAAGAAGCGGGTGAGAAACTGAACCATGATACCCTTCTGGAAACGTCAATTGAGATGGGTGAAACAGGTAACCTCTGGCGGGAATTCTCCATCCGTTCCGGCCGGTTCGTGAAGACCCGGAATGGGTCCCAGGATGATTATTCACTCCTCGCTGATATAATCCTGGAATGTGCTGCAAAAGAAGAAAAGATCTTCAATAAACTGGATAAAATCTCTAAGTAAAGGTACAACGGAGAGAATTTTCAAACCTTTCGGAAAATCATAATAATCTGATTACATATTCAGTACTATAGAAACGCCTATGGAAACCAATTCTGATCCCGTCTATACGGATAAAAGGCATGGCCAGTACAGGGAACTGTTTTATAATTATGACAAAACAGGACAATTTGAAAAATCAGTCGGATTTCACGGGGAAACAGACCGGGTCACTTTGCAACAGGCATGGGATCTGTTTCATGAGCGGATCGAGGAAGCTAGAGGAAAAGTACATGCAGGAAAAGTGAGCCCGATCGTCTATTACATGGAGAAAAACCTGGTGGATCCGTTAAACCTGTCAATGCTGGCAGGTATTTCACTTTGGAAAGTGAAACGTCATTTTAAACCGCGTGTATTTAAACGGCTCAGCGAGAAAACGCTTAAGAAATATGCAGAGGCATTTAACATCAGCATCGAGGAACTGAAAAACGTAGAATAGCCTAAACATAAATTGATGGAATCAGACAAAATAATGATCAAATATGAACACAGGCAGGCCGGTCATTGTGAAAGCGGGGCTACCTCAAACCTGTTTAATTTCAAAGGTATTGCTTTATCGGAACCCATGGCATTCGGCATCGGGAACGGTTTGTATTTCAGCTATCTTCCGTTCCTGAAACTGCAGTTTGCGCCCATGATCTCCTTTCGCAATTTACCCAATACTGTTTTCCGCCGTTCAATGAAATACCTGAAAGTGGATGCCACCGTGATCAGGAAATTTAAAGATCCCAAAGAGGCCATGCAGCAATTGGATCGTAACCTTCAAAAGGGGATCCCGACAGGGATGCAGGTTGGCGTGTTCAACCTTACCTTTTTCCCGCCTGAATACAGGATGCATTATAACATGCACAATATAGTCTGCTTTGGAAAGGAAGACGGGATTTATCATATCAGCGATACCGTGATGGAATATCCGCAGATCCTTACTTATGATGATCTTCTCAGGGTACGTTATGCGAAGGGACATTTTGCACCAAAAGGAAAGATGTACTGGATAAACAACATTGATAAGGAACTGGATATCCGGTCGGCGGTGGTTGCCGGGATCAGGAAAACCGTATATGAAATGATCAAGGTGCCATTCCCGCTGATCGGAGTGAAAGGATTAAGATGGATGGCAAAAGATCTTAAAAAATGGCCGAAAAAGCTGGGTAATGAGAAAGCGTCCTTTTATCTTGGGCAAATTCTGCGTATGTCGGAAGATTTTGGTACCGGTGGTGCCGGTTTCAGGTATATCTACGGAGCTTTTCTCAAAGAATCGGGTGAGAAATTCAATCACCTGGAATTGCTGGAAGCTTCGGATATGATGGGGAAGGCTGCAAACCGGTGGAGAGAATTTGCCTATATCGGTGCCCGGAATTGTAAGAACCGGTCTCAGCCGCAGGAAGATTATGGAATGCTGGCAAACATGCTGGTTGAAATTGCAGGAATGGAAGAAAAAGTCTATAAGAAGCTGGACAAGATTAAACTGTAAGAATGGTGGAACAACCTTTTATCAGAATACAGGATCTTACCAAATATTATAAAGGGAGTTCAGATCCTGCCATCAAATCCATCACGCTGGATATTTTCAAAGGTGAAATTTTCGGTCTCCTGGGTCCGAACGGCGCCGGGAAAACAACGACAATATCCATCCTCTGTGGCTTGTTTCCACCAACGGAGGGAATGATTACCATTAACGGCCTGGATATAAAATCCGATTTGCAGGGTATAAAGCGGATCATCGGGGTCGTACCCCAGGAGGTTGCTCTTTATCCTACGCTGACAGCCATGGAAAATCTTACCTTTTTCGGGAATATGTATAATCTGCGAGGAAAAGTGCTCCGGGAAAAAATCATGGAGCGTTTGATCGTTTTTGGCCTGGAACGCTTTGCGAAGAAAAAGGTCGATACCTTTTCAGGGGGTATGAAACGAAGGCTGAACCTGATCGCAGGACTTCTGCATGAACCTAAAGTATTGTTCCTGGATGAACCGACCGTAGGTATCGATGTACAATCCCGGATTGTGATCCTCGATTACCTTAAAGCTCTCAATAAGCAGGGAACAACCATCATCTATACTTCTCATTATATGGAAGAAGCCGAAAACCTCTGTTCCAGGGTGGCGATCATCGACCGGGGATCCATCATTTCAATCGGTAATCCGAAAGAACTGGTCGCTGATCACCCGGAGTTCAAAAACCTGGAAAACCTTTTCCTTTATCTTACCGGGAAAGAACTCAGGGATTAACATTTACGAAGTACAGGGAAGATGTTTAAATTTTTATTTGCGGTCAGGAAAGAAGGGCTTTTGCTCATAAGGGATAAGGCAGGTTTGGCTATTCTCTTTCTGATGCCTTCGTTCCTTATCATCCTGATGTCCTTGCTCCAGGAGGTCGGCTGGGGATCCTATGTGAAAGAATCCAAGGTGCCCATCTTGTTTGTCGATAATGATCGCGACAGCCTGAGCCTGAAGATCAGAAAAGGCCTGAATGATTCTCAATTCTTTACCATCATCGACAGCCTGGGTTCTGCACCTTTAACAAAAGAATCGGCCAGGGAAGCCGTCAAGCGCGGCAAATACCTGATCGGCATCGTGATTCCCAAGGGGATCACCAGATCCGTCCGTACAAATGTCAGGATTATGGTAGCAAAGACACTGGCCGGTTTCGGATTGATAAACCCGGTGATGATCAAGGATATCCCATTCAACGCTGTGGATACTGTGACGATATTTTTCGATCCCACCATAAAACCCTCTTTTAAAAACGCAGTTCTCAGCTCGATCAGGGAATACAATTACAGGAATGAGAATGAGATGGTATTCCGTACCTTTAACCAGGAGATGTCTAAACAGTTTCCCATGTTCAAGCCTCCCGAGATAAACTATAATAAAGGAATGGAATTCAAAGAAGTGTTCCCCTCCGAGCGGACCATAGAAAAAACACCGAATACGGTGCAACATAATGTACCTGCCTGGACTATCTTTTCCATGTTCTTTATCGTTATTCCTCTTACCAGTAGCCTGATCCAGGAACGGGAGGGAGGAAGTCTTTTCCGTTTACTTTCATTGCCAATCCCTTACATCCTGGTATTGCTGGCAAAGTCAGCCGTTTACCTGGTTGTTTGCATGATTCAATGTACATTGATGATCCTTGCCGGTATTTATATTCTTCCATTGTTCCAGGTACCGATGCTGGTGATCGGAAATCAGTTTTTTCCTTTAGCCCTGATGGCTTTTGCAACTTCTCTGGCGGCCCTGGGTTACGGCCTGATGATCGGGACATTATCCACTACACATCAGCAAGCCGCCGGGTTCGGTTCTGTTTCTATTATCATTCTTGCCGCATTGGGAGGAATATGGGTACCCATTTACCTGATGCCCGGGATCATGCGCCACATAGCCATTTACAGTCCCTTCAACTGGGCAATATCAGGTTTCTACAGCGTTTTCCTAAGAGGGGGGAGCTTTATAAATATTCTCCCGGAATTCTTTAAATTAGTTGCCTTCTTCCTCGGTACTGTGCTGATCACATTTGTCTATCGTAAATTTAAAAGTCCCATCAAAAAATAGTATGGAATTAACTGACAGGATAGAGATCAAAGTAAGATTCGGAGAAGTCGATTCCATGCGTATCGTCTGGCATGGTAATTACCTGAAGTATTTTGAAGACGGGCGCGAATCATTTGGCGCTAAATACAAAATCGGATACCTCGATGTTCACAACTATAATGTGATGATCCCCATCGTAAAAACCACTTGCGATTATAAAAAACCTCTTGTTTACGGGGATGTAGCCATCGTTGAAACACGATATATCAATTCGGAATCAGCAAAGATCCTGTTTGACTATAAAATTTACAGGAAATCTGATAACGAACTGGTCGCTACCGGAAGCTCCATGCAGGTATTCCTCACTCCTGACGGTGAACTTCTCCTCACCTTCCCTGCCTTTTATCTTGCATGGAAGAAAAGATGGGGAATTCTTTAATTCATCATTGAACATGACCGGAATATTCGTCATAAGCGATAATATTATTACTTCTTTAGGTTTTTCAACTCCTGAAACAATTACCAATATCAGGCAGGATTATATTGGGTTGAAGATTGTCACTGATCCCTCCTTCTCACCGGTTCCGATTCCGCTTTCCCAGGTGAACACCCAATTGCTGGAGGAACGGTTCAGTCAACTGGTATCTCTGGTTCATCCGGAAATGACTGGAACAACATTTACGCGGATGGAGAAAATGCTCATGATTTCTATTTATGATGCAATCCGGGATGTTGATCTTGACCTGTCCGGTGACAGGACTATTCTAGTGCTTTCCACCACCAAAGGAAACATCGATCTGTTGGAAGCAGGGAAAAAAGGCCTGTTCAGTGAAAATCGTATTTTCCTTTGGGAACTGGCGGATGTCATAAGGAAATTCTACTGCTTTCATCATCCACCACTGATTATCTCGAATGCATGCATTTCAGGATCGATGGCCATCGGAACTGCTTACCGGTATATCCGGTCCGGGTTGTTTGACCATGCCGTGGTGACCGGCGGCGATATCCTGACAAAATTTGTGATTTCCGGCTTTCAGTCATTTCAGTCTCTGAGTCCTGAGCCCTGCAGACCCTTTGACAGAACCCGAAATGGCTTATCGCTTGGGGAGGGCTGTGGCACAATGGTCATTTCTTCCCTGGAACCTGAAGAACCGGGTGATAAGATCACTATTGAAGGGTTCTCAACAAGCAATGATGCCAATCATATTTCGGGACCTTCCCGGACGGGAGAAGAATTGTTCTGCGCAATTAACAACTCTCTCAAAGAAGCAAAGGTGGCTCCTTCCGCGATCGATTTTATTTCTGCCCATGGCACTGCCACCCCCTTCAATGATGAAATGGAATCGAAGGCCCTGGGCCTGGCAAAATTGAATGATATTCCGGTAAACAGCTTCAAAGGATACTGGGGACATACACTAGGCGCTGCCGGTTTGATTGAATCGATTGCAACCATACATTCAATGAAAGAAAATATGTTGTTCCGGTCGGCAGGATTCAACGAACCGGGTGTTCCTGAAAAGATCAATGTGATCACCGGACTTAAAGTTGCAAATGTCCGGAACTCTCTTAAGATCGCCTCTGGTTTTGGCGGATGTAATTCCGCTCTAATCTTTCATAAAAATTCATCATAATAGATCTATCATCCTATGGCTGATCACTTTATAACCGGTTGGGGAATAATTAGAAAAAACAGCGTTGTGATCGATGGCAAAACCGTGGAGGTTGATGAAAATTATATTAACTTTGCCACTTTTATAAAAGCCCTGTATAAACAGGAACAGCTCAATTATCCGAAGTTCTATAAGATGGATAACCTGAGCAAACTTGGGTTCCTGACTGCAGAGTTGATCTTTAAAAGCAGGAATATCCCGGATCAATATAAGAGGGATGAATTAGGTGTAATAATAGCCAATTCCAGTTCAAGCCTGGATACGGATATTCATTACCAGGAGACGATTTCCGACAGCGCTGATTATTATCCAAGTCCTTCGGTATTTGTTTATACCCTGCCAAATATTCTGATCGGGGAAATTTGTATAAAGAACGGGATAAAAGGAGAAAATGCCTTTTTAATCTCGGAAAATTTTAATGCTGAACTGATCTGCAATTATGTTGAGAACCTGCTGCAGAATAATCGTATACAGGCATGTATATGCGGATGGGTGGAACTGCTTCATGAAGATTATGAATCATTTCTGATGATCATTGAAAAAGAAAAGATACTGGCGGGAAGGAACGAAGAGATTGGTAAATACCTTGCATTCACAAAAGAAAATGTAACTCAGCTTTATTTAAATAAGAGAATTTAGTTTTATGGAAGAACTGATAAACAAACTAAAAAAAGAGGTAATTGAACAGTTGAACCTTGAAGATATTTCGGTTGAAGATTTGAATCCTGACTCTCCTCTGTTCGGTGAAGGATTAGGATTGGATTCTATCGATGCGCTGGAACTGATCGTACTGTTGGAAAAAAATTATGGAATTAAGATCGAGGATCCAAAAGAGGGGAAAAAAATATTTTATTCAATCAGGAGCATGGCTGAATATATCACCGAGCATAAAAAAGGTTAATGGATGCCGCGGAGGATATTTATTACGGGTCTGGGCATTATTTCCGGGATTGGAAATAACCTCCGTGAAACAATGAATTCCCTCCTTCAATCCAGATCCGGGATCGGTAAAATATCCTATCGTAAAAACTACCTCACCGAAGATGTTCCCGTTTCAGAAGTCAAATGTTCAGAGGAAGATCTTTTCAGGCTTGCAGATATCACATATAGTGAAGGCTATTCCAGAACAGCATTGATGGGGATCATCGCTGCAAAGGAAGCCTGGACCCATGCAAACAGTGTCCATTCACCGGAATTAAGAACGGGGCTGATTTCTGCCACGATTGTTGGCGGGATGGATAAATGCGAATTATATTATCAGGATTTCCTTCACAATGATTCGCGAAACATTTATATCAACACCTATGATTGTGCCGACAGCACCGAAAAGATCGCCGATCTTTTAGGTATCAGGGATTTTCTGACAACCATTAGCACAGCATGTTCTTCCTCTGCAAATGCCCTTTTATTCGGCGCCAGGATGATCCGTCACGGATTGCTTGATCGTGTTGTTACCGGCGGGACAGAAGCATTGACTAAGTACCATCTCAAAGGATTCAATGCATTAAAAATTCTCGATGAAGAACCATGCAAACCATTTGATGCCCGACGAAATGGAATAACATTAGGTGAAGGCGCTGCCTATCTTGTACTTGAATCAGAAGAATCGGTGAAGACCTCTAACAAACAGATTTTGTGTGAATTGATCGGGTGGGGAAATGCCTGTGAAGCTTTCCATCAGACCGCTTCTTCACCGGATGGGATCGGAGCTTACCTCTCAATGAAAAAAGCTCTGGATCTGTCAGGTTTAAATCCGGGAACTGTCGATTATATAAATGCACATGGCACCGGAACTGATATTAATGACATTGCTGAAGGCCTTGCCATTGAAAGACTTTTCGGGCAGGATATACCTCTGGTCAGTTCCACCAAGCCCTTCACCGGACACACGACCAGTGCAGCCGGTGCAGCAGAAGCCATCTTATCGATCCTATGCATTCAGCATCAAATGATCCTTCCCAACCTGAATTTCTCAAAACCAATGAAAGAGTTAACTTTTACCCCAGTTACTAAATTGCTCAGGAATGTTCCGGTAAATACTGTGATGTCGAATTCATTTGGGTTCGGGGGGAATGATACAAGTTTGATCTTCAGGAGAGTAACAAGGTAACAAAGTAACACAGTGACAAAGTAACAGTAACAATTCCTCCCTTCCCCTTTTTGGGGGAAGGGCCGGGGTTAGGGGTATAAAGTGACAAAGTAACAAAGTCAGAAAGTGACAGCATATATAAACGGAATCGGTCTTATTTCACCGCAAAAAACTGCGGAAGGAAAGGATTTCCTTACGGAGATCATTGAGCACAATGCTGATTACCTGAAATGTTTGGAGCCGGATTACAAAAAATATCTCGATCCATTGCTGGCACGCCGCCTGAGCCGGCTGATCAGGATGGGAATAACCTCCGCAAAACTTTGTCTGGACCAAGCTGGAATCTCTATGCCGGATGCCATTATCACCGGGACAGGGTTGGGAAGTATTGAGGATACTGAGAAAATACTGGGTACCATCCATCTTGATAAGGTTCTCCTCAACCCCACCCCCTTCATCCAATCCACCTATAATACCATCAGCTCGCAGATTGCCATTAATCTGAAATGCTCCGGATATAATTCAACCTATGTTCACAGGTCATTCTCATTTGAAAGCGGTCTCCTCGATGCATTGATGCAACTGGAAGAAAAGAGCGCTATAAATGTCCTCGTCGGTGGAATCGACGAAATGTCCATGAACCACCTTTCCCTCATCCGGAGGTTAGGTCATTGGAAAATGGAACCGGTGAACAACCTGGAAATCCTTAAAAGTAAGACAAAGGGCGCTCTTCCAGGAGAAGGCTCCGGTTATTTTATCCTTTCTTCCGAAAAGAACGAAAAAAGCTATGCACGGATCTTAAGTGTAAAAACGATTTACAAACCGGATAGCACGGATGAAGTTGAAAAGGAAATCAGGAATATCATTACTTCAGCAGGGTTAACAATGCAGGATGTGGATATCTTTCTTACCGGAATGAACGGCGATCAGGACTTTGACCCGATTTATTACACACTGGCTGAAAAACTTTTCACTGATAAAACACTTCTTTATTTCAAACACCTGTGTGGTGAATACCATACCTCTACTGGTTTCGCACTTTGGGTTGCAGCGAATATCCTTAAACGACAGGTGATCCCTCCTGTTCTTATAATCAAAATTACGCCTTTAACTAATATCAGGAACATTTTGATTTACAATCAATATAGGAATGTACATCATTCATTGATCCTGGTAGCAGCATGATCCTTAGTCTTTTAATAATTTTCCCCTTTTCTTCTTTCCTTTTTTTATTCATTGCTTTATTAAACCCTATCAGGGTTTTGGTTGACAGATTCGGTTCATCAACAACCGGTATCACCGATGGTTATTCAGATTAAAGCCCTTCGGGCTTTTATTCAGATAAAATCGCTTTTCATATTCAATCCAGCCATCAAACCTATATCAGTAGATTACTCTCGTTTGCTCTAAGATTGCTTCAACAATTGGACTGGCATTGATATAATCCCGAAGGGATGAGATTATTTTTATTCACACACATTCACTCCTTCACCCAAACTCCCGTTTCAAAGTCTTCTTATAATTTCCTCATTCATTTTTTCCTTTTACCTTTGCACCTCTTCAGGAGAAATACTTCGGTCAGGCAATAAATTATTTCAAATGTCTCAAAGGGTTTTCGTTACAGGTATAGGCATCATTTCAGCCATTGGCAATGATGTTAATGAAACCTTGTCGTCCCTTATTTCAGAAACAACAGGTATTGGAGAGATTACGCTCTTTGATACCATTCACAAAGGCAAATTTCCCCTTGCTGAGGTGAAACTGTCGAACGATGAACTACGCGAAATGACCGGGAATTCCGGTAGGAGAAATCTTACACGTACAGCTTTACTTGGTATGGTAGCCGCCAATGCTGCCCTGCAGGCAAGTACTATTAAGGATCTTACAAAATTCAGGACCGGACTAATATCGGCCACTACCGTGGGCGGGATGGATCGTAGTGAGAACTTTTTTAAGGAATTCCTGCAGGATAACCGCAAGGGTAAGTTGATCGATATCGTGAACCATGATTGTGGGGATAGTACGACCCGTATTGCCGAATATACCGGTATCAATGGTTTCCGGACGACCCTCAGCACAGCCTGTTCCTCCTCTGCCAATTCTATTATTTTCGGCGCCCAGCTTATCAAAGCCGGGCTGATGGATCGTGCTATTGCAGGTGGATCGGATGCCGTCACAAAATTCACCCTGAATGGGTTCAACACCCTGATGATCCTTGACAAGGAGAGATGTAAGCCGTTTGATGAGCACCGTAATGGGCTTACACTTGGAGAAGGAGCGGCTTTCCTGGTGCTGGAATCGGAGGAAATAGTCAGCCGTTCAGGTAAAATGATTTACTGTGAATTGACCGGTTATGCAAATGCAAACGATGCTTATCACCAAACGGCTTCTTCCCCGGAAGGAACCGGCGCATTCCTTGCAATGCAGGGAGCGCTCAACATGAGCAACATTAAGGCAGACCAGATCGATTATATCAATGTCCATGGAACAGGCACTCAAAATAATGATCTTTCCGAAGGAATAGCGCTGGAAAGACTGTTTGGTGAAAAAGTGCCGCCTTTCAGTTCCACAAAATCGTTTACCGGTCATACCTTGGGAGCTGCCGGCGCTGTCGAAGCAGTATTGTCAGTATTAGCAATCTGCAATCGGATGATCTATCCGAACCTCCATTTTTCTACCCCGATGAAGGAACTGAAAATTCAACCGGTGACGAAATTGAGTCAGGATGTTGAAGTGAGAAATGTTCTATCCAATTCATTCGGTTTCGGAGGAAATAACTCAACACTGATATTTTCAAAGTATGACTGAAACGGGGATGAAGCAGGTATATATCAACGGTGTAGGGAATATTTCCCCTCAAAAAACATTTGACAATGCACTATTCCTGGATGAGGTCGTAGCTGTTGAATCAAACCGGTTGAAATGCCAAGATCCAAATTATAAGGATTATATCAGCGGAGATATGGCGAGAAGAATGAGCCATATCATTAAGATGGGGATCGCTGCATCAAACATTTGTCTTAAGGATGCAGGGGCACCTTTGCCTGATGCCATCATCACAGGTACTGGTCTGGGTTGCATTGAAGATACCGAGAAATTTCTTTCCACCCTGATCAGGAACAATGAAGAGTTCCTCACTCCTACTTCATTTATCCAATCCACTCATAACACTGTCAGTGCGCAGATCGCCCTCCTGCTGAAATGCCATAACTATAATTTCACCTATGTAAACCGTGGGATTTCATTCGAGAGTGCATTATTGGACAGCCTTATTCAACTTCGTCTCGGTCAGGCAACGACAGTATTGCTTGGAGGAATGGATGAGCTCACGGACAATTCTTTTACGATCATGAACCGGTTAGGACACTGGAGGAGAAAACCTGTGAATAATCTTGGATTGTTCCAGGATAAGACGCGCGGCAGCATCGCCGGCGAAGGGGCTGCATTTTTCCTGTTGTCGACGGACAAGACCGAAAATTCCTATGCAAAAGTAATCGGGGTAGATACCTTTTTCAAACCATTGGATACTTCTGAAATTCAATCACGCATTCAGCAATTTATACAAAAACAAAATCTTTCAATAGAAGGGATAGACCTGGTCATACTTGGGATGAATGGTGACCCGACTCAGGATATGAACTATGAACTGCTTCGGTTGGATCTTTTAAGAAATACCAGAACAGGCTGCTTTAAACATCTTTGCGGTGAATATTTTACTTCCGGTGCATTTGCCTTATGGCTGGCCGCGAAGATCCTCAAACATCAAAGGATACCACCGGTTGTTTTATCAGGTTTCCTTGCCGGCACAAAGATGAAAAATATCCTCATCTATAATCACTACCGCAATCTTGATCATTCATTAATGCTTATCAGCCAGGATTAGATGATCACATTCAGAACGACTTCGATAACCTTTTTCATCTTCCTGTTTGTGATGAACATGATCTCGCTGTCAATGCACCTGGTCCCGGTATTGTTTTATGTCATCCTTGTTTTTGTTTACATGTTCCTGTCTGTTTTTTTATCTTTTTTCATCAGCAGTGGTTTTTATATGAAAGCGTATTGTAAAAAAGAAACGAAGGAAAAGATCATTGCACTTACCTTTGATGACGGTCCTGACCCTGAAATAACACGTGCAATCCTCGATATTCTAAAGGGAAAAGCAAAGGCAACTTTTTTCTGCATCGGAAGGAAGATTGACAACAATGAACAAATCTTAAAACGGATGGATCAGGAAGGCCATCTTATAGGTAGTCATTCTTATTCCCATTCCGATTGGTTCGATTTATTTTCTTCCACAATGATGAAAAACGAATTCTTTAGTACCGATCAAAAAATCCTTGAAATTACCGGCAAAAAGCCATTGTTGTTCAGACCTCCTTATGGTGTCATTAACCCACCCCTGAAAAAAGCTTTGCGATCCTTCCTCTATCATATTATCGGATTCAGCAACCGGGCATGGGATACAACGACAAAAAACGAGGGAAAGATCCTGGAACGGCTGGTCCGTAAACTTAAACCCGGGGATGTCGTGCTGTTGCACGATTCCATTCCACAGTGTATTCCTGTCCTGATAGGATTCATGAAGTATATTGAAGAGAATGGATTTACCGTTGTAAGTCTCGCTGAATTGTTCGAAATTCAACCTTATGCCTGATCTGATCCAAAAAACTCACCCCCTCAACAGGGTTGTCCAAATAGCCTTTTTTTACTGCAGAGGCGCAGAGACGCAGAGAAATATATTAAGAAAATCAATGTTGTTGATCTCAGCGGGTTTGATGACCATTTTTGGATTCTCGCAGGGCAAATTCATGGAAATGAAAAATCCTTCGCTATTCCTGCAGCAGCTAACCCAAAGCACTCAAAAAATATCCACCCTGACGAGTAACATTATCCAGGAAAAGAACCTGAGCGTCCTTTCTGAAAAGATCATCACAAAAGGACATTTTCTCTTCAAGAAAGAAAAGAATCTGCGCTGGGAATATACGGAACCATTTTCTTACCTGGTCATCTTTAAAGACGATAAGATCTTTATAAAAGATGAGGATAAAGCTAACCAGTTTGATGTACATTCCAATAAGATGTTCAACGAGATAAACAACATCATGATCGGATGTATCCGGGGAACCATTCTGAAAGATGATAAAAATTTTGCAGCGGCATATTTTGAAAACAATACTTACTTTCTCGTCAAGTTGCACCCTTTAATACCCAGCTTAAAAGAGTACCTGAATGAGATCTGGATCTACTTCGACAAAAACGATTACACCATCTCAAAACTGGAGATGTATGAATCTTCCGGTGATTTTACAAAAATTGATTTTATTGATAAAAAGTTAAATGCACCGGTTCCGGATGAGAAATTCAATTTTAATTAGTCTGTTATTTACCCTTCTTTGTCCTTTTTCCTACACCCAGGATAGGATTCCGGATTCCGAACGTAATAAAGACAACACGGAACTCAAGTGGACACCGGTATTTCCGGAAAACTTCCGAAAAGGATTATTCCGCATGACTTTTGATATTTCGAAAAATCACATTACCGGCTTTTTACTGATTAAAAAAACCTCTGACAGTTCCACCAGCATTGTTTTCACCAATGAATTTGGCATCTGTTTTTTTTATTTCGAATTCTGTAAGGGGAAATTTCTCATCCGGACATTATTCCCATCGTTCGAAAGAAAAGCTCTATTGTCACTCCTTGAGAAGGATTTCCGGTTGATCTTGTTTCCCGATACAACAATAAAAAAAATAAAAGTCATGCAAAACCAGGACCTAGATGTACAAAACTATAAGGTTTATTCAGGTTTGGGAAGCTATCAATATTATGTTGATAGCAAGACAAAAGAAATAAAAGAGATCCGGTACATACAAACAATTTTCAATAAGGCGATCATTTCGCTGAAACAATATTACGCTGATATACCATGGATGATCAACATCTTCCATCCTGTTCAGAAGCTCAGGATCAAATTAGTCTACCTCAGACCCTGAACGAAATCATCTCTGAAAAGACAGCTTTTTTACCTACTTTTACAACCCAAAATCCGGTTAATTCAATTAATGTTCCGTTCCGTGCTGAAAGACAGTTTTTATACAATCCTTTCATTAATACCTGCAGAAAATAAGAATGCCACAATGGGGTTTGATACACAGGTTTATACTGCAAGGATCAAACTAAACGAACTGCATCCGGTCTACATGGGACATTTCCCCGGGAATCCTGTCGTTCCGGGAGTATGCCAGATACAAATGCTAATGGAAATTTTCTCAGAGATCATTCACAAGGAGGTTTCATTGGTAAATTCAGATAATATAAAATTCCTGAATATCATTGTCCCTGAAAAATACCCGGTTCTTGAAATAAAGATCAGTGTAAAAAAGCAGGGGGCAGAAGGTTGGGATGTTGCAGGAACCATATCGAAAGATGATCTTCTATTCCTTAAATTTAAAGGTTACTTTCTAGAAAAATGAAAATATTCCAGACCCAGATAACGGTGAGAGGTTACGAACTTGATTCGTACGGTCATGTAAACAATGCAGTTTACCTGCAATATTTTGAGCAGGCAAGATGGGAAGTGATGAGGGAATTGAATATCCTGGATTATTTTTCGGACAATGGCTTGCTCCTCGTTGTCACAGAATCAAGCGTTCGGTATATGCGTGAAGCCTGTCTTTTTGATGAACTGGCCATTGAAACGACCTATGAAAAGCGCCAACCTTACCTGGTCTTTCATCAAAAGATCCGCAATGTAAAGACACAAATACTTATCACGCGGGCGACAGTAAAAACCTTACTTATTAATAAAATGAAAATCCCCCAGGAACTACCTGATATCCTTTTTCATTTTGAACAAATTCAACCTGACAATGGAAAGAAGTAAGAATGTTGAATGGGAAGTGAAAAATTCGATTGGGATCCTGACACTAAGTAGCCCTCCTGAAAATTATTTGATGGAACCTGAGTTTATCGGGATTGAGTTTTTACAAAACCAGATCCGGCATGAAAAGGTTAAAGGGATCATTATATGCGGGGCAGGAAGGCACTTTTCAGGAGGCGCAAAACTGGATGATCTTTTCCAAATGGCGAAAGACAGGGACAATATGACGAGACAATTGGAAAAAGGCAAAGCGCTTCTGGATTATATTGAGTACCTGGATATCCCCGTAATAGCTGCAATTAGGGGAGTCTGTTTCGGAGCTGGACTCGAGATTGCACTGACTGCACATCTCAGGGTTTGCAGTGAGAATGCGCTGTTTGCTTTTCCTGAATCTAATTATAGTCTGATACCGGGGTTAGGCGGTACCGAGCGGCTTTCAGAAAAAGCGTCGTTCCCGCAAACTCTCAAAATGATCCTGAAAGGAGATATGATCGATGTTAAAGAAGCCCGGGAAATGAAGATCGCCGATTATATTGTTCCGGATAGTGAAGTACTTGACTTCTCCTTTTCGTTACTAATAAAAATGACTGAAGGGAGGTCATTAAAGGTCATTCATTATGTGATGCTGGCACTCATGAATACAAAGCATCTCTCTATGCAGGAGGCCATGAAAGAAGAGACAAGAATGTTCTGTGAACTGGCATCGGAGGAAGCGGAAAGACGAAATAATAATCAGGATAATTAACAGTTACTGCATGTCGTTGAAGTATAAAACGATCTCTTTCGAATTGGTTCATGATATCGGCCACCTTATCCTGGATCAACCACCGTCAAATAAGATGACGATTGATTTTTTTTCGGAATTTCATCATCTTCTGGATGGGCTTCATTCCATGGAGAATCTGAAAGCCATCGTGATCAGCGGCAGAGGTAGGCATTTCTCGGCCGGGGCTGACCTGGATCAATTGCTCTCGCTGGTGAGACATGAATCTCAAAAAGATTCAGGAGGGGAAACGGTCGATCTTTCCTCTTTTCTAGAAAAGAATTATAAAACTTTCCTTTCTCTTGAAGCGCTGAATATTCCTGTGATAGCAGCTATCCGGGGAGTGTGCCTGGGTTCCGGCTTTGAGCTGGCTTTATTCTGTCATTTCCGGTTTTGCGGGGAAGATGCTCTGTTTGGACTACCGGAAAGCACGTATAACCTGATCCCCGGTATTGGCGGTACATCCAAAGTATCTGTCTTCTCGGGAAAATCAAAAGCGCTGGAACTTGTCCTGCATGGAAATACTTTTTCGGCAGAGGATGCTCTTGGTTTTAATCTTGTGGATAAGATCTTCCCAAAAAAGCAGGTAGTGGAAATGGCGATCGGTTTCGCAAGAATGATCACCACTTCCTATAATAAGGAAAAAGCAAAACTATACTTGAACAAACTATTATAACCCGGTAAATATGAACATTCCCACACCTTCAGAAATATTTGTCCGCCTCACAGGAACAGGAACCTTTCTTCCCGGTCAGGCAATATCTTCGGATGAGGTGGATTATTACCTTGGGGAAGTGAATGATGCCCCCGGAAAGATCCGGAATTGGCAAAAACGGATCCGGTCCCTGATGAAAGAGATGCTCGATGTTGAATATTACCATTTTGCCATTGACCCGGCAACAAGGATGTTTACAGAAGACAATGTGACGATGTCAGTGAAGGCCGCCCTGAAAGCCATTAGTGATGCAGGGATGCAACCTCAGGATATAGAACTGATCGTATATGGTAGTGCCCACCAGGATCAAATGCCGACTGCGTCTGTCAGGATCCAGGAAAAGCTTGGGATTGAACAATGCGGGGAACTATCGGTCCATGCCAATTGTACGTCTGCATATAAAGCAATCCTTCTCGCTTATGATCTGATACGAAATGGCCGTTACAAAAATGCGCTGGTCATCTCTTCAAGCATCTCCTCCTCGGAATTGGTAGCGGAATACTATAACCAGCCGCTGATAAAAAAGGAAGAACTTTTTCTGCGTTATTTTCTCAGCGACGGCGCTGCGGCCCTGATACTGAAATCAGATAATCAGAAAAGCAACGGACTTTACATTGAGCACGTGTATATGGAGTCGGTTGGTGGAAATAAACCGTCAGCCATGGGAAACAAACGCCCTGCCTACTGGATGAACCCCAAAGAAGAATTCGATAAAGGATATCATCACCTTGCACAGATGTTCCAGGAAGAGCTTCGCTCCAATTTCCATGAAGCTGATGGATCCGTTTTCCTGAAAGGACTCAAAAGAATGATTGCGAAGTACGATATTGATCTCACAGATTTGCGGTTTTTCCAGGTCAATTTCCCCTCCAAACACATCACGGAACTCGTCATGGACGAGTGTCAAAGCCTGGGCATTTCAAGAGATACACTGTATACGAAAATGTCAACTATGGGATATATCGGTCCCCCGATGGCACTTCTCTGTCTTGATAAGATCAAAAAGGAAGAAAAACTCAACAAGAACGATCTTATCCTGAGTTTTGTCACGGAAGTCAGTAAGTTTATGCAGGCAGGATATGCTATCCGGTACTATGAAAAATAAAAAATATTCCCTTCTTCTTATCAGTCCCAGGCAAAAGTATATCAACTATCCTGCACATAACGAACTGGCAAAGATATTCGGGAAAAAACGTTTCATGATACCGCTGGCATTACCGACCATTGCATCCTTAACTCCCGATCATTACGACATTCGCATTATTGATGAGGAGTTTGAGGAACTTCCACAGGACAGACAGCCGGATATTATCGGTATTACTACCATTGCTGCCACTATCCGGAGGGCTTATGAACTGGGAGATAGGTACCGGTCAATGGGCACAAAAGTAGTATTCGGTGGTCCTTATGCATCCTTTATGACGGAAGAAGCCCTGCATCACGCAGATGCTATCGTTGCCGGAGAAGCTGAAGGATTGTGGGAGCAATGCCTGGAGGATTTTGAAAATGGCAGATTAAAATCCGTTTATCGGAATGAAATCTGCGGTACCTATAAAATGCAGAAACCACCTCGGTGGGACCTGGTTAATATAAAAAAGATTTTCCAGGTTGGAATACAGGTTTCGCGTGGATGCCCTTACAACTGTGACTTTTGTCTCGTTCCAAAGATATTTGGCAGGAAAATGCGTTACCGCGATATCGATAATGTGGTGGAAGAAATAAAAGTTGCACCGTCAAGCTATCTCTTTTTTGTCGACGATAACCTGACCATTAATAAGAGATATGCCAGGGAATTGATGAAAGCCATTAAACCGCTGGGCATATCCTGGGGTTGCATGTGCAGCCTCGATGTAGCTAAAGATGAAGAACTGCTGCATCTTATGGCAGAGGCCGGGTGCTTTAATATATTGATAGGCTTTGAATCCCTTAACCCTGAAAGTCTAAGTGAGTCGAATAAACATCATAACAAGGAAGCCTCCGTCTATGAACCGGCTATCCGGAAGATTCATGCTGCAGGAATACACATAAACGCTTCGTTTGTCGTAGGATTTGATCATGACAACCTGCAGGCATTCGACGATATCTTCGATTTTACTATAAAAATGAATCTTCCGAATGTCAACCTTCACCTCCTTGCGGCGCCGCCGGGCACAGAACTTCAAAAAAGGTACAAGGAAGAAGGAAGGTTGTTTGACTGCAATCCCGAATTAGGGGTCGGCCACTTCCCTACCCTGCATTATATGAATATGACCCAGATTGAGATCTTTGATAAATACATGGAAACCATTGCGGGATTTTATGACTTTAAAAATATCCGGATAAAAGCCGAAGGATTATTTAAGGATGGAGCATTTACCAGGAAGGGAGGCAAAATACCGGCATTACTGAAAGCCCGCCTGTCTTGGATCACCTTTAAAGAGTTTGTCCTCACAAGAGATAAAGAAAAAAAGAAGTTATTTTTCTTCATCTTAAAGCTCATCCGGGAGAAAAAAATTGCCATTGATAAAGGACTTGGGTTCCTGTTGTCCATGCTTGGCTATAACAGGCACATCAAGGATCATAAACGAAATATGGAGACGTACAGGAAGATCGTGATAGCACAAGATAAAGGATCATTTAAAGATATTCAAAAATTAAATCAAAGATGAAAAAAGATACTGGATACTCGATTCTGGATACTCGATGTGTGCGTGTGGGATTTGAGCTTAAATATCGAGTATCGAGTATCAAATGGCTAAAAGCTCTTGTCTGGTAAAGTAGTAAAAAATCCAGTACAAACTAATGACAAATAATGACTTTAATATTGGAATAATAGGTGAGGGTAAGATGGGGACGAATCTATTTTACTATCTCCTGGATTTCGGATTCAAATTGATTTGGATTTGTCATCCTTCCGCGAATATTGATAAGATCAGGAATACTTTTGAAAAAAAAATAAAACGGTCTTTCGATAACGGGTTGATGGACGAACAACACGTGACTTTTCTTCTAAACAGTATAGTGATCTCCAGTGATCCTACTGTTCTTTCCCCATGTGATCTGATCATTGAAGCAATTTCTGAAGACCTTGAACTAAAGAAAGAATTGTTCCGTGCAATCGATCCGGTTGTATCACGCAACTGCATCCTCGCTTCAAATTCTTCATCCATCAGGCCTTCAGAATTAATTCCATCGGAATCAAGAAAGGATAAATTTATCGGGATCCATTTCTTTTACCCAATTGCTTTGAAAAATATTGTGGAATTCATAACGACCGCTGATACTTCAAGGAAAACCAAAGACTTTGTTAAAAATTTTCTGTATATCATAAAGCGCAATTGGCTTCTTCTTAATGAAAAAAACAGTTTTATCCTGAACAAAATTTTTCTTGACTTCCAGAACGAAGCTTATCTTATTGTACGGGAAGGTACTCTTACCTTCCCGGAAATGGATGCGATTGTCAAGCATTTCTTTTTCCCGGTTGGTGTTTTTGAATTCTTTGACAGTGTGGGAGTTGATACTATGCTGACATCGATCAGAAATTATGTCAGAGGGTATCCGCATGAGGATTATTATAAACCATTGATTGAGAAACTGGAAAGCATGATCAGTGAGGGGAAACCCGGACAAAGATCGCAATCCGGATTTTATGGTTATACAAGGGAGAATGCTGACATAAATATTGCATTTCTGAAGGACCCTAAAGTTCAACATTTGATTGAAGATACTATCAAAAGGCTTACCTTTTCTTACATTTCGGCTGCCAAGCGATATACCATGCAATCGAGGTGTACCACGGAAGAAATAAATAATGCACTGAAGGAGTATTTCGGCATCGAAAAAGGGCCGTTTACCCAATGATCCCGGAACTTATTTTTTATTCCGTTTATTTTGAAGTAAGTTTTCGTAATTTTGCTTAACTAAAAAAACACTTCATAAAAAGAAAAACAATGAAAAGAATGTATTCACTGATTGCAGTTATTGCATTGGTTTCAATTACTGCTATGCTGTTGCTGACACCGTCAAATGCATCCAGCCAGGCAAAGAGCGCTGCTGTAAAGGGTTTTGTTATTCCCGATAGCATCAATAAAATCGCCCAGAAATCCTGCATCGCATGTCATGCCGAAGGTGGTAAAGCAATGGCTTTGGCTCATGTTAATCTCTCGAAATGGGATACATACACTGCAGATAAACAAATATCAAAAGCAGCTGATATGTGTAAACAAGTTACCAAGGGAGCTATGCCTCCCAAAGGCTTCAAGGCCAGCCACCCGGATGCCGTTCTGACAGAGAAACAAGTCAAAACCTTTTGCACTTGGGCCAATTCTCTAAAATAACATAGACAACTAACGTAAATCGAAGCATGTCGGGGAAAGTTGTTGTTACGGGAATGAATATCATTTCGTCCCTTGGACTTGATTTGAAGTCAAATTGGGACAATCTGACCGAAGGAAGAAGTGGTGTAAGAAAGATCCGTCTTTTCGATGCCTCTGATAATATTACTCAGATCGCTGCAGAAGTTCCGCCGGAATTCGAGGAATATTCAAGACAATATATCAAAAAAAGAGCGGGTAGCCAAATGACCCGCATTACCAGGATTTGTTTTACTTGTGCACGGGAGGCTATTGCTCAGAGTGGGTTAAATTTCGAAAATGTCGATAAAACCCGATGTGCCGTTATCCTCGGTGTTGTCAATACAGGTAATTCCAGCTCGGAGAAGGATACTACCCTCCAGAATTCCATTTTCAAAAACATGACCAATGCCATGTCAGCATGGATATCCATGGAATACCAATTGATGGGACCTAATTTTGTTGTCAACACTGCCTGCGCTTCGTCCGCTTATGCCATAGGGCTTGGTTATGATATGATTAAATACGGCCAGGCGGATATTGTAATCGTTGGCGGCGCTGATTCCATTATCAACCGTGAAGAGATCGCCGGCTTTAATGCCTTATATGCTCTTTCCGTACAGAATGATCCTCCTTGGAAAGCCAGTAAACCATTCTCAAAAGATCGTGACGGTTTCGTGATCGGTGAAGGTGCAGGAATACTTATCCTCGAATCGGAAGAGTCCGCCAGGAAAAGGAATGCAATGATATATGCCGAAATGGCCGGGTATGCGATCAGCAGCGAAGGATATAATATAATGGCGCCCATGAAAGACGGCGAAGGAATGGCATATACCATGGAAAAAGCGTTGAAAAATGCAGGAGTCTCCACGGGGGAGGTCGATTATATCAATGCCCACGGGACGTCCACAGAATTGAATGACCGTTATGAGACAATGGCTATTAAGAAGGTATTCGGCAAAAGGGCTTACCAGATCCCCGTTTCTTCCTCAAAATCCATGATCGGCCATACCATAGGCGCAGCCGGCGCCATCGAAAGTATTATCACGATCTTAAGTATTAATAACAGCATCCTCACCCCAACCATTAACCTCGATCACCCTGATCCAGACCTCGATCTTGATTATGTTCCCAACAAATCAAGAAAAAAAGATATCCGGACTGCAATCTCCAACTCTTTCGGATTCGGTGGACATAATGCGACACTGATTTTCAAAAAATATCCTAATTTTGCGCAATAATCCTAAACGCAAATTATTAAAACATGGTAAAGATTACTGAAAATATCCGGGCCGAAGTTACCGGGATCATATATAATTTTTTTGCTGATGAATGTGAAGTTGATCTCCCGACAATCAATGATAACACCAATATTATTAAAGATCTTGATGGCGATTCATTGATGTTCCTTGAACTGATCGAAATATTTAAAAAAAAGTACAATCTTGATATTGAACTTAAAACCATTGGTAAATATGCTGTAAAGCACCCGGTTCAAACCATCGGTGAACTGATCGAGATGCAGATGCGGATCATCGAGTTTGAAAACAAATTATTGGAAACTGATAAATAATTGTTTGAGCCTCCGTGCCTGAAAAACCTATAGCTTTTATTTTTCCCGCCTTTGTTACAGAATACCCCGAGGATCCATCTTCAAATCTTCCTGGGTTTGTATCATATTGCAACTTTTTTCTCCAAAAAGCAGCCACTGCCATTGATCCTGAATTAATAGATTTTAACTATAATGCTAAGAATTTTCTTGGAGATGAACTCAGGACACAACTTATGACTTATCTTCTTTGTTGCTCTTATTCTGAATTCCTGAAGGAAAATAATATTGTTCCGTCAATGTGCGCAGGGTATAGCATGGGGATCTATGCTGCAGCATATCAGGCAGGATCAATATCTTTTGAGGATGGGTTGTTTTTAATCCGTAATGCTTTCATGGAAATAAGCAAGTTTACGGCCGGGAAAAAATATGGAATGGGTACTGTTTTAGGCCTGAGCCGGGAAGATATCATCCAGATCATGGATGAAGATTCAGAGACAATAGAAATTGTGAATCAGAATAGTCCTTATTCATTTATTTTCTCCGGTTCGTTGGAAGAAATTAAAAAAATTCTTGACAAGGCACGGAACGAAGGCGCTTTAAATATACGGTTGCTGAATGTCACTATTCCCTATCATTCAAAGTTATTGGAGGCGACAAAAGAACCTTTCGGGGCATTTATTGAATCTCTTTCTTTTAAGGACCCGGAAATACCCATAGTTTCGCTGATCGATCAATCAGTTCTAAAAGATTCAAGTGCCCTTGAAAAAGAAATTGTCAGGAACCTTTACACCAATTTGAACTGGTATTACACACAGTTACAGCTTCAAAGTTCAGGAGTAAGATCATTTATCGAATGCGGCCCCGGGAAAACACTTGTAAAAAATGCGAAATTTGTGGAAGGGGAATCCCGGTTTTATTCTGTCAGTTCTTTGTTTGATTCCAATATAACTTCATCCCATCAGGGGTTATTTGAAAAGTAAAATGTTAGAGTTGTATTCTTTGTGTTACTTTGTGCAATCCTTTGTGCCCATTGTGGTTAATTCCCGAGTTTGACACCATAATTTTGTAATTAATTTATTTACAGCATAGTAATAACAGGCATTTAGGTTTGTGCCACTACATTTTGATCTTTTTATAGGATTTTTGGCGGTATTCTCATGTTCATAGCTTTCAAAAGATTTTGAGCATTTTCAGGGATGTCTGTTCTCACCCAGATGATTTGCGATTTTATCTTCACTGGTATTGCCAATACCGAGTTTAATTCTTCCATAGCCATGGCTGTTGTGAGAGGTCTGGATTTAATGATTTTTCCTGTGATCGCCTTAGATTGCAAATTGTTGTTTTGCTCTCTGAGCGCTTTTGTCATGTGAGCTTCACAGAGGTAAGAAAGAAAGCACACAACCAGGTGTCCGATGATCCTTTCATCCGTCCAATGAAATACAGGACGTGATCTGAGGCTGCCTTTTAATTCACCAAATGAGTCTTCGATTTTCCATAGTTGTTTGTAGTTAAAAACGATCTCCTTAGCAGACATGCTTTTCACATTGGTGATGATGCCGAAGAAGCCGTCTTTACGTGATTGTTCATCGATTGCTTGCTGGTTGAGCATTGGCTTTGCATCATCTTGCAAGAGAAGATACTTTTGGTAATTGCGATTGGTCACAAAGCTTTTTGCCCGGGAAGTTTTCTTGCTCAATTTTTCCCGGATTTTATCCAGGATATCTTCCCTGGTCTTCCGATCTCTTTCGGCTCTGGATCTTGACCAGGTAATTATGCAACGATCATCTCCAAGGGTTGTTTCCCAAATAGCCAGTTCGTCGCTGATAAATTCAAACCGATGGATATCATAAAAATCATGTTGTAATTGATCTTTCAGCGTACCCATTTTTAATCCGACAATAAATTCACCTTTATGATTGCGAATGTGATCAAGGTTTTGAGCAGAAAACAATCCTCTGTCAGCTATAAAAATGAACCGTCTGACGGAGAACTTCTTTCTCATTTTATCAACAATATCTTTGAGCGTTTTCCCCTCGAAAGTGTTACCCGGGTGAACTTCAAAACTCAATGGGATGCCATTTGTATCGGTTAATAAACCAAAGACTACCTGTGTACAATCCGTTCTCATTTCCTTGCTATATCCAAATCTGCGTAGCTCTCCCAAATCCTCGCGCGTGCTCTCAAATCGTAAGGTCGTCAAATCATATAACACAATGTCGATATTGATACTGAATAAGTCTTTCTTGTACTCATAGAGCGATTGTTCGATTTGTTCTTTGTGCCCGGCCAAAATATCCAAACTGCGATAAAGGTGCTGAAGCGCAATGTCAGGATCGACCATGACAGGATAAAATTTTTCTATCCATCGGTCATATAGTGCAAGTTTGGAAACAGGTTTTACAAATCGAGAGGTTATCAACGTAAATAAAACTTTCTTCAAATCATATGAAAGTTTTTCGTGTTTGTTTGCAATCTCAGTTATGATCGCATTGACTCCTAATGAATCCATCAACCGGTCAAGTATAAGCAAGGAGCCATATATGTAGGCATTATTAATATCTACATGTTTTGCCAGTTCTAATACATGTATGGTGTCAAGATGTTTGCTTATGGCTTCAGAAAGTTGTTCCAACTTATTGTCCTCAACACGGCCCAAAGAAAGTAAGGTACGCTGTTTAACCTTGCCGTCCTTTCGAAAGGATTCTACCAGATGATAATAGGCGTCACCTCTTTTGTTTTTAGTTATCCGGATATACATGGTCGATTTGTTTTACGACGCAAATATATATCAACAAGTAGCTAAAATAACTATTAACAATCATTTTGTTAATAAAGTGTCCACTACATTTTTTTAAAAATATAAATTTCTATTTTCTATAAAAATGAATATCAGTAAGTTATAAAATAAAAATATGCTAAAACGGCAATCTGCTGTCAAAGTCGGGAGC